>JACQYR010000072.1 GCA_016208115.1 Desulfarculus sp.
CGGCGGGCCATCCATGGCCCGCATACCAATTTGCGTGCAAACTATGTGTTTGCACGCAAATTGGTATTACAGGATGAACTGCACCTGGCCGGCGAAGACGCGGAACTGGCCCACCAGGTCAGGCGGTATCACGGCGTCCAGGCGGTTGCGGTCGCTGGCGTTGCGTTCCACCAAAAGGTCGGTCTTGAACTGGTCCAGGTTCTCCACGATGCCGTTCTTCTCCATCTCGCGGAACAGGGCGATAAGCTCGTTGCGCATGTCCTTGGGCCGCACGATGGCCTGGCCCGCGCCCACGTTGGTGGAGTCGTCGGCCAGCTTGTGGCGGGGGTAGCGGTTGGTCACCCGCGCCCGCACCTGGTCCTTGATGTAGGCCAGGGTGGCCATGGTGTTGATGTCCAGCATGCTGGGGTCGTCCACGCCCAGGGCGTTGGTCTGGTAGGTGGTGACATCGCGCTCGATGCGCACCAGGCCGCCGTCGTCCACCAGGTAGGTGCTGACGCCGTCGTGCAGAAGGATGTTGCGCTCGCTGGTATCCAGGATGTCCGGCACGGCCGGCGGCAGGATGCCCGGCAGCACCAGGGTCTGGGTGGGGCGCGCGGGGTCAATGTTCAGGTTGAAGGCCTCCACGGCCCCATACACCGCCGCCCATATTTCCACCGCCGAGGGGCTTAACCCCGCGCCCATGAGGCTGGTGTAAGGGGCGTTGCGGCTGTTGCCCAGGGTGGAGAGCGTGGCCGCGCTGCCCCGTGCGGCCGTGAAGCCCAGGCCCTCCAGGTGCTTCAAGGGGTCCCAGCGCTCGGCCAGCCAGGTCTCCAGGGCGGTCAGGTTGGCCGCGTCGCCGTAGGGGCTGACCACATAGTGAAAGCGCCGGTCGGCCAAGCTGGCCAGGGCCGGGTCAAGGTCCGGGTTGGCGGTGCCGCCGGCCATGCCGGTGATGGCCAGGGTCAAGCCCTTGGGCAGGGCCTCGCCCTGGTAGTAGCTGTGGCGCAGGTCCAGGGAATTGCCCACCTCGCCCTTGTGGCGGTGGGTGAGCGTCACCACGGCGGCATTGGCCACGGCGGTCACCGGCAGGCCGCCCAGGGCGTTGACAACGGCGACGGCATTGGTGGCCACCTGGGCCGGGGTGTCGCCCACGGCCACGCCCACGCGCACCCGCGTGCCGCCAATCAACAGCGACACCGTGCCGGCCGCCGTGGGCGCGCCGCCAAAGGTGAGGGTGCCGTGGGCCGCCACGCCGGCGGGGTCGTCGTCCAGGGCCACGGCCCAGGTTTCGGTGTAGCCGTTGGCGCTCTTGGCGGCGGTAAGCATATTGGCCAGCATGGAGCCGAAACCGAAGCGGCGCACGGCGTCCTTGGGCGAAACCACCAGCACCGGTTCCAGGGCCGGGGTCTCGCCGGTGGTCAAACGCTGGCCGATGATGAGCAGGCGCTGATGCAGGCCCAGCAAGCCCTGCAAGGCCCGGCTGGGGTCCACTTCCAGGTAGGTGCCGGGCGTGCGCAGGTCCAGGGGTATGGACAGGAAGCTGATGGACATGGCCTAGTCTCCTTTCCCCGCCCGGGGGCTCCCGGCCGGGGGAGCGTACGCCGCACTGACGGCCACACCGGCCTTGGTAACATCAGCGGCCACGACATTGGCCAGGCTGACGTCACCGTCTTTCAGGCGGCGCAGCCAGTAGGTGGTCAGGGGTTTGGGGGCGCCCCCGGCGGGCAGGGGCTCCATGGTAAGGGGGTCGCGGACCAGCAGGCCCGGCTTGGGTAGCAAGATTTTCATTTCAGGCATCAGGGTTCCTCCGGGCCTGGCAGATGAACATCATCCGCCGTTTCTTTGGCCCCGTCCGGCGGGGCCAAATCGTAGTCGGCGTGGAAGAGCAGGAAGTCGTCTATGCTGCCGGCTTGCTCCCGGCTGGGCATGGCGTATTCGATCTCGAAGTCAAGCCATAGCCAGCCGAAGGGCCGCGCGCCGTCGGCGTCGCGGGTCTTCTCGGTGGCGCTGTAGCGCGAATCCTGCGCCAGGCCGTTTTGGTAGGGGTCGGCCAACACCACGCGCTCCACGGCCAGGGCCAGCACGTCCAAAAGCAGGTCCAGGTCCTCGGCGCTGTCCGCCTCCACCTGGGCCTCCACGGTCAAAGTCAGCACCCGCTTGTCCACGTCCTGGTAGTACTCGCCGTCGGAACGTTCCTTGTCGTCATAGACCAAAAGCGCGGGCAGCAGCTCCACGTGGCTGGGCAGAACGCGGCCGGGGTAGACACGCGCCCCGGCCGGGGTGGCATACAGCGTTTCGCCGTTAACAACCCCGCTGGCTTTCAGGCGTTCCACGATGGCTTGGCGAATCAGGGTGCGCGGGTGGGTTTCGCTCATGGGCTCACCTTGTGCAGAGGGCAAAGCACCTGCCCGCCGCCCAATTCATGCAGGTCGGCTATCTTGAAACGCCCGGCGGGCAACTCGATCACCCCGCCGCGCGCCGGCCCGCCTTCGGGGAAGTGCGGCCGCAGCACCCTTACCGCCGGCGCGGTGCTGGTGATGGCCACGCCGGCGCGGGTCTCTTTCACGAACTGGTGAACCTCGTGCCAGATGGCCAGGGCTTCGGGCGCCAGCGAAGCCGGCTCCGGGGACTCCGGCGGGCCAGCGAAGCCTGCTCCGGGGACTCCGGCGGGTAATAGACAAAAGGCACCCCCAGCCGCCGCACCACGGCGGCGGCGCAGATGGCCGCGTAGTCAGGCATGGGTTTGCCTCTCATTCGGCGCGCCGAACGGCTGGGCCTTGTTGTTGGATTTCGTGGGGGCGGGGTTTATCCCCGCCCGCAATTGGCAACGGATGAAACCCCGGGAGAGGATAAACCCCTCCCCTACATCAAGACAGGAGACCCAAACGCCTGGTCAGTTCGGCGCGCCGAACGGCACCCGCCCTAACCCTTGTTGTGCGAGCTCTACTTGGTGCCCTTGACCAGCACGCTGGGGCGCAGGCAGATGGGCAGGACGTTGGACTGGGTGTGGATGCCCACCCAACGTTGCAGTTCCAAATCGTAGTAGAGCTTGCTGTACATGGGCAGGCCCTCGGTGTTCACCGTTTCCAGGAAGTCAGCCGGGGCCACGTAGGTGGCGAAGGTATCGTGCGTGCCCATGGGGAAGAAGCGGGCGGTGCCGGCCGGGATGAACTCATGGGTGTTGCCCTGGGCGTCCTTGGCGTTGCCGGGGTAGACCTCGAAGAAGACATCCTGGTGCAAGACACCCCGGCTCATGTTGCTGCGCAGGGGGTTGTTGGCCGCCTGGTAATTCAGATAAGCCTGGCGGATGGAGGCGTGCCCCACGAGGTTGTCGAAGAAGTCGGCCGCGCAGAGGCAGTGCACATACTCGCAGATGTCGCTGAGCAGGACCGCGTCAATGTACCGCTGCACCTCGCGGATTTTGGCATCAACGTTGGTGCCCTCGACGTCCAGGGCGAAGTCCACCACCTTCTCGGCGACGCCAAACTCGCCGAAGATGTTCAGGATGGTGGCGCCGCTGGCGTCCAGCACAAGGCCCTTGAGCGCGCCGTTGGCCAAGAACTCCCTGGTTAGGAAGTGCTTGGGGGCCATCTCCTGCTGCTTGCGGGCTACCAACTGGGCCTGGGTGATGGCCTGGTTGCTGGTGCCGAAGGCGCGCACCCGTTCCAGGTCCTCGGCCGTGATCTTGTCGTCCAGCGGGAAGTGAGGGATACGGAAGTAGCGCATCTGGCCCTTGCCGCTCTGGTGCTGGTTGGTCGGGCCGCCGCGCGGCTGCTGGGGGATGATGTTCAGCACACCGTTATTGATCTCCACCGCCACCAGCGCGGCGGTGACCGGTTTGTTGGGGAAGAGGCCCAACTGGTTCAGCCGGCCATAGGTGTTGGGGATCATGCTGATGGACTGGGTGAGCGGCACGAGGCCGAAGGCGTCGTTGTTCACCATGTCGAGTATGAGGTTGTCAGGCATGGGCTAGGCCTCCTCCCGTGTGATGATGCCCAGGGCCTTGAGCTGGGCCAGGGCGGCGGTTTTCTGGTCGCTGGTGGCCCCGGCCGGCCAGGCCAGCTTGCTGGGCGCTATCACTGCGTCGCGCACGATGGCCACGCCGGTGGCGTCCACGCCGTCGGGCGCGGTCACCTTGGCGATCAACACGCCGGCGGCCTGCTGGCTGCCGTCCGTGGCCGCGAAGTCCACGGCCTTGGCCTTGCCGGCGCCACCGGCCACGGTCACCGTGAACTTGTCGCCCACCGCGAAGTCCGGCGCGCCGTCGCTGACGGTCAGGTTGATGTGGTCACCCACGTAGGCCTGGCCCACGGTGAGATCATTGCCCAGGCGGATGCCGTCCGGGTCCACTACCTTGAACACGCCGCCGCCCGCCGCCGCCGTGATGCAGGTCAGGGTATAGGCGCCCAGCTTGGCCTTGGCGCCCAGGGTCACCGCGCCGGCGGCGCCGCCCCCGGTGTTGCCCGCCACGGCGGCGGCCGTGGCCGCGCCCTTGGTGATGCGCCCCAGCACGCTGCCGATCTCCAGCACGCGGGCTTGGCCGGCCCCCGCCAGGACGGTCACGGCCTCGCGGCTGTAGCGCCCCTGGGCCTCTTGCTTGACGATGTCCCCCAGGTGGTTGCCTTCGGTTGCCATGAGCGGCATGTGGTCACGCTCCCTTCTGGCCGGGGGTGATACCCAGCCGGTTGGCCATGACGGCGGTCATCAGGGCGCCCGCCGGGGCCTGGCCCCGGGGCGCGTCCGGCCCCACGCCGGGCTCGGGGATGCCGGCCATGGCCATGGCCAGGGGGTTGGGGCTCTGCTTGCTGGCCTTGGCCAGCACCCGGGCGGCGGCCTCGGCGTCCAGGTCGGACTCCAAGGCCAGGCCCAGGGCCACCGCCTCGCGGCCCTTGGCTTCGGGGTGATTCAGGATGGCCGCCAGGCGCGCCCGCTCGGCGCTGGCGCCGGCCTTCAGGCCCTCGGCCCTGGCCGCGTCCAAGGATGGGGCCTGCGCGGCGGGTTGGTCGCTGGCCGGCTGGGCCTGGGCCGTGCCGGCCGCCTGCTTGTCCTCGTCTGCCATAACGATTGCTCCCTTTTGGGGTTGGTGGTTGCGAGTGACGGCCGGTGTGGCCAGCCTGCCCGTGGATTGACTCTGCATGCTCTCGGCCAGCAGGGCGGCGGCCTTGGCCGCCAAGGTCTGCCCGGGGCCGGGGGCCTCCAGGATGGCATCGGCCAATCCGGCCTCCACGGCCGCCGGGCCGAACAACAGCCCGGCCTCGGTGCCGCGCACGGCTTCGGCGCTGATGCCCCGATTGCGGGCCACCAGGGCCACGAACTGCTCGCCCAGGCGGGCCGTCTCGGCCTGCGCCCAGGCCAGGGCCTCCGGGCTTATGGGGAAGTGGGGGTTGAAGTCGTTCTTGCGCGCCCCGTACTGGATTACCGTGTATTGCAGGCCCAGGGCCTTGTCCTGGCGGGACATGTCCATGGCCTGCCAGATGACGCCCACCGAGCCCACTTGCCCGGCTTCGGTCAGCAGCACCCGGCTGGCGGCGCAGGCCAGCGCGTAGGCCGCCGAGCAGGCGCTTTCGTCCACCAGCGCCCAGGTGGGCTTGGCCGCCCGCGAGTTGTAGATTTTGTCGGCCAGGATGAAACAGCCGGCGGCCTCGCCGCCCGGGCTGGCCCACACGGTCAGGATGCCCCGCACGCGGGGGTCGGCCTGGGCCGCGTCCAGGCGGCGCTCTATGTCCTCGTAGGACATCAAGCCCGAATCGGCGTCCACCCAGGAGGCGCGGTGCACCAGTTCACCGGTCACCGTGATTACCGCGATGCCCTCCGGGGTGATGTCGCCGTGCCAATCCTTGAAAGGCCTTTCGACCTCCATCTCGACGCCAAGGGTCGAGGCCTTTTCCTCGGGGGCCTGGGTGCGTTCCTCCAATTTGGCCAGGCGCCCCCCGGCCGTTACCTCCGGGGCCTGCCCCTGCATGCGCCCCAGCAAATAGCTGGTAATGGGCAGCAGATGGCTGGGCTCGATCAACAGCGGCCGGTTGAAGACCTGGGCCGCGATGCGCGCGTATTTCATGGCTGGCTCCTACTCGCCGTCGCTGTTGACCGTGCCGTCGCTGGCGTCGCCCGTGGTGGCGTCGGCGTTGTCGCCACTGGGGGCGCCGTTGCCGGTCAGCCAGGCGTTGTCGGGGATGGGCGCCAAGCCTGCCTCGGCTAGCAACCGTTGCTCGTACTGGCGCTGCTCCACCACCTCTTCCAGCACCAAGCCGCGCTTGGCCAGTTCATCCTCCAGGGTGGAGCGGTGGCCGGCCAGGCGCAGGGCCGCGCCTTGTTCCTCCTTCACCGGGTCTATGGAGCCCCGGCCGGCGCCGATCCACTTGGCGCGGCAATAGGCCTGGCGGTTCTCGTAGAACCCGGGCGCCTCCACCTCACCGCTGTTGACCGCTTCTTCCAGCCAGCACTCGTAGGCCGGTTGCGCCCAATCGCTGGCCAGCCATTCCCGCCGGCCCAGGAAATACCGCCAAGCCTCCAACAGGGCCGCGCGGGCGCTGCTGTAGTTGCTGCGTTGGAAGTTCTTCAAGAGCAGCTCGGGCGGCAGGTTGTAGCCCGTGCCTATCAGGCCGTATAAGGCCTCCATCATGGGCGCGAAGGTGCCGCCCGGCCGGCCCGGTATGTGGCTTCTGGCCTGCTCGCCCGGTTGCAATGCGTAGATGCCGCCGGCCCGCAGGGCGGCGCGGGCAGCCTTGGTGCGGGCGTCCAGCAGGTCCAGGAGATTGGCGTCGCTGGTGCCGAAAAGCTCCATCAGGCCTTCTTGGCCCAGGGGCGTTTCGATAAAGAGCGCGATCATGGCGTTGACGATGGCCGATTGCAGCTCGGTCTGCATGAACTTGTCGAGCATGCGGAACTGCGGCATGATGGCGCTGGCGATGGGCACGCCCCGGTTCTGGCCGGCTCTAGCCTTATCGCGCACGTGGATAACCCGGCGCCGGCCCCAGGGGGTGCGCGCGGGTATGCGTTCCCACTGGCCGCTCAGCGAGCCGGAGCTGTCGAACATCACCGAGCCGTTCGCGCCGGTGGCCCGTCGGCGGTCCCACATGGCCCCCAGGCCCCAGCCGCCGCTTAAGCTGTCGTCGCCGGGGTGGGCCTTGCGAATGTGGTAAGCCACGGCCGCGCCGTAGGCGTCTATCTCGATGCCGCCACGCAGCCAGTCGCTGTCCGGCTGTCCGTCGGGATTGCTAAGGCGGTCGGCCTCGATCACCTGGAAGCAGGTAGCGTACTTGGGGTTGCGCCCTGGCAGCCACCGCACTATTACCAAGGCCTCGCCATTGCCCAGGGCGCCCCGAAGAACCTGGTTGGTCTGGCCGGCAAAGGCCAAATCCTGGGCCGCGTCGCAATAGATGCTCTCGGCAAAGTCCTGCCACTTGGCGGCGGTGCTTAAGCGCCAATCAATGGCCCACTCGTGGTCCTGACCCAACAGGCGGTAGTTGGGCTGGGGCACGCAGCGCAGGCCCTTGGGGCCTACGATGTTATCCACCAGGGTCTGGCTGGCCCCGTGGGCTATGGGGTGGTTGCGCTCCATGTCGCGGGAGCGCCGGCGCATGATGTCCAATTCGGGCAACAGATCGGCGTCGGCCGAGCCGCCGCGCGGCACCCAGGTGGCCATCTCCGGGCGCAACAGGTCCGCCGCCGCGTAGGCCCGCGCGCTGGGGCGATAGGGCTGCCCCGTGGCGTCCAGGATCAAGCCCACGGGCTGATTGGTGCGAACGGGCAGCATCAGAAATAAATCTCCAGGCGGCGGCAGCCGCCCCGGCCTAGGCCCTGGGCCGTGGCTATCTGGCGTTCCAGGTCGGTGATGTAGGCGCGCAGATCGGCCACGCTGGTGCGGCTGAACGTAACCTGGGTATCGCCGCTACCCACCGAGGCCTCCAGGGCACCGGTCAGCAAGCGGTGGTATGCCGCCTGGGCTTCCCCCAAGCGGGCCTGCAATTCGCTACGCTCGGGCATTAGTGCCACCTCAAAGCCAACAAAGTTTGTCGCGGCCTGGGCCGCTGTCACAAATAGGGGTCCGCCGGCAGGGTCACACCCGCTGGCGCGTGCGCGGGCACGTAGGATTGACGGGCCACCTCTAGGGGCGCGCCCTGGGAGATGACCGGCACCGCCGGCGCCTCCGGGGCTTGCCCCCGGGTCACCCGCCGGGCCTCGCGCTCCAAGTTCAGCCCCATGGCCTCCAGGCCGCACAGCACCGCGTAGTTGTAGGCGAACAAGTCCAGGGCCTCGTTGCGCTGGCTGCTGCGTTTCTCCCACACCCGCACCGGGAAGCCGCGCTTGTAGCGGGTCACCAGGGTTTCGGCGCGGTACTGCTTGCAGAACTCCGCCGTGGTGCCCCTGGGGAAGGGGCAGAAGCCCGGGCCGGGCCTTCTTGGCCGCGTCTACGTTTACGTTCCAGAAGCGGTGGGCGTTCTTGCGGCTGTGGCTGAACTTCAAGGGCCACACCCGGTTGTGCAGGCCCTTGCTGTCGCCCTTCAAGGCCCAGACCCGCCGGCCCCAGCGGGCGCGGCAGAAGCGCAGCACCAGCTCGGTATGGTGCCCGCCGGAGTCCAGGCCCACGGCGCGCAGGGGCAAAAGCCGGCCGTCCTCGGTCTGCCAGGATTCAGCCAGCAGGGTGTCCAGGTCTTCCCAAAGCTCGGGGCGGCCGGGGTCGCCGGCCAGCACCAAATGCCGCACCTGCCAATTCTCATAGCCCCGGCCCCAGCCGCGTATCTCCACCTCCAGGCGGTCGCCCTGCACGTCCACGCTGCCTATCAAGACCAAAACCCCGGCGGGCACCTCGCCCACCACGTAAAGGGCGCGTTCGGCGCGCCGAACCAAGGCGTCGTCGTCCACCTGGGCGCCGGATTCCTCCCAGGTCTCGCCCAGCACCGTATTCACGAAAGTCCGCAGGCGGCCGGGCACGTCCCTAGCCGCCAGGAATTTCTTGACCAGGCGCGGCAAGGTCTGCCAGGGGCTATTCAGGGCGTTGAGCCAAAAGCCGGCCACGCCGGCAAAGGGCCGCTCGGATCGCCAATGCCCGTTGGCTATGGCCGCCTGGCGCTGGGCCTCGCTCCACTGGCCGCCGCAATGCTGGCAGTAGTAGCGGGCCGTCTCGGGCAGGTGGAGGGCCTCGCCGTTTTCATCCAGCACCTCGTTGCCGTCGGCGTCCTGGGCGCTATCCCAGCGCACGTTGGCCCACATGAGGATTTGATGCTCGCCGCAGTGGGGGCAAGGCACCCACCACTTCCGCCTGTCGCTGTCCTGATAGGCCGCTTCCACGCGGCTGGAGTCCTTGTCGCGGGGGCTGCTGAAATAGCCCACCTTGCGAAAGGCGAAGTTGGAGGTGCGGGCGTCCAGCAAATCCAGGGGGTCGCCCTCGCTGGTGGCCTCGTAGCGGTCCACCTCGTCGGCCAGGGCCACGCGGGCCGGCCGCGCCGAAAGATCGGCGGCGCTCTGGGCGCTGACGATATCCAGTTGCCCCCCGCGAAAGCCCTTGGAGAGCGTCGTGTTCTCACTGTCGCGCCCCTTGGGCTCGGCGATCAAGGCCGCCAGGGGGGCGCTGTCCTTTATCATGGGCGCCAGGCGCGCCCGCGAAAAGTAGCGCGCCAGGTTCAGCGTGGGCTGGGCGATAACTATTGGGCTGGGGTCAACGTCTATGAAGTAGCCGCACACGTTCAGGATGATCTCGGTCTTGGCCAGTTGGCTGGCCCACATGCACACCACCTTTTCTACCGCCGGGTCGGAGAAGGCGTCCATGACCTCGGCCGTGTAGGGCGCCCGCTCAGTGCGCCACTGGCCGGGCTCGCTGGCGGCCTTGCCGCTAAGCCAGCGGTGCAAGTCCGCCCATTGGCTGACCGTGGTGTCAGGGGGCGGGCTGATGGCCCGCGCCAGAATCTGGCCCAAGATCGCCGAGACTTCGGAAGCGCTGAGATAGATCGTCGAGGATTGTTCTGACTTCATTTTCCAAGAGCTTCCGGCAGGCTTCCTGACTGTCCAGGTTGGCCAGCCTGGGGGCCAGCTTGGAAGGCAGCACCCGCAGTTGGTCGCGGGTTAGCCGCATGGCCTGGAACACCGTGTCTTCCACGGCGGCCCGCTCCAGGACGGTGCCCCGCAGTTGATCCAGCCCGATCTTTTCCTTGAGCGCCCGGATGCCCTCGCGTTTGGACCTGGCCTCGTTAAGGGTTACGAGGGCGCGCGGCTGGTCGTCGTCGCGTTGCTCGCGGAACTTCTCCGGCCCCGACTCGCCGCGCTGCAAGGCCGGGTCGGTATTGCCGGCCCATTCGGCGTCGGCTTTGGTAGGGTCCACCAGCACCTTGCCGTCCTGGCGGATCAAGGCCCCGGAACTCACGGTGAGCTGGCCGGCCTTGATCTTCTTGTTCACCGCCGCCGGGGTCTGGCCCTTCAGGCCTTGCTCGGCCCGGTGGCGGGCGTACTCGGCTTGGGTCAAGAGTGCGGCCATGTTTGGCCCCTGCTAAAGGTAAATTATTTCTGCGCCAGTTTTGGCTCAGAGGGCTGATTAAGCAAGCATTCCGACCTTGACTTGGCAGATACTTTCATGATAATTGACAAATGATGCCAGCATGATGTTAATAAGCGCTAAATGGATTTTTCTGGAGGGTACAATGCCTTACCAATTACGAACAAAACCCATTGTAATTATTGGTATAATATTAACAATTATTACCTTCTCAGGCACCGCCATTTACGCAGATAAATCTACCATTGAACCAGCGAAGAGGGCCATATTATCGGCGACAATAAATTATAAAGATGGCAGCACTGCGGAAGTTACTAATATTAAATTTACACATAAAAATAGTAATTTCATGCCCGCACAAGTAACAATTATTAGCAGCTTAGTCTTTACAAAAACTACCAAAGATAAGGGTATAACGTTTACCAAAAACCTGGAAATACCGCTGAATGCTATCAATATAATTAAGACTCACCCAGCTAAGCACTTTGACCGAATACTCCCAGAAATAGTGCTCTATCTTGAGGATGGACGAAAAATTCCACTAGCTAATGATAATAGCGGTATCCTTGGATTTACAGACAAGATAGAACTCACTCCTGGCTTTGCCCCATCCTCTTTGCATGGCCAAAAGCATGGCACAACGTTTGAATATACAAGTGGCTTTTCTATAGAAGGTGACGTGACAGTCAAGGGCAAACAAGGACGCTTAGACCTTTCTGTATTCGGTATTACCTTCAGAGACAATGGAATTGAAGCCATCACTTTCAATTACAAATAGTGCTGGCCATGCTCGCAGGCTTAACCTGTAGATTCTATTTATTACTACGGATACTAGGCTCCACACTGTGGGCATTCCCCGGCATTAGTTAGCCATAGTAGCGGAAGCCCTGCACCGCCCGGAAGTGCCCGCCGAAACCCGTAGCCCCCACCACCTGGTCGCTGGTGCTGGTGCGGGCTATGGAATCCCGGCTGCGCACTTTGTTGGCACCATAAAGGTTGCAGGAAATCTGCCGCCACTTGGGGTCGCGGCGGAAGGCGGCGGCCAGGCCCGGGTGCGAAGTGGTGGCCAGGGTGGTCACCTTGCGGCCCTGCAAGCGCCCCTTGCCTTCCAGTTGCATTTGACATACCGCGTTCATGAAGGCCAGGCCCACGCCGGCCCCTTGCCATTCGGGCATTACCACGAAGCGGCAGTTACGCGCCTCGGCCTTGCCCCGGCCCGTGGCCTTGGAGGTCATGGCCAGGTGCACCACCGGCTCGCCGTCCACCGTGCCCACGTAGCAGCACGAAGCCGGCGGCCGGGGCAATCTTAGATAGTGATGCGGCTCAAACAGCGGCCAGTAACGCCAGTCCGTCTGCCAGATTTCAAGCTCGATGCGGGGTCGGCGCCAAAGGCCCCTCCCCGTGAACTTGCCGGTGGCCACGTCAAAGACCCAGTCCGGCTCGGTCCACTCGATGATGTCGTAATGGCAGGACAGCAAGACGCACTGGTTGCCGCCCTTCTTGTGCAGGCGCTTCCAGGCCTTGGCGAAAGCAAATGCCCCCACCTTGGCTATTTGCCGGTCCACCACCGAGGTGAACTCGTCTATGACCACCCGGGCCGGGGCCTCGCAGATTACCCGCGCCAGGTTGGCCCGGAACTTCTCGCCGTTGCTAAGCACCGTGTAGGGCCGCAGCCAGGCCGGCACGTCGCCCAGGCCCACGCCGGCCAGGGCGGCGGTCACCGCGTTGAAGTCGCTGGTGGCCGCGATGGCGTCAATTATGGGCTGGTCGTGGGGCCAGTCCTCGGGCTCCCAGAAGGCTCCGGCGCCGAATATCTCGCGGCCCAGGCTGGTTTTCCCAGAGCCCGACGGCCCCACGATCAGGCCCACGCCCCAGGCGGGGTCTTCCACGGGCAGCTCCGCCGCCAAGTCGAAGCGGTAACCGGCCTCGCAGTTGAACAGCGATTTGACCCGGGCGGCGCGGTAGGAGTTAAAGTCTTCGCAAGTGTGGTGGATTTCTATTTTCATGTCACCACCACCCGGCACTTGTAACCCTGGGCGGCCAGGGCCTCGTAAACCTCCTTCTGGTGCGCCTCGCCATCGCAAATGACGATTACGCCGTATTGCTCCTTGTAGCGGTTGTCGGCCGGCGGCGCCGGCGGGCTGTCGTCCAGCGGCCCCAGGCCTTCCAGGAGTTTGGCCATCTCCTTGGCCGTGAAGCCCAGGTCCTCGGCCGTGAAGTCCTGGGGCGCCAGGTCATGCACCTCGCGGGCCAGGGCCTCCAGGTCCCACTCGGCCCACTCCTGGCTTTTGTTCAGGGCCACCCGCAGGGCGCGCACCTGGGCCGGGCTCAGGCCGTCGCAGGGTATGACCGGGATGGTCTCCAGGCCCAGGCGGGCGCGCTCGGCCGGGGCCAGGGCGGCCACTTCGGCCAGGCGGTACTCGCCGTCTATCACCTGGCCGTCGCTGGTGGCCAGGATAGGCACCCAGTAGCCATGTTTTTGGATAAGCCCCGCCAGGCGGCCAGATTGGCCGTGCCTGCGCAGGGCGCGGGTGTGGCAGTGCAGCCGCTCCAGCGGCCACTGTTCTATGCGTAGCATTCCGACTTCCCGTGTTACACTACCCCCGCCTCGGCCGAGGCAGGAGGGTTGGGTGGTCACACCTGGTCGGATGCCTGATTCATCCGGTCGCCAGGCGGAGCTGCAACTCCGTCTGGTAACCCTCGTCTCCCCTAGTTTTCGTGGAAATTTATGCGGATCGGCTGCGGATTAACCGCAGAATGCACTTCATTAACCAAATTCGGTTAACTATTAACCCCGTTTTCAACCCTGCAACTGGAATTTTATCGGGGCTCGTTGCGACCCGTTGGGGGGTACCCCCCGGGTAAGTACCTTAAGCCTTGGGCCGAAGCATCAAGCCCCAGCCCAACCGCCTGCAATAGCTACCTTTTACTGATGAGCCCTGCCGTGGCCACGCCGCGCCGGCCCATTATTAACCAGGCCCGCCGCGATCATTAACCGCCAGCGTTAACCTGGCGGGGCGTCGCCGGCCAGGCAAAATGCACCGGCCAGGGCCAGCCCTGTCAGGGCAGCAAGCCGGCTTGGCGCAGCACGTGCCGGGCCTCGTGCACCAGGCGCGCGTCCAGGCGCCGTTGGGCCTCGGGCACCACCCGCTCCCGCACGCCGGTGTTCTTCATCTGCGAAGCCACCGGGGGGCCGGTCATCTTGCGGATGGGCGTGCGCTGCTTGCCCTTGCGCTGGAAGATGCCCAGGCCCGTGTCCCCGCCGGTGCGGCTATTGCGCATGGGCGCCACGAAGGAATGCGGCAGATAGCCGCCCCGGTCCTTGCGCACCCGCACGCGGATGCCCTTGGGCGGACGGGCCTTACCCGAGCCAGGCATTTCCTTGGGGCGCACACCCGCGAAGTGCATCAAGGACAGGCGCTGGTAGCCCTCCCGCCTGGGGTCGGTGCGCACCTCGTACACGCCGCGCCGGGCCGAGGCCTTGCTGGTGTACAAACGTTCCTTGATGGCCCGGGCCGTGGTGGTGTACTGGGCGCGCACGCCCTGGGAGGTCAGCGCCGCCAGGCCCTGGCCGGTGCGGTTCAAGGCCCGCTCCAGGGCCTTGGGCATTGCCCCCGGCACCCGGACCAGCCGGGCTTCCAGGGGTTGCACCTGGCTCCAGTCGGCGACGATCTCCACTGCGCGCTCCTTGGCCAAAAAGAAAGACCCGCCCCCCACGGAGGAAGGGGGCGAGTCTTTGGGCAGGCTTGATGTCGCGGAATACTGATGTAAATTCTAAGGGCCGACCGGTTGCCCGGCGGCCCATTCTATCGCTTGCGCGCAAATCCGCAGTTTAGAAATTTATGGCCTTTTTCTAACCAAAACGCAATTGCAAGTTTCGTCATATTTCGTCATTTTTCGCCGGGCCTAATTTTTTTGGCCGGCAGCCCGGGCCGCCCGCTTGTCGGTCCACTCCTGCAAGGCGTCCGCGGAGGTCAGAATGCGGCGCCCTCGCACTTCGATGGGCATGGGCAGGGCGCTTTCCAGGTTATCCCTATGCAAGGCCTTTAGGTCGCGGTAGCTTAAGCCCAGGGCCTCGGCCGCCTCGGCCCAGGTGGTGATTATGTCCACGCGCTTGCCGCTCACACCAGGCGCCTGGCCCTCGCGAACGCCACCAAGGAACGTAAGGCGTCGTGCAGCAAGCTCTTGTACTGCCCGGGCGTTAGCTTCAACAAACATAAAAAATCCTGCCATTGCCTCCCCCTGGGCCAGGCGTCGCCCTGCATCTCCACCAGGGCTAGCACGTAGATTTGCTGGTCTTGCTCCAGGCCGGCGAAGGCCAGGTTGAATTCCTCCACGCGGCTGGGGTCGCGCGGGGCCGTGGAAGGAATCAGGCAGAAGCCCGGGCCGGCCACGGTCACCGCCGCCCCGCCTTTGATTTCAAAGCGAAAGCCCGCCTCGGGTAGGCGCATGGATTTGGGCTGGCCCACGGTGCTGCGCCATTCGGCCCACAGGTTCAGCAATTCCCACAACCGCTCCGGCGCCCAGTCGGGCCACAGGTTCAGATGCGCCCGTCTCACCAGCGTCCCTCCGCCTCGATCATGCGAAAGCTCTTGCCCTCCACCAAAACCCCGTCGGCCTTGATAAGCCGCGCGATGGTGCGGTCAAAGGGGTCCTTGAACACCTTGGCCAGTTCGGCCGGCGGCAGGTTGGTGGTAATCACCGTAGGCAACTTGTGGTCGGCGCGGTGGTTGACCAGCTTGAAGAAGCAATCGCGCTCGGCCTTGCGCGGCCGGTCCGCGCCCGGGCCGCCCACCTCGTCCAGCAAAAGCAGCCCAGCCGCCTTGGCCCGCGCCTCCAGTTCCCGGGCGGGGCCGCCGGCGCGGTAGGAGTCGGCCACCAGGTCGAACAACTCGGGCAGGGAAAGCCACAGCGGGAAGTTGCCGTCGCCTTCCAGGGCCTGGCGGGCCAGGCACCAGGAAAGCACCGTCTTGCCCGAACCCTCGGGGCCGAAGAGATACAACGTGCCCCGGGCCGCGTGCCAGTAGCGGCAGGCGCGAAAGGCCGCGTGCCACAGGGCGAAGTCGGCCGGGTCGCGCTTGACAGCCTCTGCGCGGGCCAGGGCCGTGTCAAAAGACCAGTCGCGGGCGGCGGCGGGCAGACCGGAGAGACGCCAGCGGCGGGCCTCCGGGTTTTCCTGGCCGCCGGGCAGCATGCGGGCCGCCTGGGCCGCCTCGCAGCTTGGGCAAAGGCCGGGCTGGAGCCAACGCCCATGGGGGTGATCGGGCCACCAGTCCAGCCACACCGCTTCAACCGCCTGGCCGCAGCCCTGGCAGATTTCCGGTTCCGGCTTTCCCGGCGGTGGCCCCGTCCGGGCCGCTGCCCCTGTTTCGTGGGTCGAGGTGTTCATACCGGCTTGCTCCTTCCGCGTCGCCTTTGCCTTTGCTCCCTGCCGCCCCTGCCGTGGCCCCCGCCGTTTCGGGCGGGGGGGCTTTGGGGGGGTCTTTAGGCTCCGGATCCGGATCCGGAGCGCGCGCACGCCCGCGCGGGCACTCGCACGCGCGAGACCCCCTACCAACCCCCTCCGAACCCCCTGGCAACCCCCTGGCTACCCCCTTCGAAGCCCCTTCCGACCCCCTCCCGACCCCCTCGGCAGGGGGTACCAAGGGGCTATCAACCCCCTCGGCAGGGGGTTCCGAGGGGGTCGGTAGCCCATCGGCAGGGGGTTCGGAAGGGGTGGACAAAGCTTGGGGGCAAGGCCGCGCCAAGGCCGCGCGCCGGGCCAGCAACTCGGCCACCAGGTCGGGTAGGTCGCGCAGGGCTTCGCGGGCCTTGCCCCGGCCCTCGGCCTGGGCCGCCGCCAGAACATGCTCCAGGGCCGGCAACAACACCGGGGAATCGGGGAACTCCCGCAATACCGCCACGGCCCCGCGTACCTGGTTCAGGCCCTTCACCGGCGCGAAATCCAGGGCCATGGGGTTGAACAAAAGCCGGGCCTCCTCGTCATAGGCCACCAGCCCGGCGGCCACCAATTCGTCCAGGGCGGCCCGGGCCATGGCCTCGTCCCAATCCCGCACGCGGGGCACGGCGTCAGCGGGCACCCAGCGCATGACCCCCAGCATGGTGCGGCCCCGGCTGTACAGGGTCAGCATGAACAGCCGATAGGCGTCGGAACTCAGGGCCTCCACGCGCCGGTCGTAGTCCAATACATCACCGCGTATGGTGCAGTAGCCTGGCAAGATTCAAGCTCCGTGGTGGTGATCTCCGGGGGGCATCTGAAAGGCGATTGCCCACACCGGCCGGTTGGCTTCCCAACCCAAACCGCGCGGGCCGTTGACCGCGTCCCACAGGCTGGCAAAGCTGGTGCGGGCGAATTCGAAGTGCATGTCAGCCAGGTAGTTGCGGTATAGCCCCGACGGCAGGCGTTCCACGCCCTCGGCCAGGGCGTCTTCTTCGCTTATGTCCCACAACCACTGCGCCGCCGCCCGGGCTATTTCCAGGCTGATGCGGCTGCGCTGGCGGGGCCTGTGAATGGCCGGGCGCCACTTGCCGGGCGGCGCTGACGGCGGGCTGGCCCGGTAGTGCGTCAGGGCCGGGTTGTCGGCCCGGGGCGCCCAGGTTTCCTTCACCCAAATAAAATCGCCGGGCTGGTGGATGGAACAGACCCGGTGCCAGGTTTCGTCCCCGGGCTCCAACAAGCTGGGCACCTTGAAGTAAGGGCCGGCGCCAAAGATGGAACCGCCGGGGTCCACCACGGCGCGGCCCCAGTCCAGGCTGTCCCATAGCGCGCGTCGCCGGCCCCGATAGCCCACGCCCGCCCCGTCCAGGGTGGAGTTGTGCCAGGTGACCACCCGCCGGGTCTGGGTCTTGCGCCCGGCCAAGAGGGCCTGCACCATGGCCCCCTTGAACAGCAAGGGGTGTTCCCGCATGGCCGGCTCAATCCGCCACGGCCCAGGGCTGGCTGTGGGCCAGGTGGGTCAGCCAGTTGTGGGCGTATTCCTGGGCGGCCTGGCGGGAGTTGACCGCCATAAGGTTCTCGGCGTTGCGGGCCTGGGCGCTGGCCGTCCAATTGAAGGAGCCGGCCAGCACGGTGCGCTGGTCTATGACCATCACCTTGTTGTGGGCGATGGCATGGGCCGCGTCCACGTACACCTGCACGCCGGCCTGGGCCAGGCGGCCGGCCTGGCCGCCCTTGGCCGCGCGCTGCCCCTTGTCCACGATAACCGCCACCAACACCCGGCGCTGGTGGGCGCGTATCAGGGCCTCAGCTCTGGGCTGGCTGGTGAAGCTGTAGGCCTGCACCAATACCGACCCCCGGGCCTTGTCCAGCCTGGCCACCACGGCGGCGGTCACGTCCTGGCCGGGCGTGAACAGGGGTTGCACCGTGGCGCGCGTGGCCCCGCCTTCTTGGCCATGGGCCGGCGCGGCGGGCAAAAACAGGCATAGGGCCAGGGCCAGGGCGGCCAGTCGTTTTGCAATGGTCACGGCAATTCCTCCCGGTGGTTGCAGGGCGCGGCGGGGCGGGAATTGCACCCGCCTGGGATACGTCCGGGGCTCATTCGTCCCTTTGTCCCGCTTGTTTCGGCCTTGGCCACAGACAGCGTGCGATGCATGAAGCGCCTGGAATGCTTGCGCCCGAGCTTCAACGGCCCCGACCCCGCTGGCAGGCCCGACCACCAGACCCGCCCACGCCTATGGCGTTTTCCAGCCTCTCGTTCGCGCCTTCCATGGTTATTGCGCCGCATCGGTTCTGTTCCCTCGCCGGCCTACTCCGTGGGGGCGTGTCACTGTCCACGCCGCCGCCGCGAAAACTCTTGCGTTCACCCTCTATACTATACAAACGTATGCAGGCTGAAAAGGCCCGCGCCTGCCCGCCGGTTCTTCCACACGCCCCGGCCCCAAACCGCCACGTAGGCCAGGCTCAAGGCCAGCCAGCCCCATTGGCCGTTTTGCCAGGTGCCCCAAATCCAAAAGGGCTGGGAGGCCAGGCCCAGCAGGTTGCCCACAAAGGCGCGGCCCTGGTGGTGGCTCTGCGCCAGCACCAGGGCCGGTAGGCCCAACAAGGCCGCGCCCCATTGGGTCAGGTCCGGGGCCATCAGGCGCAGCCCTTGCAACCCAGGGCCATGATGATTGCAAGGCTTATGAGCAGCCGGCCCAGAAGGCGCAGGCCGCGCGCGGCCAGGGAGGCGGGGGCCGGGCCTGGTCCCTGGGGGGGAGGAACCAAGGCCACGGCCCCCGCCTTGGGGGGCTCGTATTGTGGGCAGGGGTTCACAAAGGGCCGCCAGGTCTCCGGCCGCAAGGGGTCCACGTTGGCGGGGTCAAAGCGCGGCGGTTGCTCGCCAGCTTCCACCAGGAACACCCGGGGCAGGCCCGGGGCCGCGCTGACCAACTGGGGTGGCAGCGCGGGCCAAGCTTGGCCTTGTTGAATCGCGGGATCGGCCATCACCCTTTACTCCCGGCTGGGGTGGGTTCATCAGGCGCCCACCCGACTCCCCCGCCCAGCCTTTCCAAGAGTTCAGCAAAAGCGCCAGGGTCGCCGGCCTGTCCGTCGGCGGCCTCCTGGCGGGCCAATACCAATTGCGCGGCCAACTCGCTGGGGTGCAAGGGTTGGCCATCGTCGTATAAATCGCGGCCCAGGGCCGCCCGCGCCTGGGCCATGCCTTCCCGGCGCACCAGGGCCAACAACCGCGCGCGCAACTCCGGCGTCCAACGCTGGGCGTCGGCGTGGGCGGCGCGCTTCAGGTGGTGAAACAGCCGGTCCAAGGCGCGGGCCATGGGTTGCAGGCTGTGCCGGGCGTAGGCCCGCTGGCGATAATTCAGGCCGTCCAGGTCCAGGGCCGTCAATTCGCCCGCTAGTTGTTCGGCGCGCCGAAACAAGGCGTCTACCCGGGCCAGCCCGCTGTCGCCCTCGCGGGGTGGCTTAGGCTTGGCCGGCGCCTTGGCGGCGGGCAGGCGGCGCAAAGCCCGCAGATCATCGCTGTTCATCTGGCCGGCGGCCACGTTATTGGCCAATACCTCGATACGCCCTGGCCCCTGCTTGGCCAACTCCACCAACACCCGCTGGGGGAACTTGTCGGGATTGGCCGCCACCAGTTCCTTGACCCCGGCCAGCTTGGCCAGGCTCAGGATTTCGGAAACCGTGCTCTTGGCCTTGCCCGCCACCTTGGCCAATTGCCCCAGGCTTAGCCCTCGTTCCTGTTGCAAGCGGGCATAAGCCTCGGCCTCTTCCAGCGGGGTCAGGTCGCGGCGGTGCAGGTTCTCGATCAAGGCCAATATGGCCGGGTCGCCGGCGGTGACCGTGCAAGGCACGCGGGTAAGCCCTGCCAGGCGGGCGGCGCGCAAGCGGCGCTCGCCGGCCACCAACACCACCTGGCCGCCTTCCACCCGCACCAACAAAGGCTCCAACAAACCATGCTCGCCTATGCTGGCGGCCAGGGCCTGCAAGGCTTCCTGGTCGAAGTGGCGGCGGGGCTGCTGGGGGTTGGCGGCTATGCGCGCCGGGTCAATCTCCAGGAAGCGCCCGGCCGCCGGCGCCGCCGTTGGCGCGCCCGGGCCAAGGCCCAGGCCGCTGGCCAGGCTGGTGGCCAGGCTTATGGGTTGCCCGGCCAGCTTGTCGGCTAGGCCGGCCATATGCCCTCCACCTCGGCGGCCAAGGCCTGGAAGTCTTGCGCGCCCTGGCTGCGTGGCGAATAGAGGGCCACCGGCTTCTGCATGATGGCGGCTTGGTTGATGGGTTCGTTTTGGCGAATGCGGGTATTCAACATGGCCGCGCCGGCCTGGGCCAGTTGCCCGTTCAACCAGGCGGCCACGGCCCGGCGGGGGTTGTGCTTGTTGACCAGGAAGCGGTATTGCCCGGCAAAGCCCTGGCCCTGGGCCAACAGCCGCACCGTGCCCAGGATGGTGGCCAGGCCCTCCAGGGCGTAGCGGCCGGCCTCGATGGGCGCTATAACCAAATCCGCCGCGCGCATGGCCCCCAGGGTCAGTTGCCCCAGGCTGGGGCGGCAGTCCACCACGGCGTAGTCATAGGCCAAGCCCTTCAAGGCCGCGCCCAGGGCCTCCAGGCCGTCCAGGCGTTCGTAAAGCCGGGCCTCGGTGGTTTCCATCACCACGCCGTCGCTGGGGGCCACGGCCAAGCCGGGCACCGCCGTGCCCCTTGCGGCCTTGGCCAGGGGCGCGCCGTAGAGCAGGGCGTCGGACAGGGGGTAATCACCAGCCGCGCCGGCCGCCAGCCCCAGGCCCTGGGCCAGGTTGCCTTGGGGGTCCAGGTCCAGGGCCAATACCTGGCGCCCCTTCAGGGCCAGGCAGGCGGCCAGGTTCAAGGCCACGGTGGTCTTGCCCACCCCGCCCTTTTGGTTGGCTATGGCGATAACCCGCATGTTTACTTGCTCCCCGCGTGATTGGCCTTGGCCTCCAACAACACCGCCGCCCGCAGGCAAGCCAGGGCCTGGGCCGCCTCGTTGATTTCCTGTAGCGCCTGCTCGGGTTCATCAAGCTTGCCGTCGGCCAGGTCGCTGCAAAGCTGCTGCAACACGTCGGCGCATTCCCGGGCCGCCGTGGCCATGGATTGATGCAGGCGCCCCAAGCCGGCCGCGCGCGGCAACTCAAAGGCCACGCGCCCCAGGGCCGTCTCCATGTAGTCAAGCGCGGCAAAATCTTTGGAGCGCGCCGTGATGTACACCAGGGTGTCCAGGCCCAGCTTGGCGCCATGGTCGGTGGGGTACATCTCGCGGGAAAGCGTGGTGTAGCCCTTGCCGGCGGCTTCGGCCAATTCCTCCAACGGCACCCCGGAACGGGCGGGTATCCCGTGTATCAGTTTGCGTAGCGTGGCGGGCTGGAAAAGCATTGGATTCCCCCCGTGCCTATCTAATTGCCGCCTGGCGCGCGCGGGTGCAGGCTGGCCACATGGCTAGGCCTGGCCGCTTGCCTGGGCGGGGGCATCCGTAATACACTGTCCCACAGGCGGGCCAAGGACTTGCTGGGCGCGGTCCATGGCGGCCACGCGCAGGAAGCTGCTCAAGGTGCGGTCTTCCCGCTTGGCCGCGTGCTCTATGCGCGCCCGCTGTTCCGGGCTCACCCGGAAGCTGATGGAAGCCTCGGTTTCCAGTTGCTTGGCCATGTGCTCACCTGTTCCCGTGGTACTTGGTTAGGCAGAGTATTACGCGCATGCGTGTTATGTGTCAACCAGAAAAATAGCGTCATGAGTGTTTTTATTGACAAGGCTGGTTTTCTAGAACGGTTAGAAAGCGTTAGACGCTCTGCTGGCCTGTCCAAGGGCGAGTTCGCCCAACGTGTCGGCGTGGCTCAAATTTTTTCGCGTTATTCCGAGCCCAAACCCGGCCAGAAAGAACGAAAGGTAAAGGCGCCCAGCGTAGAAACCCTCCTCGTTATCGCCGCAGAATTCCACACAAGCGTGGATTGGCTGCTAACTGGGCGCGCGCCGGAACAACACGCCACGGCTGGCAAAACGGGGGCAGTACCCCCCGCGCCCGCATGGATGCAAGATTTGATGCCCCGCCTGGCAAAGCTGGACCCAAAAGGCCAGTCTTTGGTGCGCGGCACCCTGGAGGGCCTGTTGAACAGCCTGGCCCCCCAGCAACCCACAGCCGATGCCCAGCCCCCTCCCGTTGAAGCCAAAACGGGGACGGGTGGGCGAAAGGCCAAGAGGGCGACCGGCTAGGCGCCCATTGGGCCAACGGCGCCGGGGGCGCAAAGGGGTGGAAGGGCTTTGATGGGGGGTGCCCGGCCTCGGAAGGTGCGGAGGCCGGCGAAGGGCAAAAGCCCACGCCAGGCCGTAAGCCCCATCTTCGGGTACTCAATGGGGGGAAACCTAGCAAGCCATTGACGGAACAGTGAACCGCCCCGTGCCCGCCGGGGCGGCGGGAGGCGAACATATTTTGTTGCCGGAGGTTACTAAAGCCGGCATACTTGAAAAATACAACAGATTGTTTTTGCATGATGTTCCCGATGCCACCGCACGGGGATGGACCTGTTATTTGCAAGACTTTATGGAGGCCCCATGAAGTTTCGAGTGTTGATGGAGCGTGATGAAGACGGCGTGTTCGTTGCCACGGTGCCAGCCCTGCCCGGCTGCGTTTCCGACGGCCGAACCCTGGCCGAGGCCAAGGCGAATATCCAGGAGGCCATCAAGCTCTACTTGGAAAGCCTGGCCGCCCACGATGAACCCATACCGCCCCCCATCCCCGAGGAGTTGATAGAGGTCGCCCTGTGACCAAGCTTCCAGTGGTTTCAGGCCGGCGCTTGGTGGCGGCCTTGGCGGCCATGGGATACCGCCTGGATAGGCAACGGGGCAGCCACATGATGCTGCGCCAAGATGATCCCCCCTTCAGGCGTCTCACAGTCCCGGATCACGCCGAGTTGCCCAAGGGCACGCTTAGGGCCATACTCCGCGAGGCCGGACTCACAGTTGACGAGTTGCTTGGCCTGTTGCAAGGCTAGGGGCTGCAAGGCTAGGGCTTGACACCCATGTCGGCCGGGGATAGCATGCATCCATCAGGCGCCCACCTGAACCCCCCGCCCAGCCCGGAGTTGCTCCGGGTTGGGCGATCTGCTTTCAGCGCATACGGCCAGCCAGTTTGCCGCCTGGGGGCTCTGCATGCGGGGTAAGGTCATCGCCCGCCAGCGGTGCCCCGTGTGCGGCCAGGCGGGGCGCTATGCCGTTAGGGACTTTGGTCCCGGTCGGCAGGCCCTGGTTTGCCAGTGCGGTCAGCACATCTCCGACCGGCCCGAGATAGAGCTAATCCATAAACGCAAACGCCTGCGCATCACCCATGGGCAGGACGGCCAGCGCTTCCGCCTGTACGAGCATGCCGCCAGGGCTCTGGGCGTAATTCGCGACCAGATTGAGCGCGGCGCCTTCTATGCCGAAAGCTGGCAGGGTACCCGCGCCAGCGGCTTGGTATGGGAGAACTATGTTTCCGCCTGGTTGGAACGCCAGCGGATCAAAATGCCCGAAGGCACCTACAACACCACCGAGGACCGCTGCAAGCACCTTGCCTGGTTCAACGGGCTCAACGTCCGCGAGTTGCGCAACGGGCACCTGGAAGATTTTGCCGTACACCTCAGCCAGGGTCGCCTCAAGCCCTCCACCCAGGGAGCGGTGATAGTCACCTTACGGGCCATCCTGAATGGGGCCTATCGGCGGGGCGACATAGAGAAGCCCCTAACAGTGCCCCTGCCCGCCCTGCCCCATCATCCTCGCAAGCACTTGACCGCCGAACAACAGGCCTTGGTCCTGAAACACATCCTGGAGGAAGACCAGCCCATCTTCTTGTTCCTCATGCAGTTCGGCTGCCGGGTGGGCGAGGCCTGCGCCCTGTGCTGGGACATGGTGGACCAGGCGCGGAGCCAGTTCCTGATTGCCCGCACGCACAGCGCCTGCCGTTGGCTTGACTCCACTAAAACCCGGAAAGACCGTCCCATGCCGATAATGGGGTGGTTCGAGGGGTGGCTATCGCGGCAGGAGCCGGCGGTGGGCAGAGTTCCAGTGTTCATCAACCCCGATGCCTGGACCAAGGAGCGTAACTACAACAACACCTGCCTGGCCCGGCTATGGAAGCAGGCGCTTAGGGCCGCGGGCCTGGAGCACGTACCGCTTAAAAACGGAACCCGCCACAGCTTGGGCTTTGCCCTACGCCATGCCGGGGCCGACATGGATGGAATAGCCCGCGTGCTGGGGCACTCCAATCCCAAGACCACCAGAGTCTATGTCGAGGATGATTTGGCGGCTACGGCGGAACTTTTAGGCAACGTGAACAGGGCGCGCGTGATTAGGCTTGCTGACCAGCGGATGACCAAGCCAAAAAACTGACAAATTTATTCATTCTATTTCAGCCATTTATCCTGGCGCCGCAATAGGGGCAATACTTAAAGTCTTGCCTTAGCTCTCCCCCGCAGAAGCGGCAGGCCGCCGGCCCGGGCTGGGGGGTTTCTTGGTTGCGAGGAGTGGCTGGCCGTGGCGCCGGGGCAGTGGTTTGGACTTGGCCGCCGCAGGCCTGGCCACAGCGGGTGCATTGCCAAAAGGGCTCGCCGCGCCTAATTGGAAAAAGGGGAATGAAGAACAGGCTCAGGTAGTAGTCCTGGCGCTGTTGCTGGCAGGTGTTGAGGCCGCAGGAGGGGCAGGGGCGCTTGGCGCCCTCCAGCTCCACGGTCTTGGGTTGCAGTCCGCCGATTAGGAAGAAGGCCGCACCTCGCCCTTTCTATCAGAAGATCGCCGCCGCGAACTCCTGGGGGTCGAAGGGGCGTAGGTCGTCCAGGGACTCGCCCACGCCCACGAAGCAGATGGGTAGCCGCATGGCCTCGGCGATGGCCACCACCACCCCGCCCTTGGCGGTGCCGTCCAGCTTGGTCAGCACCAGGCCGGTCAAGGGCACGGCCTCGTGAAAGAGCCTGGCCTGGCTTAGCGCGTTCTGGCCGGTGGTGGCGTCCAGCACCAGGAGCACCTCATGCGGGGCGCCTTCCAGGCGCTTGCCCAGCACGCGGTGAATCTTCTTCAGCTCCTCCATGAGGTTGACCTTGGTGTGCAGGCGGCCGGCGGTGTCTATGATGACCAGGTCGCGGCCCCGGTTCTGGGCCGCCTCCACGGCGTCATAGGCCACGGCCGAGGGGTCGGCCCCGTGCTTCTGGCGCACGATGGGGCAGCCCACGCGCTCGGCCCATATCTCCAACTGCTCGGCGGCCGCGGCCCGAAAGGTGTCACTGGCCCCCAGGAGCACCTTGCGTCCCTGCTGTCCGAAGTAGTTAGCCAGCTTGCCGATGGTGGTGGTCTTGCCCACGCCGTTGACCCCCACCACCATGATGACGTGGGGGGCGTTGTCGCGGCTGGGCACCGGCGCCACGTTGGTCAGCACCCGCTCCATGCCGGCGCGCAGGGCGGCCTTGAGGGCCAGGGCGTCCTTGAGCTCCTGGCGGCGCACCTGGCCGCGTAGGCCCTCGATCAGCTCCAGGCTGGTCTTGACCCCCAGGTCGGCGGTGACCAGCACCTCCTCCAGCTCGTCAAGAAGCTCATCGTCTATCTTGCGCCCCAGGGTCAGGCGGTCTATGGAGCCGCTGATCTTCTCGCGGGTCTTGCCCAGGCGCTCGGCCAGGCGGGCCAAGAAACCCTTCTTCTTCTCGGACGGGGGCGGCCCCTGATCCTCGGCCGGGGCCAGGGTTGTGTGCTCTTCGGGAGTTGGCTCGGCGGGCTCCTGGGCCAGGGGCTCTGCTGGGGCCCCGTAGGGTACTTCGGGTTGCCCCTCGGATGGCGCCTCGGGCTGGGGCTCAGGCTGGGATGGCGCCTGGCCCAGGTCTTGCCCAGGCTCCAGGGCCTGTTCCGGGGCCTCCTCGGAAGAAACCGGGGGCGGGGCTTCTTCCGGGGGAGCCGGCTTCTTTTTCCAAAAATTTAATAGGCCCATGGTCCTCGGGGGGTTGAAATGGCAACGGACGGTGCGCCGTCAGCGCGCCCCGTCCGTAGCATGGTATAGAGGGCGTTAAGCCGCGTCAAGCAGCCAAGGACTCGCCCTGGGCCAGGTTGACGGCCAGCATCTTGCTGACCCCGCGCTCCTCCATGGTCACGCCGTACAAGAGGTCCATGATCTCCATGGTGCGGCGGTTGTGGGTGACCATGAGTATCTGGGAGCGCCCGGACAGTTGCCTGAGCAGGTCGTGGAAACGGCCGGCATTGGCCTCGTCCAGGGGCGCGTCCACCTCGTCCAGGATGCAGAAAGGCGCGGGCCGGATGAGGAACAGGGCGAACAGCACCGCCACCGCCGACAGGGCCTTCTCGCCGCCGGAGAGGGCCTCCAGGTTCTTGACCTTCTTGCCCGGCAGCTCGACCATCAGGTGCAGACCCGACTCCAGGGGGTCCACATCCTGGTCCAACTCCAGGCGGGCCTGGCCGCCGCCGAAGAGCACCGGGAAGACCGCCTCCAGGCGCTGGTTGACCTCGGTCAGGGTCTCGGTGAAGCGGGTGCGGCTGGTCTTGTTGATCTTGCGGATGGCCGAGCGCAGGTCGTCCAGGGAGGCCTCCAGGTCGGCTTTCTGTTCGCTGAGGAACTGGTGGCGCTCGCTCAAGGCCTCGAACTCGCTGATGGCCTCCATGTTCACCGGCCCCAGGCGCATGAGGCGCTGCCGGAGCTTGGCCAGACGCTCCTTGGCCTGGCCGGGCTGGAAGGGACCCTCGGGCAGGTGGGCCTGATACTCGGCGGCCAGTTCCACCCGGCAGCGCTCCCTGACCTGCTCGCACAGGTGTTGGCTGGCCAGGTCCAGTTCCTTGAGGCGCAGGCCAAGGGTCTGGCTCTCGGCCTCCACCCGGCGCTGGTCCAGGCGGCCCTGCTTCAGGCGGGATTCCAAATCGGCGGCCCGGGCCTGGGCCTGGCTCAAGACCTCGCGGGCCTGGCGGTAGGCCTCCTCCTGGCGGTCCATCTCGGCGTAGAGCCCGCCCAGACGGTTCTCCTCGGCCTTGCGCCGGGCCAGCACCGATTCCAGGGTGTCGCCCGCCCCCTGCGCGTCGGCGCTCAAGGCCAGCAGGCGTTCCTGGGCGGCCTCCATCTCCTGGCCCAGGCGCTTGGCTTCCCTGAGGGACTGCTCGGCGGCGTTTTGCAGGGAGGCCACGGCCAGGCGGGCCTCGCCCTCCTGGGCGCGGGCGCGCTCCAGATCCTGGCGGCCTTGGCCGAGGCCCATCTGGGCGGCGGCCAGGCCCTGCTCCAGTTCGGCGCTTTTGCCTTCCAGGCCGGCCAGGGTTTCGCCCAGGCGCGCGCCCTCGGTTTCCAGGCGGTTGAGTTCCGACCATATCTCGCCGGCGTCGTACTCCAGCCCCTCCAATTGGCGTTCCTTGACGCCCGTGGCCTCGCGCAGACGGAAGAGCTCCTGCTCGCGGCGGCGCAGGTCGCGCTCCTGCTCCTGGTGGGAGCCCCGCCGCTGGCGGTGCTCCTCCTCCAGGCGGACTACCTCGGCCTCGGCGGCTTCGCGGGCCTCGGCCGCCTCGGCCTGGGCCTCCTCGGCCTGGGCCAGTTCCTCGCGGCGGCGCTTTAATTCGTTCTGGCGGGTGAGCACCGGCTCGGCCTTGCCCCGCCCCAGGCTGGCGGCGCCCGGGCGGTCCAAACGCTCGCCCAAGGCGCTGACCACCACCTGGCCGGGCTCCAAGGCAGCCGCGGCGCTCCAGGCCCCGGCCAGGTCCGGGCTGTGGCCGGTAGCCATCCATAGGGCGGCCAGGGCCTCGTGGCCCGGTTCGGGTTTGACCAGCCCGGCCAGGGGCTCGCTGCCCGCCGGGTGATCCAGGCGGCCGGTGAGCTCGTGCAGGGCCACCACCCGGAGGCGCCCCAGGTTCTCCTGGGCCACGTACTGGCCGAGCGCCAGGGCCGAAGGCCCGTCGGGCACGATCACCGCCTGCACATCCGGCCCCAGGGCCGCCTCCACCAGGGCCTCGGCCCCGGGCCGCACGGTGAGCTTCTCGGCCACCAGGCCCAGCACCGTCACCGGCAGCTTGCCGGCCTTGGCCTCGGCCATGACCCGTCGCACCCCCGCCTGGGCCCAGTCGTGGGAGCCCAGGGCGTCGCCCAGGGCCTTGACCGAGGCGTCCAGGCCGTGGCGGCGGCGGGTGGCCTCCTGCTCGGCCCGGCGCAGACCGATGAGCCGCTGCTGATACTCGTCGCGCTGGCGGGATAGCCGGGTCAAGCTGGCCTCGGACTCCTCCAGCTCGGCCCGCGCCAGGTCCAGGGACTCCTGGGCCTGCTGGCGGTCAGCCTCCACCCGGGAAAGCTCATCCTCCAGGGTCTGGCGGCGGCCGCTCAGGGACTCCTGGCGGCGTTGCAGTTCCGACTGCTGGCGCTCCATGTCGCCCAGGCGATTGCGCTGCTGGCTGATGGCGGACATATGGTCCACCAGGCCGTGCTTGGCCGCGTCCACCCGCTGCTCCAGGGTGGTGAGGGCCTCCTGGCGCTCGCACACCTCCTCGCTGATCCGCTGGGCGGCTTCCTGGCTGCCGGCCAGGCTGTCCTGGCTTTCGCGGGCCAGGCGGCGGGCCTTGTCCAGTTGGCGCTCCTGCTCGGCCAGGCGGGATTTAAGCTGGCGCCGCTCCTCCTCGTAGCGCTCCTTGAGGCGCCTTAGGTTCTCGGCCTCGCGGCCCAGCAGGGTCAGCTCGTTCTCGGCCTTCTGGATGGCCCCCTGGGCCTCCAGGCGGCGCGTGCCGGCCTGGCTGATCTCCTCCTCGGCGCTCAAAAGCCGCACCCGCACGGCCTCCAGCTCGGTCTCCAGGTTGGTGACCACCTGGTTGGCCAGCATGAGCTGGGCGGCCACGGCGTCGGCCTCGGCCTGGGCGGTGGCGGTGTCATCCCGTAGGCGGGCGAACTCAAAGCTGGACAGGTTGAGGTCCAGCTCGCGGATGCGCTCCCGCAGGTCGCGGTGGACCACGGCCTTTTGGGACTGACGCCGCAGCCGCTCCATCTGGGTATGGACCTCGTGCAGGATGTCTTGCAGGCGGTCCAGGTTTTCCTTGGACGCCTCCATCTTGCGCAGGGAGATTTTCTTTTGGTTTTTGTAGCGGGTGATGCCCGCGGCCTCCTCCACCCACAGGCGGCGGTCCTCGGGCTTAGCCTCGATGAAGGCCGCCACCCGGCCCTGCTCGATGATGGCGTAGGAGCGGTTGCCCAGGCCGGTGTCCATGAACAGTTGCTGGATGTCCTTGAGGCGGCAGGCCACCTTGTTGATGAGGTACTCGCTGTCGCCGTTGCGGTACAGGCGGCGGGTGACCATGATCTCGGGCAGGTCGGCGAACTGAGGGTTGGTAAGGCTGCCGGTGTTATCGAAGACCAGGGAAACCTCGGCCAGGCCGGTGGCCTTGCGCTTGTCCGAGCCGTTGAAGATGACGTCTTCCATGCTGTGGCCGCGCAGCACCTTGGCCGATTGCTCGCCCAGCACCCAGCGCACGGCGTCCACCACGTTGGACTTGCCGCAGCCGTTGGGACCCACCACCGCGCACAGGCCCTGGGGGAAGTCGGCCACCACGCGCTCGGCAAAGGATTTGAAGCCGTTTATCTCCAGCCGGCGAACCCGCATGCTCACTCCGCTCTTGGGTACACCCCTAGATAGCAAAACCTGGGGCTCAAGTCAAGGCCGAACACCATATTGGGTAGGAGGCGCCAAATTGGTTACTAGATATGGTGTTCCAACGATTACCACTGCTTAGCCGCGCCCAGCCCGCCAGCCCCGCCCAGCCGCCCGCCCCGGCCCAGGGCACCAGCTGTCCGCGCCAAGGGCGGCCAGGGGCTTCTGGTGGCCTAACCAGTCGTAAAACATAGCAATTATTTCAATGGCCCCACCAAGGGCGGGCGAATGGCCGGGCCAATAAAATGTAAGGGGACCGGCGGCTGGCGCCGATCCCCTATATTACTACATTCAGGCGGGTCGTTGTCACCAACTATGCCCTGCCCTAGGGCCGCCGCCCCGGAAGCGGGGGCTGACGTTTAGGCCAACTGCAAGTGGGTGAACATGGCCAGCTTGCCGAACTCGCTGGCGATCTGGTTGAGGAGCGCCAGGCGGTTGTGGCGCACGGCTTGGTCCTCCACCATGACCATCACGTCGTCGAAGAACTTGTCTATGGGTCCCTTGAGGGCCGAGAGGCCCTGCAAGAAGGCCAAATACTCGCCAGCCGCGAAGCGGGCCTGGGCCTCGGCACGCAAAGCGGTGAAGGCCTCGAAGAGCTGGCGCTCGGCATCCTCGGCGAAGCGCGCCGGGTCGGGCGGAGTGGCGGGCACCTGGGCCGCCTCCTTGCGTAGAATGTTCATAACCCGCTTTAATCCCGCCGCCAAAGCCGCGAAATCCTGGGACTTCTTCATCTCGGCCAGGGCCAGGGCCCGGGCCTGGGTGGCGCCCAGGTCATCCAAGCCAGCGGCCAAGACTGCCTCGGCCACGTCGGTGGGCACCCCCTGCTCGGCCAGCATGCCGGCCAGGCGGGTGGCGAAGAACTCAGTGACCTCGCTTTTAACCTCGGCCGCCGGGCGGGCCAGCCAGGAGCCCAGGCCCGCGAGCGCCTGGTCCAGGCACCGCCCCAGGGAGAGCTTCAGCCCCTTCTCCATGACCAACCGGATGATGGCGATGGCCGCCCGGCGCAGGGCATAGGGATCAGCCGCGCCGGTGGGCGTCTGGCCCACGCCGAACAGGCCGCAGATGGTGTCCAGGCGGTCGGCGATGCCCACGATGGTGCCGATCATACCCGTGGGCAGGTCCCCGCCGGCCCCGGTTGGCAGGTAGTGCTCCAGGATGGCCAGGGCCACGCCATCGTCCTCGCCATTGCGCTGGGCATAGTCGCGGCCCACCTGGCCTTGCAGGTCCGGGAACTCGCCCACCATCTGAGTGACCAGGTCGCACTTGGCCAACTGGGCCGCCCGCCGCACCTTGTCCACCTCGGCGGGCAGCAACTTGCCGGCCAGCCACACCGCCAGGTTGGCGCAGCGCTCCACCTTGTCCAGGCTGGTGCCCAGCTTGGCGTGGTAGGTCACCTGCTTCAAGTCCTCCAGGCGGCTGATGAGGGGGCGCTTCATGTCCTCGTGCAAGAAAAAGCGGGCGTCGGAGAGCCGGGCGCGCAAGACCCGCTGGTGCCCCTGGGTCACCACCGCCGGGTCCACGGCCTTGGTGTTGTTCACGGCCACGAAGGCCGGCAGCAGCTCGCCGGCCGCGTCCTCCAGGGCGAAGTAGCGCTGGTGGGAGCGCATGGCGTTGATGATGACCGCCCGGGGCACCTCCAGGAACTCGCGGTCAAAGGTGCCGCAACAGGCCACGGGCAGCTCCACCAGGTCGGTGACCTCCTCGATGAGCCCCGGGTCGGGCAAGAGCCGCCCGCCGGCCTGGCCCGCCGCGGCCTGCACCTCCTGGATCACCTGGAGCTTGCGCTGCTCGCGCTGGGCCATGACCTGGCCGGCGGCCAGCTTTTGCAGATAGTCGGCCGCGTCCTTGACCACCACGGCCCCCGGCGCGTGGAAGCGGTGGCCATAGGTCAGGTTGCCGCTCTGGATGTCGGTCAGCTCAAAAGGAATGACCGCCCCGTCCAAGAGGGCCAGCATCCAGTGGATGGGCCGGGCGTAGCGCAGCTTGTAGCCGCCCCAGCGCATGGTCTTGGGAAAGGGGATGGCCGTGACCAAGCGGGGCAAGAGCTCGCCCAAGACCTCGCCAGCGGCGCGCCCCGGTATGTGCCGCGTGAAGCCCAGGCGGGGGCCCTTGTCGGTCTCGATGTGCTCCAGTTGCCCCACCTCGATGCCCTGGCCCTTGGCAAAGCCCAGGGCCGCCTTGCTGGCCTGGCCCGAGGCGTCGTAGGCGGCCTTGACCGGCGGACCCAGGGCCACCTCCTGGCGGTCGGCCTGGCGCGGGGCCAGGCCCCTGACCACCAGGGCCAGGCGCCGGGGGGTGCCAAAGGTCTCCAGGCCCTCGAAGGCCAGGCCCTGGCGGGTAAGCTCCTGGCCGGCGATCTCGCTGAGAGCGGCCATGGCCGGCGCCACGAAGCGGGCCGGCATCTCCTCGCTGCCTATCTCGAATGGCAACTCCGCCATCAGGCCACCTCCTGACCGCGCAGCAGGGGATGACCCATCTCGGCGCGCTGGTTGACATAGGCCTCGGCCGAGCGGCGGGCCAGGTCGCGGATGCGGCCGATGTAGGCCGTGCGCTGGGTGACGCTGATGGCCCCCCGCGCCTCCAAGAGGTTGAAGGTGTGCGAGCACTTCAGGCAGAAATCATAGCCCGGCAGCACCAGCCCCTGGGTCAGGAGGCGCTGGGCCTCGGCCTCGTAGAGCTCAAAGAGCTTCCAGAGCATGGACACGTCGGCCTGCTCGAAGTTGTAGGTGGAGTGCTCCCACTCGCCCTTGTGGTGCACGTCGCCGTACTTGATGCCCTCGGTCCACTTCAGGTCGTAGACGTTGTTGACCTGCTGGAGGTACATGGCGATGCGCTCCAGGCCGTAGGTCAGTTCCACGCTGATGGGGTCCAGGTCAATTGACCCGGCCTGCTGGAAGTAGGTGAACTGGGTGATCTCCATGCCGTCCAGCCAGACCTCCCAACCCAACCCCCAGGCCCCCACGGTGGGCGACTCCCAGTCGTCCTCCACGAAGCGGATGTCATGCTCCAGGGGGTCTATGCCAAAGGCCCTGAGCGAGTCCAGGTACAGCTCCTGCACGTTCAAGGGCGAGGGCTTCAATATCACCTGATACTGGTAGTAGTGCTGGAGGCGGTTGGGGTTCTCGCCGTAGCGGCCATCGGTGGGGCGCCGGCTGGGCTCCACGTAGGCCACCTTCCAGGGCTCCGGCCCCAGCACCCGCAGGAGCGTGTGGGGGTTGAAGGTGCCCGCGCCCACCTCCAGGTCGTAGGGCTGGCCGATGATGCAGCCCTGGTCGGCCCAGTAGCGGGTCAGGGCCATGATGAGTTCCTGGAAGCTCAGTCCTGTCTTCGGGGCCATGCGCCTCCCCCGTGGATAATACTAGCGAATCATGCCGCTTGCGCGGCGGTCATGGGAAGTAGACATGCTAGCATCAGCCGCGGCCACGCGCAAGGGCCGGGTGCCCCCGGCAGGGCAGATACGGGTCGGGAGGGGTGTGGCGGGGCGAGGGCTGACGGCTACCGGTGAGAGGGGGCGTCGTGGTCGGGTTTTTGGTGTTGGGTAGCCTGGACAACTCGTTGCCCAGGTCGCGTAGCGACAAGAGGATTAAGAATCAAGGAAAGGTGAAAAACCTCTTGTGCCTTCGGCACCCGGACAACAAGTTGTCCGGGCCACCCGCAGAGGTGTGGGGGCTGGCAGATTCCGGTGGGATAGGATTATCAGGGAAATGTAGGGCGGGTTAGCGAAGCGTAACCCGCCGCCCATGATTCATTCCCATGCCAGCGCCATATTCGGCTCATCTACCGCCCATCGAGCTAGGCCTCCATGCCAATATTTATACTTCATCATTTGGCCTTGAGGGACACTTTCATTGTCTGCTCTATCTGCTTACCACAGTCATTGGCCATCTTATTGATATCTTTCAAGTCCATTTTATTAGAGACATAAATGTTCACCTCACGGAGAAGCAGTCCCACGAGAAAAAATATTGTAGTAAGCATTTCTTTGTGGTGTTTAACCGCCTGATCCAGATTGCCAGGTATGAATCCGGGCTGATAAGCTCCTCCATGAAAAATACACCCATAAATAGTCGCATGAAGCGCTTCGGAGCAGTCGTCATAGAAAGTATTCAATGATATCATTAAAATGGCAATATCAATCAGACCACGCTGATCTATAACTTTCAACTTTTCCTCAATAGAAGTTTTAGACCACCGCGTAATAGGTCTCCCTCTCTTACTTGAAAATTTTTCAATGGCTGCCCATAGCTCTGGGTACTGGGCTAAGTCAATTTCATCGCTATGCTTTAGGGAAAACCTCTTTTCATTGATAATAATTTCTCTGTTAAACAATCGGTATGACTTTTGGTGCGAGTAGTCCACATAATTTCCTATTTCATCCTGATCACATGCTTGAAGGTAATGAAAAGTAATAATACGCTCAACAAGTGATCGCAATACAGGGTAAATCTCATTCCCAAAATTATTTTGCGCTAATTTTATTATGGAACGTACATTTGATGATATCCCCTTTAGGAGCAAGACACCCAGCGCGATACGCGCATCTTTTCTGAAAATGGTATTTGATCCATTATCAACGCTTGTTTACCCATCAAGAACGCAAATTTATCTATAGCCGCTACTGATCCAAAGGAAAAATCCTCAGCTTTTTCCTTTGGCATGTAGTCATGCCAATCAACCCAACCGTTGCTATTATCTTCCATTATTATCGCTAATTGCCTGGTTAACTCATTATATATTGGAAAATAAATGAGAAGGCTTGCCTTCCATGGTTTCACAGTTCGCAGGGCTGGTTAGCGTAGCGTACCCGCTGGTGACACCTCAGCACCCAATCCCAAGCCATAGAAACTGGTTATAGGGGGGCTTTGTCGAGAATGCGCCGGCGCTTATTGCGGGAGAAAATCAGCAATAACGCTCGACCGTATCTGCGATGTACCCCCGCCCCCGCACGACCCATCCTATTCCACCACCCCGTCCCAAGTCAAACCTCCTGTGCCTTCGGCACCTCGCCAACCATTTGCCAAACCGCCCAACCCCGCGCACTCGCGCCGGCCATCTTCACCTTTCCCTGATATTCTTCCTGCTCCCCCTCTGAAAGCCCGCAGGGCCAGCCAGGACACTGCCTTGCCCGGCCCGCCCTACAGCGCTGGCACCTGCACCGGCTGCAAACCGTGCACTTGCTGGCCTGCCTTCTTGGGAAGACACAACATGTTCTTGGAGACGATCTCGCCGAAGACGTTTTCCGGGTCGCCGGCGAAGTTTTGGGGGTTGTACAGCGGCGGCATGTGCCAGTACATGCTGTAGCCCAGGCTGTCAATGAAGCGGATCAGGTCATTCGACTTTTCGGGGCGGTCGTTTTCCACGTACAGCACCGGTGACAGCGCCGCGATGGACCGCGCGGCACCTTGCAGCACCTCCTGCTCCATGCCCTCCACGTCTATTTTGAGGAAATGGCACTTGGGCAGCCCCAGGTTGTCCACGGTCATCACGGGCATGGTTTCCCCGCTCTGGAAGCTGCCCAGGCCCAGCCCGCCAAAATTGTTGGCCTGAGAGTAATCAAGGGGGGGCACCACGATATGACCCGGGGCCTTGCCGGCCGCGGCGTTGAAGCAAAGCACGTTGGTAATGCTGTTGAGCGCCAGGTTGGCGCAGAGGGTCTGGTAAACGATGCGCTGCGGCTCGAAGGCCAGCACCGCGCCGGTGGGGCCGGCCGCTTGCGCCAGCCAGACCGTGTGGGCGCCGATGTTGGCGCCGACCTCGACGACTATCTGGCCCGGCTTGACCAACTGTTGGAACAGGTCAATTTCTCCCTGGGAAAACTCGCCGTATTTATCCAAGGAGCGGCCAATGTAGAGGTCATGGATGTTGTAGAGCATCATGCCGTGGCGGCATTGCTTCAGGCGATTGATTTGCGGAAATGAGGACACGGCATTGCTCCTGTCTGCGAGCCCTGACCTTAAGATGGTGCTCCATGTCGCCTAACACACAGTTGGCTGATCCGCATGACACGCCTTTTGACGGCTTGGCGCAAGCAATTTATGGCCATCGCGTGAAACATGTTCCCGCCGCTGAAATCACCCTTGGCGACGCAGTCCAACCGCTGGCGCCGGCCATGGTTGGCCCAAGGCTGCCCAGATCATCAGCCTGCCCAATTGACCGCCCTTCCGCCGGCTCGCTATACTTGTTACTAGCAAACTCTACTCAGGAGGTCCCCCCATGCTCAAAAAGTTCAACGTGATCGCGCTAGCCCTGCTCCTCACCCTCACCTTCCTGACCACGGCGGCGTTTGCCGCCAAGCCCGCCAAGGCCCCGGCCAAGTACGCGGCCCAGGAAAAGCAGATCAAGGCCCTGGTGGCCAAGGCGGCGGGGCTCATCAAGGCCAAGGGCGAGGCGGCCATGGCCGAGATCAACGCCAACAAGGATGGCCGCTGGGGCAAGGCGCCCACGGGCATCTTCGTCAGCGGCGCTGATGGCCTGGAGCTGGCCAACGCCGTGGAGCCGGCTTCGGTGGGCAAGAACCTGTGGGGCTACAAGGACCCTGACGGCAAGCTGGTGGTGCAGGAGCAGTGGAAGCTGGTCAAGGCCAAGGGCAAGGGCTGGTACGAGGGCAAGTGGGCCAAGCCGGGCACCGACAAGCCCGTGCCTTGCCGCAGCTACGTGAAGGGCGTCAAGGCCAAGGGCAAGCAGTACCTGGTGGGCGCGGCCTACTACCCCGAGTAGACACCGCCGCGTCAGTGACCGGCCCCGGCGGCGGATGGCCGTTGCCGGGGCCGTGGCTCCCCCTACCCTGCCCGTCCTCTCTCAGTCAGAGCTTGGCGGCCGCCACGGCGAATCGCTCAGGTAGCTCCGCACCATGTTCTCGCCGCTGAAGTCCAGTTGGGTGAGGTAGTCTATCTGCTGGCGCCCGCCCAGGAGCTTCTTGCGGATGCGTTTCACCGGCCAGCCCTGACCGTGCAACTCCAGCACGCGCTGGCCTATCTCTTCCAGGTAGGCGATTTTGTCGGCTAGCTCCTGGGCGGGGTTATCCACCACGCTGCCCGAACCGCAGAACAGCCGCGCTATGTCCAGGGCCGCCATCTTCTTCATTGAGGCGATGATTCCCCACACGTCATAGCCGGCGCGCAGGCCCCGGTCGCGGCCACCCACGTAGGCGTCGCCGCAGAAGAGCCAGCCCTCATGGGGCTCGTGGAGGCAGACGTGGTCCGGCCAGTGGCCAGGGGTGTGCAGCACATCGAAGCGGTGATGCTCGGTCTCGATGACCCCTGGCGCCTCCTGGGCCTGGCAGGTGGCGGGCCAGCCCCATAGCACCTTCTGGTAGGGCATGAGCGGCGGCCGGGGGGCCTCGCCCCGCAGGATGGGCAGGGCCAGGGCGTGGGCGTACACCTTGGCCCCGCGCAGGCGCTGCAAGGGTTCGTTGCCGGCCACGTGGTCCTCGTGGCTGTGGGTGGCCACGACGGTGTGTACCGGCAGGGGCTCCAGGGCGGCCAGCAGCTCGGGCACGGTGTGCTGGCAGCCGCTGTCCACCATCAGGCCGTCCACGTGGAAGCAGGCGGTGTAGTAGCGCCCTCGGCCCAGCAGGGTGCGGGCCAGGCGGAAGCCGGTGACGGGTCCGTGCTTTTTTATATGGATCATGGAATTGCCCCAGGGCTAGGAAGGCGTGCGGGCGGTGCCTACCAGCCATATCCTAGGGCTTAGCAGTGAATACGGTTCAAGGAAAGGGGAAAAATAACGGCCCTCCCTCGCCGCGAGGCCAGGGGGGCCGGGTCGCCAGCCAAACGATGGTTACTGGTCCAGGGCCTTGAGCCGGGCCTGGGCCTCCTTGAGGCGCTCCTCCAGGTCCTCCACGCGCTGCCACTGCCAGGGGCGCACCGAGTGGGCCGGCAGGGCGGCCCGGGCCTCGGCCAACTCGGCGGCCAGGGCGGTTACCTGGGCCTCCAGTTCCTGGCGGGAGGCGCTGCTCATGCCTTGCTGGCCATGGTCTTGCCATAGCCTTGCGACATGGGGATGCCGCCCTCCAGGACGGCGGATTTGAGCCGCAGGCAGTCGCCGGCCATGTTCATGTTCAGCACGTGCTTCATGGTGTTGTAGGTGCGCTCCGAGCCCTCGCCCGACCAGCCGAAGGCCCCGAAGGCCCCGCCGCACTTGCCGGAGAGGCCGGCCTTCTCGGCCAGGAAGAGCAGTTGCTTCATGCTCTCCATCATCTCGCCGTGGTAGGTGGCCGAGCCGAAGGCGTAGGCGTCGTAGCCCGCCAGGTCCTCGGCCTTCTTGATCTCGGTGGCGCTTTTCACCTCGGCCTCCATGCCGCTCAGGCGCATGCCCTCGGCGATCAGTTCGGCGATCTTCTTGGTCTGTGCGGTGCGGCTGGCGTACACGATCAAGCCTTTAGCCATGTGGCTTCTGTCTCCTTGCCCGGTGCCCGGGCTGGCATAAACGGGCCGCTTGGCGTTAGCGCGTCAGCGACGCCGCCGGCTCCCGTTGGGGGGTTGGTGGGGCCAACAGAATCCTCTTCTCTGGGCGCCAGGGGTGAGGATCACCCTTGGCCGCTGGCCACGGCCCGGCCCAGTTGGCGGGCCTCCTCCAGCACCTCGGGGTGGTCGCCCACGCTGCCTTTGCCCTCGATGCCCCGGTGCATCAGCCCGCCATGGTAGCTCATGTCCATGGCGTCGAAGAAATACTTGGCCGTCAGCTCCACGCCCTGGAAGAGGTTCTGGCCCTTGGTGGCGCCCACGGCGATGAGGTAGCCCCGGCCGCCCTCGTACTTGCCGCGCTCCTTGCCCTTCTTGAGCAGGCGCTTGGCCCAGCAGGCCTGGGTGCGGTCAATCAGGGCCTTGGCCTGGGCCGGCACGTTGTAAAAAAAGATGGGCGTGGCCAGGATGACCGCCTGGGCTTCCTCCAATAGGGGGTAGACCTTGTCCATGTCGTCGCCCACCACGCACTGGCCGGTCTCGTCGCAGCCGCCGCACTCCAGGCAGCCTGATATGTCCAGGTCACGCACGTACACGGTCTTGACCTCGGCCCCGGCCGCGCGGGCGGCCTCCAGGGCCTGGTCCAACAGGATATCGCTGTTGCCGCCCTGGCGGGGGCTGCCGTAGATTCCCAGCACTTTCATCTGGCGGTCCGTTTCTCAAGCACCGGGCCGGCCGCCCCTGGGGCGCCACGGGCGGCCGGCCAACGGTTCAGGCGAAGGTGATGATGTCAAAGCCCTGCTGAATGAAGGGGGCCATGCCGGCGTGGCCGGACATGTCGTCCAGGAGCGGCAGGCCCAGGCGCTCGGCCTCCTCCAGGGTGGCCGACTTGGCCGCGCAGGCCCGGCACAGGCCGGCCAGCAGCCCCGCCTGGCGCACCTGATCGAACAGGCCCCCGAAGGGGCCGTAGCCGGCGCCGAATTGGGAGGCCAGCTTGGTGGCCGTCCCCTCCACCACCAGCCTTACCTGGTGCCCCTGGCCATGCAGGTCCAGGGCATTGAGCAGGGCGTGGGCGAAACAGGCCATCTCACCATTGAAGGCGAACAGGGCCAAATTGCGCACGGCGTTCCTCCCGCTGCCTTGAGCAAAGATGCCGCGTTCTGCGCGGAGCGCGCCGCCCGGCCGCCTTAGCCCAGGCGCTTATCCTGGCCGGTGCCGGTGCAGTCGGGGGTGTAGCAGCTAACGTCCAGGAACTCGCATTTTTCCTTGCAGGCGGGGCAGGTCTCGGGCGGCGGAGGGGTGGCGGTCAAGGTGTAGCCGCACTTGGAGCACTTCCAGGTATTCTGCGCGTTCTGCATCATGTCTCCTCGGTTTATCTGGGTTGGGGACGTCCGGCCCAGGCCTAGCAGGCCGTGGTGCTGCCCGGGCCGGCCAGGGGACGGAACATCTTCCTGCTCGCGCCGCAGACCGGGCAGCAGTAGTCCTCGGGCATGTCCGTCCAGCAGGTGCCGGCGGGCACCTTGCGTTTCTTGCAACCCTTGTCGGGGTTGTAGATATAGCCGCAGTTGCTGGTCTGGCACTGGTACATCTCTTCGGGTTTGGCCACGACTGCCTCCCTGGTGTTGACCGGGTTTGCGCGCACATCCTTTTTTTAGTATGGCATAAGCGAGGGCGCGGTAAATACCATTTTATCGCCAACGATTACTATTACTATTAAATCGGCTTTTTCAATTCTGTCAACCAGGCCGGCAGGGACGTCTCCTGGCGGACGAGCCGACGCGGCAAAAAAGAACGTTCACGGCCTCGGCTGGGCCAGGCGCTCCAACTCTTCCCATTGGGCAAAGGCCTCTTCCATCTCCGACTCCAACTCGGCCAGGCGGGCGCTGATGGCCGTCACCTGCCTGCCGGCCTTGGCGTACAGGGCCGGGTCAGCCACCTTGTTGAGCAACAGGGCCTGTTCCCTCTCCATATCCTCGATGCGCCGGGGCAGGTCTTCCAGGTCGCGGCGCTGCTGAAAGCTGAGCCCCCGCTGCCCGGCCGGGGGCGGACTCTTGACCCGCTTGGCGGCCTTGGGCTTGACCGGGGCCTGTTCCTGCTGGGGCCGGCGCTGGGCCAGCCAGTCGTCGTAGCCGCCGGCGTACTCCCCCACCCGTCCGTGGCCCTCCATTACCAGGGTGCCCGCCGCCACGTTGTTGAGGAACTGCCGGTCGTGGCTGACCAAGAGCACCGTGCCCTCGAACTCCACCAAAAGGTTCTCCAGCAGCCCCAGGGTGTCCTGGTCCAGGTCGTTGGTGGGCTCGTCCAGCACCAGCAGGTTGGCCGGCTTGGCGAAAAGCTTGGCCAGCAGCAGGCGGTTGCGCTCTCCCCCCGAGACCGCCAGGTTTTCCTGCACGGTCTGGTCCAGGTCCAGCTCCTGGCGCATCTGATCGAAATAGGCCATCTCCAGGTTGGCCCCCTGGCGCACCTGGCCGGCCTGGGGGCTGAGCTGGCCCAGGAGAACCTTCAGCAGGGTGGTCTTGCCCGAGCCGTTGGGGCCGATGATGCTTATCTTGTCGCCCCGCAGGATGAGGGTGCTGAAATCGCGTATCACCGGCGCGGCCTCATAGGCGAAGGTCACCTCCTGGGCCTCGGCCACCACCTTGCCCGACAACCCGGCCAACTGGGCGCGCAGCCTGGCCGAGCCCAGCACCTCCCGGCGTTTGGCCCGCTCGGCCCGCATGTCCATGAGCCGGCGTACCCGCCCCTCGTCCCGGGTGCGCCGCGCCTTCACCCCCCGGTGGAGCCATTCCTCCTCCTGGGCCATTTTCTTGTCGAACCTGGCCCGCTGCTCCTGCTCGGTCAGCAGGGCGTCCTCCCGGCGCTGCACGAACTGGTCATAGGGGCAGTTCCAGTCAAAGATCTGGCCCCGGTCCAGCTCCACCACCCGGGTGGCCAGGTTGCGGGCAAAGGCGCGATCGTGGCTGACGAAGACCATGGCCCCCGGGTAGCCGGATAGGTACTGCTCCAGCCAGACGATGGACTCGATGTCCAGGTGGTTGGTGGGCTCGTCCAGGAGCAGCAGCCCCGGCCCGGCGGCCAGGGCCTGGGCCAGGAGCACCCGGCGTTGCAGGCCCCCGGAGAGGGTCTCCACGCGGGCCTGGGGCTCCAGGCCCAGGCGGCTGAGCATGGCGCGCAATTGGTGCTCGGTCCGCCAGGCCTCCGGCTCCAGGCCTGGCCCGGCCTCCTGGCCGCCGGCGGCCACCTGTTGCACCTGGCCCGCCAGGCCGCCGGGCACATCCTGGGACAGGTAGCTGGTTCTCAGGCCCAGGGCGCGGCTGACCTCGCCGGACTGGGGCGGCAGCAGACCGGCCAGGAGCTTGAGCAAGCTGGACTTGCCCGCGCCGTTGCGCCCCAAGAGGCACACCCGTTCACCGGGCTCCACCCGGAAGCTGACCCGGTCCAGAAGCAGGGGCCCGCCAAAGGCCAGGCTCACGTCAAAAAGATTTATCAGGGCCATGGCCGCTCTCCGCCGCGCAAGACAGATGCAAGGCTATTGGGTGTTGAATGCCTTGAATCATACCCTGCGCCGGCCGATGCTTCATTAAGGCCCTGGCGGGCGCGGAAGGTGCCGCCGCCGCTGGCCGGGAGAGAGGCCTTTAGCCCCTGGGAGGCGCCTCCCCTGGCTGGCCGGGCCGCCCTGCCGAGAGCCAGGCCTGGAACTGTTCCACCAGCGCCCAGAAGGTGGCCACCTCTTCCTGGCCGGCCTGTGTCAGCCGCGCCCCACCCCCCCCCCGGCCGCCAGCGCGCCGTTCCACCAGGGGCTGGCCGGCGGCCTGGTTCATCTCCCGCACCAGGCCCCAGGCGTGGCGGTAGCTCATGTCCATGGAGCGGGCCGCCGCCGCCACCGAGCCCGTCTGGCCGATGCGCTCCAGGAGCACCACCCGGCCCCAGGACAGGTAGGTCTGGCCGTCCCTCTCCAGCCAGATGCGCCCCTTGACCTGGAGGCCCTGGCCGGCCGGGGCCTGGGCCAGGGCGTTGTCGCCGGGCTGCTGGTGTCGGCGGGGCATGGCGGACTCCTTGACGAGGGTGCAAAAAAAAGATTGGTCTATCGCGCGTCATGCGATATGTTTTGCAAAACATATCGCAAGCCCGGCTTCCTGCGCAAGGAGGAAAGACATGCCACGCCTCAAGTCTTTGGCCGTGATGCTGGTTCTGTCCCTGGCCGCAGCCCTTGCGTTCCCCCCGCCGGCCCAGGCTGGGGAGTTTTTGGTCTCGGCCGCGGCCAGCCTGCGCGAGGCCTTGCAGGAGGCCGGCCAGGCCTTTCAGGCCCAGCACCCGGGCACCCGGGTGGCCTTCAACTTCGGGGCCTCAGGGGCCCTGGCCTCCCAGATAGAGCAGGGCGCGCCGGTGGACGTCTTCGCCTCGGCCAACCAGGAGCACATGGAGCGCCTTAACCGCCAGGGCCTGCTGCTGCCCCAGACCCGCCGCGACTTCACGGCCAACGCCCTGGTGCTCATACAGCCCGGCGACGGCGCGGCCCTGAGCCAGCCCCAGGACCTGCTGAGCCCCCAGGTGCGGCGCCTGGCCCTGGGCGACCCGGCCACGGTGCCGGCTGGTCAGTACGCCAAGCAGGCGCTGACCAGCCTGCAATTGTGGGAGGCCCTGCGGCCCAAGCTGGTGCTGGCCGCCGATGTGCGCCAGGTGCGCGAATACGTGCTGCGCGGCGAGGTGGAGGCTGGCCTGGTTTTTGCGTCTGACATGGCCAGGAAGCCGGGGGCCGAGCCCCCCCGGGCACGGGTGGCCCTGACCCTGGCCCCGGGCCTGCACGCCCCCATTCTCTACCCAGCAGCGGTGCTCAAGGGCTCCCGCCAGCCCCAAAAGGCCACGGCCTTCCTGGATTTCCTGGTTTCGCCGCCGGGCCAGGCCATCTTGGCGCGCTGGGGGTTCCAGGCCCCCCGTTAGGCCTTACAGCGCATGGTGTAATCATGGACGAGGTGCTGTTCCCCCTGCGGCTGTCCTTGCAGGTCTCCTTGGTGGCCACCCTGCTGTTGACCGCCCTGACCCTGCCCCTGGCCCTGGTCTTCGCCCGCCGCCGCTTCCCGGGGCGCGGGCTCTTGGAGGTGGTTTTTTCCCTGCCCCTGGTGCTGCCGCCCACGGTGCTGGGTTATTACCTGGTGGTGGTTTTCGGCCAACGGGGGATACTGGGCGGTTGGCTCCAGCAGGCCTTGGGCTGGACCCCCATGTTCAACTGGTGGGGCGCGGTGCTGGCCTCCATGGTGGTGGCCTTCCCGCTTTTGTTCCATAGCGCCCTGGCCGCCCTGAGCACCGTGGACCGCAACCTGGAACAGGCCGCCTACACCCTGGGGGCCTCGCCTTGGCGCACCTTCTGGCGAGTGACCCTGCCCCTGGCCCAACGCGGCATCATGGCCGGGGTGGTGCTGGCCTTTGCCCGCGCCCTGGGCGAGTTCGGCGCCACCCTGATGATCGCCGGCAATATCCCCGGCCGCACCAACACCATGCCGTTGGCCATCTACGGCGCCTTCATGGGTGGCGACCTCACGCAGGCCCACTGGCTGGTGCTGATCCAGACCCTCATCGCCCTGCTGGTGCTCCTGGTGGCCCGGCGAGGCCAGGGACGCTCATGGCGCTGACAGCCCCCCCCACGCCGGTGCTGGAGCTTAGTCTGACCAAACGCCTGGGCGCCTTCTCCCTGGATGTCACCCTGACGGCCCACAGCCGGCGCCTGGTGATCTGGGGCCACTCCGGGGCGGGCAAGTCGCTGACGCTAAGGATGATCGCCGGCCTGGCCCAACCCGACGCCGGACGCCTGGCCGTGGAGGGCCGGGTGCTCCACGATTCCCAGGCCCAGGTCAGCTTAAGCCCCCAGACCCGGGGGGTGGGTCTGGTGTTCCAGGATTTCGCCCTGTTCCCCCACTACACCGTGGCCCAGAACCTGGCCTTTGGTCTGGGCCGCGCCCCAGAGGCGGCGGAGAAGGTCAAGGCCATGGCCCGACGCATGGAGGTGGAGCGCCTGCTTAATCAGCGGCCGGCCCAGCTCTCGGGCGGCCAGCGTCAGCGGGTGGCCCTGGGCCGCGCCCTCTTGGCCCAGCCCAGGCTGCTGCTCCTGGACGAGCCCTTCAGCTCCCTGGACAGCGGCCTGCGCGCAAGGTTGCGCCAGGAATTCGCCGACATGGTCAAGGGGCTGGACCTGCCCATCATCCTGGTCACCCACGACCCCGAGGACGTGCGCGCCCTGGCCCAGGGGGTGGCCATCTTCCGCCAGGGCCGCTGCCAGGGGGCCAGCCCACTGCCCCGCGCCCTCCGCCTGAGCCCGCCGCCTCCCGATGACCTCCTGCCTTACCTGGAGCAGGCCAGTTAAGCGGCCTGGCGGCCACTCCTAGCCCAATTTAAAGCCTCGTGGACTCGCGCGGTCCTCGCCGCGGCTAGGCGCCCGGCCGCCTATTTCCCCGCCACACATTTCCTATCAGTAATTAGGCCTTACAACTGCCCTTAATCAGGGGCAAAATACCTACCATCCAGATCATAATCATAATTACCTGGCATCACTGATTTTTTATGAGACATGCACAATTTTGTCCTTGTCTTGTGCTTCGGCGCTGCTCCATACTTTTTCAGTAAGCATGTTGTGGCGGGCTGGCCGGCGGCGAGCGCGCGTGCGGCAATCCAAGCGAGGAGGGCGAATCTATGGGACCCCCCCAGGCAACGGCAAGGCGAAAAACGCTTCTGCGCAACCTGCTGCTTCTGGCCTTGATCGGCGGGGCGGCGGCCGGTTTCGTGAGTTTCGGGCCGCCAGGGCTCTACGCCAAGGCGGCCACCCCCGAGTTCTGCGCCGGCTGCCACGTCATGGAAAGCGAGTTCGAGAGCTGGTTCCACAACGGCGGGCACCGCGGCCAGCAATGCGTGGCCTGCCACCTGCCCAACGACAATCCCGTCAAGCACGCCGCCTGGAAGGGCCTGACGGGCATGCAGGACGTGTTCGCCTTCTACTCCGGCCGGGTGCCCGAAACCATCAAGATATCACCGAGCGGGGCGGCCATCGTGCTGGACAACTGCAAGCGTTGCCACGCCGAGATGGTGTCGCGCCTCAGCGAGGACCGCCAGTGCTGGGACTGCCACCGCCGGCTTTCGCACCGCAACACCGGGGCCATGTGATCCCCCCCTTAGTTAAAAAATGAGGAGATGTCCATGAAACTGAGAAAACCCTTCATCGGCATCCTGGTCATGGCCCTGGCCCTGGGGGGGGCGATGTCCCTGGTGGCCTGCCAACCCCCCAAGGCCGAGCCCACCAAGACCTACAGCATCGCCGACGGTGACTTCGACCCCGCCAACTGGGGCAAGGCCTATCCCCACCAGTACGATCTGTGGCTCAAGACCAAGGATCCCAAGCCTCCGGCCTTCAGCAAGTACAAGGCCGGCTTCGACCAGAAGAACTCCCACTACGACAAGCTCAGCGAGTTCCCCTACATGCCGCTGTTGTTCAACGGCTGGGGCTTCGGCGTGGAGTACAACGAGCCCCGGGGCCACTACTATATGGTCGTTGACCAGTTGGAGATTGACCCCTCGCGCCTCAAGGCCGGCGGCGCCTGCCTGACCTGCAAGAGCCCCTATGCCCCCAAGCTCATGCAGGAAATGGGCGAGAAGTACTTCGCCGACCCCTACCTGGAGGTCCACGCCAAGATACCCAAGGACTTCCAGCGCATGGGCGTGACCTGCGTTGACTGCCACAACAACAAGGACATGGGGCCCCAGCTCTCGCGCTGGACCCTGCAGAACGCCCTGAAGGACATCGGCAAGGACCCCAACAACCTGACCCGCCAGGAGTCGCGCAGCGCCGTCTGCGCCCAGTGCCACGTCACCTACATCGTCAAGAAGAACACCGAGGGCAAGTCCACGTCCGTGTTCTTCCCCTGGCAGGGCAGCAAGCACGACAACATCACCATCGAGAACATCATCAAGGTCATCAAGAGCGATCCCCTGCACGGCGAGTGGGTGCAGAGCGTCACCGGCTACAAGGTGGGCTTCATCCGCCACCCCGAGTATGAGTTCTTCACCAACAACAGCGTGCACCACAAGGCCAACGTCTCCTGCGCCGACTGCCACATGCCCTACACCCGCGTGGGCGCCAACAAGGTCTCTGACCACAACGTGACCAGCCCCCTGAAGGCCGGCATGAAGTCCTGCCAGCAGTGCCACAGCCAGTCGCCGGAGTGGCTGGCCGGCCAGGTGGTGGCCATCCAGGACCGCACCGTGTCCATGATGAACCGCGCCGGCTACGCCGTGGCCGTGACGGCCAAGACCATCGAGGCCGCCCACAAGGCCCAAAAGGAGGGCAAGACCATTGACAAGGCCCTCTACGACAAGGCCAAGGACCTCTACCTGGAGGCCCTGTACCGCGTGATCTACATCGGCGCCGAGAACTCCGTGGGCTTCCACAACCCCACCGAAGGCGGGCGCATCTGCACCGACGCCCTGGCCATGGCCAACAAGGCCGAGAGTCTCCTGCGCCAGGCCCTGACCAAGGCCGGCGTGGACGTGCCGGTGAACATGAACCTGGAGATGGCCAAGTACCTGAACGACCGCGGCGTCAAGAAGCTCAAGTTCCGCCCGGAGCTGGAGTTCAAGGATCCCTTCGGCATCCAGGAGATGATTACCCCCGCCGCCAGCCTGGGCAAGTAGTCCATGCCGGCCTGGCGCCTGATACCAGCTCGCACTCAAACGCATAGTTCGGGTGCGAGCTGGCCTGCGGGCCATGGACGGCCCGCCGGGCGCGCAAGCGCCCGGGAGGCCGGACAAAACCCGGGGTCCCCACAAAGCGCTAGCTTTGTGGGGTGGAGTCACGCTTTTGCCCGGCCGATGAGCAAGCAAAGCCATGGACGGCTTTGCTTGCTGGTAGTAGCCCTTATGGCCCTGGCCGGCCAGGCCCTGGCCCAGCCCGACCTGGCGGCCCAGGGCAAGGCGGTCTTCGAGGATAATTGCGCCGCCTGCCACCGGGTAAGCGGCGAGGGCCTGCCCCCCACCTTCCCGGCGCTTAAGGGCAGCGCCCTGGTGCTGGGCCAGCCCCCGCCCCTGATTGACACGGTGCTCAAGGGGCGCAAGGGCCTGGCCACCATGCCCTCCTGGCAGGGCACCCTGAGCCCGCCGGAGATCGCCGCCGCCCTGACCTACGTTCGCCAGGCCTGGGGCAACCAGGCCGGCCCCATCAGCCCCCAGCAGGTGGAAGCCCGCATACGTTAATACCTGACGGGCGGGGATAAACCCCGCCCCTACGAAAACCGAAGGCAACAAAAGGCCTTTTCTTCGTAGGGGCGGGGGTCGAGTGCCTCTACTCCCAATGCGGGTCGAGCGGCGCTCTCCCCTGACCAACCCCGTAGGCTCCCGTACAGACCTTGTGGAACATACAAGGGGCGGGGTTTATCCCCGCCCGGTTTTTTCTAGCCACAGCCTTTCCACGGGAGCCGTCGGCCCTAGCCCCTGCCATGAAGTCGCCCGACCCGTTATTGGCCGTCCGGGCACCGGACCACCCGGGCCAGGGCCTCCACCACCTCCGCGTCCAGGCGGTGGGGGCATTGCTTGCGCAGGTTGGCCAGGGCCGTCTGTTGGTCCATGCCCTGCTGGTAGGGGCGGTCGGTGGTCATGGCGTCATAGCCGTCGGCCGCGGCGATGATGAGCGCGCCCCGGGGGATGTCCGGGGCCTTGAGGTGCCGGGGATAGCCTGACCCGTCCAGGCGCTCGTGGTGGCAGCGCACAAAGTCCAGGGCCGGCCCCAGGAAGTCCAAGCCGCGCAGGATGCCGTAGCCCACCTCGGGGTGCCGCAGGATGATCTTCACCAGCTCGGGCGGGTTCTTCTGGCCGTGGTCCTCGAAGAGCCGGTCGCTAAAGCCGATCTTGCCGATGTCGTGCAAGAGCCCGCCCAGGCGCACGGCCTGGGCTTCCTCCTCGACCAGGCCCAGCTCCCGGGCCGTGGCCCCGGCCAGCTCGCCCACCCGGCTGGCGTGCCCCTCGGTGTAGGCGTTGCGCGCGGCTAAAGCGTTGGCCATGGCCGAGACCGTGGCGATGGTGGCCTGGCGGATGCGCTGATTCAACTCCTCCAACTGCTCAATGAGCTGCCCAAGGCGATACTCCCGGGCCTCCACCTTGACCATCATCAGGCCCATGGCCTCGGCCACGGTGCGCAGGGGCTCGGGCACCTCGGGCCGGGTCAGCTCCATGATGCGGTCGGAGTAATGCCCCTCGGCGATCTCCCGTATCACCTCCAGCAGGCGCTGGCCGGCCTGGCTTTGGTCCATTGCGCCTCCCTTGGCGGCCTAGCGCCCGGCCATGAAATCCAGCACCGCCTCGTTGAAGGCCGCCGGCTTCTCGATGTTGGCCATGTGCCCGGCCTTCTCGATGACGGTCAGGCCCGCGCCGGCAATGTTTTTGACCAGATACTGGCTGTACTTGAGCGGGGTGAGGTTGTCCTGGTCGCCGACGATGCACCAGGCGGGCAGGCGTATCTCCCCCAGGCGAAGGCTGATGTCGAAGTTGTCGCAGGCCGTGAAGTCGCCCCAGATCACCTGGGGGTCGTTCTGGGCCATCTCCCGGGCGCCCTGCTCGATGAGCCCAGGGTCTGCCCCGGGGGCGTAGGCGTATTTCACGACCAGGCTCACCGTGGGCGCGAAGTTGTGCAGCAGGCCCTCCAGGATGGCAGGCAGCACCTTGAGCCGGCTGCCGGTGCCGGCCAGGATAAGGCCCCGCAGCAGATGGGGCCGTTCCAGGGCCAACTGCATGGCCACCGCCCCGCCCAGGGAGTGGCCCAGGAGCACCGGCCGCGCCGGCCCGGCGGCCAGGAAATCGCCCAGCCAGGCGGCGTAGTCCTCCACCACCTGGCAGCCCGGCCCCGGGGTCTGGCCATGGCCGGGCAGGTCAATGGCCGCCACGTTGACCTGGCCGGAGAGCCCGGCCAACTGGGGCAGGAAGTTCTCGGCCCGCCCGCCGGAGCCGTGCAGGCACAAGAGGCTGGGCCGCGCCGGGTCAAAGGCCTGGCGGCCCTGCCGTAGCCCGATGCTCTGTCCCTTGAGATGCTGGTCCCACATGGTGTGTCTCCTTTGACTGACGCCGCCGAACTGGGCCGGCCGCGCCGCTAGAATCCATAGCCAAAATAGAAGTAGAGATTCAGCCGTCCGGCCTCGCCCAGGCCCACGGTCACCTCCGCCGGTCCCAGGGGGGTGTCGTAGGCCAGGCCGGCGCCACCGCCCCAGCGCAGGTCGTCCAGCTTGGCCAGGGAGTTCTCCACGCTGTCGCTGACCTTGCCGGCGTTGACCGCGGTCTGCCAGTACAGGCTGGGCGTGAGCTTGTAGCGGTGCAGCAGTTGGGCGCGCAAAAGCTCCTGGCCGAAGAACTCGTCGTTGGCATAGCCCCACAGGCCCGGATAACCGCCCAGGAACATCACCTGGGCCAGGGGGGCCCCGCTGTCCAGGGAGGTGCCCAGGCTCCAGTTGGGCACCAGGGTCTGGCGGTCGGTGAGGGCCAGGGCCACCTTGGCCTCCCAGGTCAGCCGCATGAAGTCCCGGGTGGAGTACAGGCTCTTCATGCTGCGGAAGGCCGTGATCTCGGAGCGGAAGCCCCGGGTGGCATAGGGGTCGCGGTCCAGGTTGTCCAGGCGCAGGCTCAGGCGGGGGCCGGCGGCGGTGTCGGTGCCCTCTGGCAGGGCGATGGTGGCCACCCGCGTCGAGATGGTTTCCACCTGATAGAGGTAGCCCAGGCGCAGTTCGCCCAGGGTGCCCAGGTATTGGCCCGCCTCCAGGGCCAGGCTGGTGGTCTGGCGCAGGTACTGGGCCTTGATGGACTGGTTGGCGTAGACGTCGTAGAGCCTGCTCAGGTAGCCAATCTCGGGGCTGAAGAACAGGCCCTCCCAGGGCTTGTTGGGCAGCATCAGGCGGCCGCCCACGCCGTAGACGCGGCCCATGTACACGTCGGCCTCGCCATAGGCCCCGCCGTAGAACAGGTTGTTGCGCCGCAGGTTGAGGTGGGCCTCCAGGGCGTCGGCCCGCTCGCTGTTGACCCCCAGGCGCAGGCCCAGGCGGGTGACCATGTCGCCCAGGGGCTTTTCGCGCAGGTTGAAGCGCACCTCCGAGCGTCCCTCCTGGCCGGGGATGACCTCGTAGGCCACGTTCTCCAGGGTGCCCAGGCCGTAGAGCTTCTGCACCGCCTGGTCCAGGTCCTGGCTGCTGATCTTCTGCCCCGGCTGGAAGGGGGCCAGGCGCTTGACCTCGGCCTGGTAGACACGGGGGCCGATCATGCTCACCTTGCCGACCACGATGTCCCGCACCGGCTCCACCCCGGGACGCGGACGCTGGGCCAGTTGCACGCCCCGTCCGGTGGCCAGGGCCTGGAGCCGGGGCGCGGCCTGGCGGGCGGCCGCCAGGCCGATCTCGCTTATCTCCTGGCCCTTGGCGAAATCGGCGTTGCTGATCTTGGTCAGGTCGGGGGCGATGACCAAGTCGGCCAGGCGGGCGTCCTCCAGGGTGGCCCGGATCATGTGCAGGCTCAAGGTCTGGTCCATGACGTCCACGAAGTCGCGCAGGTGGGCGCGGTCCTTGAGGGGCGTGGAGACGTTGACCGCGATGACGATGTCGGCGCCCATGTCCCTGACCGTGCGCACCGGCAGGTTCTGCACCACCCCGCCGTCCACCAAGAGGCGCCCCTCCAACTCGTAGGCCGGGAAGACCGAGGGGATGGACATGGAGGCCCGCATGGCCTGGGCCAGGTTGCCCCGGGCCAGCACCACGGCCTCGCCGTTGGTCAGGTCGGTGGCCACGGCCCGGAAGGGAATGGGCAGGCGGTCGAAGTCGTCCACGTGGGCCACGGGCAGGCACAGGCGGGTTAAGAGGGCCGTGAGCTTGTAGCCGCTGATGAGGCCGGCGGGCAGGTGCACGGTGCCCTCGCCCAGGCCCACCTCGAACAGATATTTCCGGTTCTCGTCTTTCTGATCGAAGCGCAAGAGCCGGCGTTCGGGCTGGGAGGAAAAGGACTCCTTCCAGTCCACCTTGGCCACGATCTCCTCGATCTGGGCCGGGGTGTAGCCGGCGCAATAGAGCCCGCCCACGATGGAGCCCATGGAGGTGCCGGCCACCATGTCCACGGGGATGCCCAGTTCCTCGATGACCTTGAGCACCCCGATGTGGGCCAGGCCCCGGGCCCCGCCGCCGGAGAGCGCCAGCCCCACCTTGAGGCGCCCCGGCGCCGGGGGCGCGGCCTTCTGGCCCTCGCCCGCCTGGACATTGCCGGCGCCCAGGGCCAGGCCCAGGATGACCAAGCAGGCCATCAGCAGGGCCGGTGGCGGCGGATATTTCCGGCGCGGAAGACGTGGCAAGCGGCGCGCTCCCTTGAAGGACCGTGGATGAGGGCGTTAAGCTGGTTATGGAGTGCTGGCCGCCAGAATAGCAAACCCCCCAAAACTTGCAAAGCGCTTATGCCACCGCCCCGCGGCCCGCGACCAACCCATCCTCTGGCCCAAAAACCGCACCCCCAGGCCGGCGAAACCGTTGATAATAGGTATCAGCAAAACTTTTTCGCGCCAGGAGCGGAGAAACCCCATGGAACTGCCGCCCAGCCTGCAAAATTCTCCCCATTTGCTGAGCCAGGTGCTGGGCGCGCTGACCCATGCCGTCATCCTGGCCGACCTGGGCGGCACGGTGCTGTACCTCAACCCCCAGGCCGAGAGGCTCCTGGGCTGCCGGGCCGAGCAGGCCCAGGGCCAGGCCCTGTCACGCTTCTTCATGCCCGACGACCAGGACTTTCTCTACCCCAACCTGCTGCACCTGGCCGGCCAGGGCCAAACCTTCCGGGGCGAACTCTTGTTGCGCAACGGGCAGGGCCAGGGGTTCTTCGCCTTCCTGTCCCTGGACCAGGTGCCCCCGGCGCCGGGGCAAGAGCCCCTGATTCTCATGGGCCTGGAGGACATTGACCGCCAAAAAAAACTGGAGAAGATACTGGGCAAGGCCAACTACGGCGATCTCTTGACCATCGCCAACTCCATCGCCCACGAGCTGCGCAACCCCCTGACCGGCATCGGCGGGTTCGTCAACCGCCTGTACAAGTCCTGCCGCATCTCCATGGACCATGACCAGTACTACAAATACATCATCAGCAACCTCAACCGCATCGAGCTGTTGGTGCGCAAGGTCAACGACCTGGTGGCCCTGCACGAACCCGCCCTGACCGAGGAGTCCATGGGCGCGGTGGTGGACGAGGCCTTAAGGGCGCGTGGCGAGGAGATCGCCCGGCGACAGATAACCGTGCATACCCAGGTGGAGGATCTGCGGCTGACCCTGGACAGACAGCAGATGCAGCGGGGCTTAAGTATCCTGATTGACAACGCCTTGGAGTTCACGCCCCAGGGCGGGGTCATCCACATCGAGGCCCGCCAGGAGGACAACTGCTGCCGGCTGACCTTTAGCGACAGCGGCCGGGGCATCGCCCCCCAGGACCTGCCCTTCATCTTCAACCCCTTCTTCAGCACCAAGGCCGACGGCCTGGGCATTGACCTGGCGGTGCTCAAGCGGATCGTGCAGGCCCACGGAGGCAGCGTGCAGGCCCAGTCCCAGCCCGGCCAGGGGGCCACCTTCCTGCTGAAGCTGCCCCTGGAGCGACGCCGGGCCATCCGCACCACCCTGTTGGCCGGGCAGGCCTCCGGCCAGTGAACCATGCCGCGCCGCCCGCCCCGGCCTGGTAATACCAATAAGCGTTCAAAAACAATTTTGAACGCTTATTGGTATGCGGGCCATGGATGGCCCGCCGGGCGCGCAAGCGCCCGCTCATCCGGGCAAAACCCGGGGTCCCCACAAAGCGAGAGCTTTGTGGGGTGGAGTCACGCTTTTGCCCGGATGAGAAGCGATCAAAGCCATGGAAGGCTTTGATCGCAACTTGGTATAAAAGCAAACCCCTGGCCGGCCCGAAGGCCGTACCAGGGGCGCCCGCCGCGGGCGCGAGGCCGCGGACTTGGGTGGAGGCCCTAAAGGGCGGGGTTTACTCCGCCTCGGCCTCGCTCTTGATCTTCTTGTACTTGGCCGTCTCCGAGATTTTCTTCTGGGCCGCCTCGCAGGCATCCTCAACGGTGAGGTGGATCTCGCCGCACTCGGGGCAGGTCATCTCCACCTCGTCGCCAATGGTGCGGCCCTTGATCTCGTCGGCGGTCATGTGGCCGATGGAACCGCACTTGGTGTCCACGCGCTCCGCCCTCACCTTGGAGCGCTCCTTGCTGTCGGGCATATCCCCCTCCTGGTCGTTTGCTGCTCTGCGCCGGGGGCGCGGCTTTCACTGTATGTCACTTGCCGGCCGGGGCCGGTGTCAGTCTTGCTTGCGTCCCTGACCCAGCAGGTTGCCCCGGGCGTCCAGGACCTCGATCTCCACGATGCGGCCGCCATCCAGGCGGTGAGTGGCGCAGCTCAGTCACGGGTCGTAGGCGCGCACCGCCATCTCCACCTTGTTCAGGGCCTCCTCGCTGACCTGGCCGGCCTTGATGACGTCCTGGGCGGCCTTTTTTACGCTCATGTTCATGGGCGCGATGTTGTGGGTGGTGCCCACGATGAGGTTGGCCTTGGCGATCAGACCGTTGGTATCGGTGGTGTAGTCGTGAATCAGGCTGCCCCGGGGGGCCTCCACGCAGCCCACGCCGCGGCCGGCCTTGGGGGTCACGGCATCGCGCACCTTGGGGTCGGTGATGCCGGGGTCGTTTAAAAGCTCCACCACGCGCTCGCAGGCATAGACCAACTCGATCAGCCTGGCCCAGTGGTAGAGCATGGTGGACTGGGCCGGCCGGCCGAACTTCTGGCGGAACTCCTCCAGTTCAGCTTGGGCCAGCGGCGTATTGATCTTATCGCAAACATTGAGCCTGGCCAAGGTGTTGACGCGGTAAATCCCCTTGGGGGCCTTCAGGTCCATGGAGAAGCCCTCGCCCCAGGAGCGGGCGTAGGGGAACTTGCCGTAGGACCAGGGCTCGATGTGCTCGCCCAGGTGGTCGGCGTACTCCTGGTAGGTGAAGTCCTGGAAGGAGCCGTCGGGCTTCATCAGGCGCAAGCTGCCGTCGTAGAGGTTGAGCGAGCCGTCCTTGGGGTCCACGGTGCCCAAGAAGCCGGTGGTGATGCCGCCCAGGTTCAAGGTGTCCTGGTCCAGCTTGGCGAAGACGTTCTCCTTGGCGAAGCTCATGCAGAACTTGGCGAACTCCAGTTGCTCCTGGCACTGGGCCAGAAGCTCCTGGCGCTCGGCCTCGCTCATGGGCTTAGAGAAACCGCCGGTGACCATGGCGATGGGGTGGATGACCTTGCCGGCGAACTTCTCGATCATCATCTGGCCGGCCTGGCGCATCTTGACCACCCTGGCGGCCAGCTCCGGGGCGGCGCCCACGATGCCGATGACGTTGCGCACCCCGTACTCGGCCCCCGGCCCCAGCACGAAGTCCGGGGCGGCCAGGAAGAAGAAGTGCAGAATTTTGTCGTTGATGTGGGCCATGATCTGCATCAGCTCGCGCAGCTTTTGGCCGGCCGGGGGCACCGTGGCCCCGAAGCAGCCATCCACGGCCTTGTTGCTGGCGGTGTGGTGCATCCAGGGGCAGATGCCGCAGATGCGGCTGACGATGCGCGGCACCTCCTCGGCCGGGCGGCCCTCGATGAACTTCTCGAAGCCGCGCATGGCCATGATGTGCAACTTGCTGTCGGCCACCTCGCCGGCCTCGTCCAGTTGGATGGCGATGCGGGCGTGGCCCTCGATGCGGGTCACGGGCTGTATGTTAAGCAGGCGGCCGGCGGCTCCATGGGAGAAGTCCTTGGCCGCATCCTTGATCTCTATGGTCTGGGACATGTGTCTATCCCCCCTACTTCTGGCAGGCGCTTACGCGCCGGCTGGGGTTCATGAGGCGTCCGTGGCCGCCACTGAAGCGCAGCAGGCCAGGGCGGTCAACGACGCCCTTGATGTCTATGCCGTTGCTGGCCAGAGCGTTGAGCATGTCCAGCAGTTGGTTGCCGTCGTGCTTGACCGGCCCGTAGCATCCCCGGCAGGGCACGCGGGCGCTCAGGCAGCGGGGAGCCTCGTCGCCGGCCCCGGAGCAGCCGGCCCTGGTCACTGGCCCCATGCAAAGAAGCCCCTGCTCCAACAGGCAGCGCATGTCGCTCAAGGGCTTCTTGGGGTCGAACTGGGGGGGTTGCAGGAAGCGGCGCACCTGCTTGACCGCGCCCTTGCCCTCGCGCTTGGTGGGGCAGGTGTCGCAGACGCTCTTGCTGGGCAACTGGGGCGCGCGGCCTTCCAACAGAGCCGTGATGGCCTCGGCGATCTGGTCGGGATGGGGCGGGCAACCCGGGAGGTACAGGTCCACCTTGACCTTCTCGTCCAGGGCGAAGGTGCGCTCCAGCATCCTGGGCAGCGCCGGGTCGTCGGGGTCGGGGCCGGGGTCGGTGGTCTCGCAGCCCCGGTAGTAGCGCTCGAAAAGCTCGGCGTCGCTGTAGCTGTTGATGAGCGCCGGGATGCCGCCGTGGGTGGCGCAGGTGCCGAGCGCGATCAGCACGTCGCAGCTTGCGCGCATGGCCAAGGCCACCTCCAGGTGCTCCTGGTTGCGGATGTTGCCGCTGATGATGCCCACCGTGGCCGGGGGTATCTCCAGGTGATGGAGATCGCCCTGGCCGGTCTGGCCGTAGTACTTGTGGTCCATGAGCACGGGGATGTGCACGAACTCAAGCTGGGGCAGCACGGCCAGCAAGGTCTCGCCCAGGTTGAGTATGGATATCTCGCAGCCGGAGCAGGAGCCCAGCCACTCTTCCGCCACCTTTACAGGCATGCCGCCACCTCCGCTTCCGGCGCCAGCGCCTGGGCGCGGGCGTTGTACATGGAGGGGCCAAGCGCCCTCACGGTCTCGGTCATCTCGCGCACGCTGCTGGCGAAGCGCTCGGCCTCGGCCGAGGAGCACCACACCAGGCGGAAGCGCTCCCGCTCCAGGCCCAGCATCTCCAACATGGCCTCCACCACCGCCAACCTGCTCTCGGCCTTCTTATTACCATCCAGGTAATGACATTCGCCGAGGTGTCAGCCCATGACCATGACGCCATCGGCGCCCTTTTGGAAGGCATCCACCACCAGGTTGGGGTGCACCATGCCCGAGCACATCACGCGCACGATACGCAAGTTGGCCGGGTACTGCATGCGGTTGGTGCCGGCCAGGTCGGCCGCCGCGTAGGAGCACCAGTTACAGTTGAACGACAGAATCTTGGGTTCAAAGGACATGGTCATAAACCTCCATGCCTGGGGCCTGGCCCCTTCGGCGGCCGTCAGGGCCGCCGAAGGGGCGCAAACCGCCTATGCTAAAGCCGCCGCGATCTGGGCGGCGAGTTGGTCGTAACCGAAGCCGGCCACGTTGACCCCGTTCTTGGGGCAGGTGGCCTGGCAGCATCCGCAGCCCTTGCACTGGGCCGAGTTGATGACTACGTGGCGCTTGATGCCCTCGCCCAACTCCTCCAGGGTGATGGCGTGGTAAGGACAGACGTCCAGGCACAGAGCGCAGCCGTCGCAGGCCTTCTCGTCCACCACGGCCTTGATGGAGTCCAGGTCAATGCGGGTCTTGCTGAGCACGGTCACCGCCCGGGAGACGGCGGCCTTGGCCTGGGAGATGGTCTCCTCCATGGGCTTGGGATAGTGGGCCAGACCGGCAAGGAACAGGCCGTCGGTGGAAAAATCCACCGGCCGCAGCTTGACGTGGGCCTCC
>JACQYR010000073.1 GCA_016208115.1 Desulfarculus sp.
CCTGAGCACCGCCGGGGTGACGAAAACCACGAACTGGGAGCGCTTATTCTGGAACTCCTCGGAGGCGTAGAGCTGGAACAGCGCCCCGCTGGCCCCGGTGGGCAGCTTGTCGAAGAGCTTGGTGTGGCGGTTGGTGATGAGCCCGCCCACGGCCACGCTGTCGCCGGACTTGCAGTACTGCACCGTGGCCACCCGGCCCTTGGTGAAGTTGAAGTTGCCACCGGGCTGGGCCTCGGTGGGCGAGGAGACGATCACCTCCAGCTTGAGCGAAACGTTGTCGCCGTCGCTGATGGGCAGCACGTTGAGGAACACGCCGTATTCCTTGTAGCTGATGGTCACGGCCCCCGAGGACTGGGACACGGGGATGGCCACCTCGCCGCCGGACTGGAAGGCCGCCGGGTCGCCGGAGCGCACGCTCATGCTGGAGGTCTCCAGCACCTTGGCCCCGCCCACCTCCTTGGCCTGGCTCAGCTTGGGGAACAGGCTGCTGATGGTGCCCACGATGGAGCCGGTGAAGCCGGCGCCGGTGCCAAGCGCCTGGGTGCCGGTGATCTGGTTGCCGCCGTCGGAGGCGATGGGCAGCCAGGAGATGCCCCAACCGTCAATGGTGGCGTTGTTGACCTCCATGAAGTTGGCCGTCACCTGGACCATGTCGCCGGCGCCGGGGCGCAATTCGCCGGGCTGCACCTGCAAAAGGCTCTGCACGTCGGGGTAGTAGAGCCGGGCCATGGACTCCAGGCGGGCCGCCTGCTCCTGGCCGTAGGCCACGCCCTCCAGGACGATCTTCTGCCCCACCGGCCGCACGCGCACGTTGTTGTTGGCCAGGTGCTGCTTGATGGAGTCGGCGATGATGGACAGGGCCACGGGCGACAGGGTGACCATCTTTATCACCTGGGGTGAATCGCCCACCACCTTGTCCAACAGCTCGCGCTGCTGGGGGGTGGCCACCTCGCCCTCGATTATGAGCTTCTCGCCGGCAACGCGAAAGCGCAGGCCCGGCGCCCGGCCCACCACCTGCTGTATCTCCTGGGTGAAGGCCTTGAGGTCCCTGACCAGCACCGTCAGGCCGTAGACGTCGCGCTGCTGGCCCTGGGCGTCCCACACGATGAGGTTGGTGGAGCCGGCCTTCTTGCCGTTGAGCAGTATCTCCGCCCCGCTGGCCTCGTTCTTCTGCACCAGGTAGTCGGCCACCGAGGGGTCGCCCACCGCCAGCTTGGAGAACTGATAAGGCAGGGTGAGGGTCGTGGATTCGCCCAGGAAAATCTTCAAGCCCTGGGCGCCGGCCGTGAGCCCCGCCAGCATCAGGACCATCGCCAGGGCCGCCAGGGCCGCCATCGTCACGCGCTTGAGCTTCATCGCCCGTCCTCCCGCCGCCTCTTGGGCCGGCGCGCTAGTCAACACCACACAAACTACTTGCTCAGCTCCGTGCCTCGTATCTCCCGCCAGGCATTGGGCTGGAACAACACCTTGTCGCGCACTCCCAGGAGGGTCTCCAGGGAGACCGGCGCCACCGGCGCGCTCTCGCGCCCCTCGAACAAGGAGCGCAGGGCCAGGCTTATCTGACCCGAGTTCTGGGCCAGCACCAGGCCTTGGGTCTGCTGGGGGTCCAGGGCCAGGGTGACCGTGCGCACCGCGTCCTGCCGGGGCATGCCCGTCATGCCCACGGGCATGCCGCCCGCCTTCTCGCGCCGCTGCTGCTCGGTCAGCGTCAGGGCCTTGGCCGCCTCGCTCTCCAGGCCCATCTGCTGGCCCACGGCCAGGACCAGCACGTTCTGGAACACGGTGAAGGTCTTGTGGTCGCTGCGCTTCATGTCGCCGAACTCGAAGGTGCCCAGCACGTCCACAAAGTTGCCGGGCTTGATGAGCCCGGCCAGGCCGCTGACGTCGGTGACGGCCACGGTGACCGCCCGCAGGCCCTTGGGCACCTTGATGGCCAGGCCGGTGTCCAGGCCGTAGGCCACCAGCTTGGTGCCCAGAACCTGCTCGCCCTTGAGTATGGGCGCCGCCGTCACCTGGTTCAAGGCCTCCTTGATCTCGCTCAAGGCCCCGGGCTGCACGTACTGGCGCGGTATCTGCTGTACCTCCACCGAGGTCTCGTCCAGCCTGGTCATGCGCGGCAGGTCCTGCTTGGCCACCAGGGTGGGCACGGGTTCGGCCATGAGCCCCAGGGCCTTTTCGCGCTGGGAGATGTACTGGAAGGTGAGCAGCAGGGCGATCACCCCCAAGGCCAGGGGGATGATTAGGCCTTTCTTGCCCGCAAGAAACGATTGTGCCACGTCGGCCTCCGTCATGGGGCGCGGCTGACGCCCGCGCCCTACTGGATGGGCTGGGCTATCGCCACCCCCAGGTCAATGCTGCGCCGGCCGCTGCCCAGGCCGTAGACCAGGCTGTCGGCAAAGGCCGGCAATACCCAATAAAAGGCGTTCTCGCCCTGGCCGGTGTAGGCCCCGCCAAAAACCGCCAGGCGCCGCTTGACCGTGTATTGGCCCGGCGTACCGCCCTCCTGGAAATGTCCCAGGGCCATCTCCACCCCGGGCAGGGCCTCCATGCTCTTCTCCACCGCGATCACCTTGTATGCGAAGCGCTTCTTGTCGTCCAGCTTGTGGATGTCGGTGGTGCTCTGGTAGTGCGCGGCGGCCATGACGTAGGAGGCCAGGTCGGAGATGAAGAAAAGCTGGGCCATGACCACCATCAGCAAGACCAGCACCGTGACGGCGAACATGGTCTCCACCACCGCCTGCCCCCCCTGCCGCCGGCGCAACCGGAGCAAGAGCCTCGGCAAGCCTCCCCCCCTGGGGCTTGCTGACATCCGGGGCGTAGTGCGCGGCATCACGGTCTCCCTAGTGCAGATAGCGCTGGCTGAAAGGCAGGGGCAGGTCGTACTTGAAGTCGCTGTTGACCGGCGCGAAGCGGGCGATGTAGTCGGGTTTACGGTTCTCCACGTGGCCGCCGGTGGGCATGGCCAGGCTCATGGCGTACATGGCCGGTATCTCAACGTCGAAGCCCAGGTCCGGCAGGTTGACGAAGGGCTTGATGGGCTGGCGCCAGACCAGCACCCGGTAGTAGGTGGCGGTCTCGGGGTCGCGCTTCATCCAGGAGTCCCACACGGCCATGCCGGGCACCGGTATGCCCACGGCCGAGGTGGAGCTGATGGGCATGAGCCGAAAGGGTACGTTGCTGATGGCCGGCTGCTGGCAGCAGATCATGGGGATGATGTGCATGTAGAACCAAGAGCTTTGGCCAATGTGATCCAAGGCCGTCAGGCGAAACCCCGGGTAGACCGGGTGCACCCAGGGCACCATGTAGAAAGGCCGCGAATCGCCGTACTCCTGGTTGTGCCAGGCCAGCACCCGGTAGGCCACGGCGTGGGCGCTGGCGGCGTAGGCGGTGCTGGCCGCCTGCTGCATGTTGGCGTTGATGCTCATGAAGTTGGTGAAGAAGCTCACCAGGCCCTGGGCGGCCCCGGCGTTGACCCAGGTGCCGGCCAACAGCCAGCGCTTAAGGTCGCGCTCCAGGGCGAAGTATTCCATGTTCAGGTCGGCTACCTCGTTGAGCCCCGCGGCCTGCACGTTGGCCGCCGACAGGGCCACCATGTCGGCGATGTTCTGGGCCAATATCTTGTCGTGCACCAACTGACCCACGTTGACCATGAAGGCCAGGAAGCACACCAGCACCATGGCCGACAGGGCCACGAAGATGGTGGTCTGGCCGCGCTGGTCGGCCAAGAGCCGGCGGACGCCGCCGGGGCCTTGGGGCCTGGGCCTTCTCATCGGGGCTGGTTGTCTCCGCTGAAGTCGGGTTCTCGTCCCAGGAAAGTCTCCCGGGTCAGCCAGGTACGGTCCGAACCGCCGAACATGGTGCGCAGGGGAAAGGCCTCGCGCACCTCCACCGATACCTTCACCCCCTCGCCCTCGCTCACCTCCACCCTGACCTGGCCCGTGGCCCCCGGCACCCAGGAGGCCGCCTTTTCGGCCGCCTTCTGGTGGTCGGCGTGGGCCAGGTAGGCCCGCGCCCCCAAAAAGGAGGCGTAGCGGGTCAGCAGCATCTCGCTGCCCAGCCAGGCCAGGGAAAACACCACCAGCACCACCAGCAGGGTGACCACCATCATCAGCATGAATTCCACGGTGGCCTGGCCCTCCTGGCGGCGCAGGAGCCGCCGCGCCCCCCGGAGCGAGTGCCTTTGCCTCCCGGCGCTCATGCCCGGAACCAGCCCGGCAGCACATCAAAAAATCGTGCCCACAGGGCGCCGGCGGCCAGGCACACCGCGAAGGGGATGCCCGGCAGGCCCAGGCTTTGGGGCGGCGCCGGGCGCAGGCCGGGGACGGCCAGGCCCCGCAGCAGCCGGCCAAGATTGGCCAGGCCCTCCCACAGGCATCCCTTGACCAGCATGACCACCAAGGCCCAAGCCCCGCCCACCAGGCAGGCGTACACGGCCACCTTGAGGGCGAAGGCCGGACCGCCCAGGGCGCCCACCGCCGCCAGCAGTTTGACATCGCCCCCGCCCAGGGCGCCCAGCAGGAAGGGCACCAGGAGCAGGCCGCCGCCCACCAGCACCCCGGCCAGGGCCATCCACAAACCCCACCACCCCGCCTGCCAGCCGCCCAGGACCAACCCCAGGCCGGCGGCGGGCAGGGTCAGCCAGTTGTAGACCAGGCCGCTGCGCAGGTCGGTGACCACGCCGGCGCCCAGCAGCACGGCCAGGCCCAGTTCTGCGGCCCAGGTCATGCTAGCGCTGGCCCGGGCCGGGACCTCCCGGCCTCACTTGGACTTGAAGCCTTGGCTCAGGGTGTCCTTGATGTTTTTGGCCATGGTCTGCACGCCTTCCTTGAAAGGGTCTATGAAGACGTAGGCCGCGGCCAGGATGGCCGCCACGATGACCCCGATGATGAGCATGTATTCTGTGGTGGTCTGGCCCCGCTGATCCCGATACAGGCGGCTGAGATATTGCATGGGCTTTGTCCAATTTGAAAGGGAGCGTTTCCGGAATGCCCGACTCATACCCCTATTAGAGAGCTAACATAGTCGGTTCATGGCGTCAAGGGCTCAGCCATGCCGTGCTCAGCCATGCCGCCGGCCGGGACCGGGGGCCTGTCCGCCGTTACTAACTAGACGCCCGCCCCCCTAGAAGGTAAGTTGGTCGCCAGCGCCGGGCAGTGGCGCCAACCCGAAGCCTAGCCTTCCTCGGGAGGCGAAGGCCCGGGGCCCTACGCCGCCTGGCGGCAAGGAGGAGCCCATGGCCCGTAGCGACGTTCACCCTGGCCACGAATTCGAGGACTGGCAGGTCTGGCCCGGGGCCTACGGCACGCCAAGCGTCAGCCAGGCCTATCCCCGGGGACCACGCCCCGGCCTGGGCCTGGACCGGCAAACGCCCATCGCCTCCATGGGCTCCTGCTTCGCCCGCGAGATCAAGCAGGTGCTCCTGGAACGCGGCTACAACTACGTGGCCGAGGAGACCCACCACCCGGCCGCCCGGCACGCCAGCGCCGCCTGGGAGCGGCTATACAACACCTTTTCTATGCGCCAGGTCTTCGAATACACCTTTGGCGACTGGCGGCCGGAACTGCGCTGGTGGGTTGTCTCGCAAAGCGGGGTCGTCCAGGACCCCTACCGGCGCGTGGTGCTCTACGACAGCCTGGAGCAGGCCGAGGAGGATTTCGCCCAGCACCGCCGGCACTCGCGCCGCGCCCTGAGCCGGGCTCGCGTATTGATCCTCACCCTTGGCCTGACCGAGATATGGCAGGACCAAGCCGACGGCGCGGTGATCTGCCTGCCCGCCGGACCCTACGTCAACCAGGGCGGCGACATGGGCCGCTACCGGTTCCGGGTCAGCCGCTACCAGGAGAATCTGGACAACCTGGAGCGCATCCACCAAATAATGGCCGCGCACAACCCCGCCTGCCACCTGGTGGTGACGGTCTCGCCGGTGCACCTGTGGGCCACCTTCCGCGCCGACGCCGACGTCGTCAGCGCCAGTTGCAACTCCAAGTCCACCTTGCGCGCGGCGGCCGACGAGTTCACCGCCCGCCACGCCAACGTCAGCTACTTCCCCGCCTACGAGATCGCCACCATCCTCTGCCCCCTGCTGGGCCGGCCGGCCCACACCAGCGGCCGCGAGAACTTCCACGTCAACCGGCCCACCGTGGAGCTAATCATGGACAACTTTTTCGCCATGTATGGCCAGGAGCCATGAAACGCACGGGCGTACTGGCCGCCGGTGCCAGCTTGAGCCGATCCACCCGTCCCGAGGGATGGCCCATGGCCAGGAAAACCTGATCCCAGACCACGCCAAGCTCGACTACCCGGTAGCCAGGCCCAGGGGCCAGCAGCCACAGGGCCTGCATGGGCAAGGCCCCCCGCGCGCCCAGCCGCCAATGGGGGGCCGGGGTGTCCACACCAGCCAGGGACACCCAGCCCCGGGGCGGACGGCGCCTCCCCTGGGCCAGGTCCAGCGCCGCGCCGGCGGGGGCGTACAGCAGGCGCAGGGTAAAGCCGTCCGCCGCCTCCAGGGCGCCCATCCGCCGCCGCCAGCGGCCAGGAAACATCTGCCAGCGCGGTACATCTCCGTCAGAGGGCCGGGGGCATAGGTGCTTATGCCCGGGTCCACCACCCGTGGGCCGCCCGCGTGGACCTCCAGGGAGAGGCCGTCGGTGTGGCCGTGGGCCAGGCCTGGCGGCGCGGCGCGCAACAACAGCCACATATCTCCTGGTTGCCGGCCGCCCCGCAGCAGCACCAGGCCGGCCTGGGGCCAAAGCCTGGAGGCCAACCGCGAGCGGACGCCCTCCTGTCCGTGGCTGCCCAGCCAGCGCCAGGCGGGCCGGCCCAAGTCTTGGCCGGCCCAGGCCATGAGCGCCATGTAATCGCCTTGCGCCCCGCCCGAGTCGTTGAGCGCCGGCCAGGAGAAATCAGGCCGGGCCAAGCCCGCCAGGTGGGCCATTCCCCGACGCAAGGCGGTGTCCGCCGCCCGAGGCCAGGGCCAGGCCCCAGTCAAGCAAGCGCGGCGGGTCAGCAACAGGGCCTGGAGGCACAGGGCCTGGTAGAAGGGCGACAACTCGCAATGGGAGCCGTCGCTGTTGAACTGTCGCCGGCACTGGGCGGCCAATCTACGCAAGCCTCGGCGGCGCCAGGCTTCGGCCTCGGCAAACTCCGGCCAGGCCAGGCCGGCCAGGGCCAGGGCTGCGGCCTCAATCAAGGCCCAGTTGTTGGGGTGCCCCTGGTGATCGCTTAAGTGCCGGACATGCTCCCAGATTGAGCGGTGCAAGAGGCCTTGCAGCCGGGTTCCCAGGCTGTCCCAGGCCAAACCCCTGACCCACAGCCATTCCATAATCCGCCAAGCCGTGGACAGGGTCTCCCAGGCCGGGCCGGCCCCGCCGTTGGAGTCCACGGGCACCGGGTGCCGGCGTATCCAGGTATTAAGCAGGCGGCGCAGGGCCTGGAGATATCGGGGCTGCCGGGTGCGCGCCCAGGCCAGGGCCAGGGTAGGCAGGTCGTGGTGGCGGTGCAGGAAATGGCGCCACTCCAGGGCCTCCAGGGGGTCGGCCTCCCAGTCCCAGGGGAAGCCTATGCCTTGCCCTAGCACCAGGCCGGCCAGCAGATCATCGGCCGAGGATCGCGGATACTGATGGGGGGGCGGCAGTAGCAGGCCGGGATGCTCCAGTCCGTGGGCCGCCGGGGCCGGCCAGGGCGGGGGCCGCAGCCGGCCGGCCAGGCCCCGGGCCGTCAAACGGGGGCCTGGCGGCGAGCTGCGCGCCTGGCCCCACAACTCACCCAGCCGCACTGCCGCCGCGCCGGGCGCGGCGCCCTTCTCCGGGGCCAGCACCAGCTCCAGCCAGCACGCGCCTGCCCAGGGTCCGGCCTGGCCGTAGGTGCCGAAGTCCTGGCGAGTGAACAGCAGGTTGACCGAGGAGCTCGGCGGCAGCAGGGCGCGCCCTCCGGAAAAGGCCAGGGGCGGCTGGCCGGGCGCTCCATGCCAAAGATAGAGGCCGGCCAGCAGGGGTTGGTCACCCAGGTTGTGGAGCCCCAGCGCCAGGGCGTCCACGCCAGCCAGATCGGGCGCGGCCAGGCGCAGGCGCAAGGGCGTTGTCCCCCTTGCCTCCGCCCCTGACCCACGCGCCTGGCCCACGCAGCCCCAGGCCTGGGGGCCGGCCAGCCGGCGGGTGGCCGTCAAGCGGCCGCGCCGGAAAAGGCCCTGGGGCAGCCCCGGGTCCTTCATGGCAGGGGCAAGGTCCGGTCGGGGTCCAGATAGCGCAGGCCGGCCAGGGTCAGCCCCGGCCCCAGGCTGACCAACAGAGGGTTGGCGTTGGGCATGCGGAAGCGCGGTAGGCTGGGGCCAGCCAGGAGCCTGGTCAGGCCCCACAGGCAGACCCCGTGCCCCACCACCAGCACCCGCTGGCCTTGGGCCAGGCGAGGAGATAGGTCCTGCTCCCAAAAGGGCTGCAAGCGCCGCAAGACCTGCCGCAAGGATTCTCCCGCCGGCAGATCGCCTGACGCCAACTGGGCATAGCGCGGGTCGTGCGCCGGGTGGCGGGGATCGCCCGGCTCCAGCGGGGGCGGCGGGGTTTCCAGATCATTGCGCCAGTCCTCCACCACCCGCGCCCCGAAACGCGCATGGGCTTCCTCCTGGGCCAGGCCCTCCAAGGCCCCGCAGTGCCGCTCGTTGAGCCGCCAACTGGCCGCCTGGGGGGGGCCGGGGCTTCCCAGGCCCTCCAGGGCCAACTCCAGGCTGCGCCGCGCACGCCTCAGCCAGGATACAAAGGCCAGGTCCAACTCCAGGCCAGCCCGCGCCATAAGCCGCCCGGCATGCCGGGCCTGCTGGCAGCCCACGGGGGTCAAGTCCACGTCGCGCCAGCCGGCGAAGCGTCCCTCCTGGTTGAACAGGCTCTCTCCGTGGCGCAGCAGAACCAGGTGGGTCATGGCGCTGCCCCCTCCTGGCCAGCGGCCAGCCAGCCTTCCAGGTCCTCCACCAGCCTTTGGCCCACGGCGTATTTGTCATAGCCGCCACGCCCCGGCCCGCGCGGCAGGGACCCCGCCCGCCCCAGAAGCGCGGCCGCCCCGCCCGCGATTATCTGGGCCTCGCCGGCCACCACGATCTGCTCCGGCGGCAGGCCGCGGCAGCGCTGTTCCTGCTCGCCGCTGGCATGGCGCTCCGGCACCACCAGGGCCGGGGTGCCGGTCAGCATCAGCTCGGCCACGGTGTTGCAGCCGGCCCGGCACACCACCAAGTCGGCGGCGGCCACCGCCTCCACCAAGTAGGGCACGAAGGGCATGGCCTGGGCACCATGCTCTTGGGCCATCCTCTGGAGCGCCGCCGTTTCCGCCGGACTCAAGTAAGGGTCCAGCACCATCACCGCCCCGTAATGGCCCAGGCCCGCCCGGGGCAGGGCGGCCAAGAGACAGCGGGCCATCTCGGTCACCGGCCCGCCCCGGCCCAGGCTCAAGAGGACCATGCCCCTGCCGGCCAACCCGAAGCGGGCCAGCACCTCCTGGCGCGGCGGTAGCTCGCTGGCCAGGCGGCTGGTCACCGGGCCCAGATAGCGCAGGCGAGAATCGGTTTCCCAACTCTGCACGCCTTCTGCTTGGCCGCCCGGAGGATGATCGAGGACGTAGAGAAAATCATAGGCTCCCAGCACCTCCTCCAGGCCCGGCAGCGCCGCCTGGAGCCAGTGGGGTTGATGGGGCCGGCCTCGGCCCAGGTGCGCCAGGGCGAAAGCGCGCCCTCCCGGGCCGGTGGCGCCGCCAGCCGCCAGCAGGGGCAACGCCTCACCCAGCAGGCCGGCCGGGTAATGCTCCACCAGCACCGCGTCGGGCGCGAAGCCTTCCACCGCCGACAGGATCAGCCGTTGCCGCAGCCCGGCCACCTCGGTGGCCGACAAGCCGTGCAAATAGCGGGGCCGCAACCAGGGCCGGCTTTGCTCCAGTTCCTGGCGCAGGCTGGGCAGCTTGACCACCTCCACCTGCTCGGCCAGGAAGAGCTGAGGCAGGGCCGAGCCGGTCAGCACCAGGAAATCCAGGTCCGGGCGGTGCCGGCGCATGCCGGTGATGACCGCCAGGCAGCGGATGGCATGCCCCAGGCCGATGGAGTTGTGCGTGTAGAGCAAGACCCGGCGCAGGCGGCGGCGCGGTCTGTGGGGAGCGGGGTGCCTTGGCGGCCCGGCCATTCTTCACCCCTGGTGCAGAGGTTTTTGCCCAAGCCACGGCCCGATGACGATACAATCTGAGCAAAATCCAGCGGGCCGCGATGGCTGCCACTATAATACCCAGCGGCCCCTGAAGATAGGATAAACCCTTTTTCCCCAAGGCTCTCGGCGAGGCCCATGCAAGGTTTCTGGCAACGCGCCCTGAACATCTTTCCCCAGGAGAGAGGCCTGGCCCTGCGCCTGGGCCTGGTCTTCCTGGGCCTGTTCCTGGCCGTGGCCTTTTGGCGCAACTATGTGGACAGCGCCTTCATCAAGCGCTACGGCGTGCAGGAAATGCCCTTCATGCTGCTGGTGAACGGCCTCTTAACCTTTGCCCTTTTGGGCTGGCTGGGCCGCCTGGGGCGCCGGCTGGATGACGCACGCCTGCTGGCGGGGTTTGTCCTGTCCTACGCCCTGATAGTGCTGGGCCTGTATTTCCTGGCCGGCCGGGAAGTGAGCGCGGCCTACGCCATTCTCTTCCAGCTATTGTATCTGCAGGATTCGGTACTCCTGGTCTACCTGTGGAACATAGCCTCCGACCGCTTCGACCCCCGTCAGGGCCGGCGTCTATTCCCCCTGTTCACGGCGGCCCAGGTTTTGGGCACCGTGCTGGGCAACTTCCTCACCCATCCCTTGCAGACCGCCGCGGACCCCAACCTGAGCCTGGTCCTCTTCGGCCTGGTCTGGCTGAGCCTGGGCCTCTATCTGGCCAGCGGCACCCTGGGTCCGGCCCAGGCCCACGCTGCTCCGGCCAGCCCCGGCCAGCCCATGCCCTGGTCCCGCATCCTCGATCTGGCCAGGACCTATCCGGTGGTGCGCTTCCTGCTGGTCCTGGGCCTGCTGCCCAACCTGCTCCTGCCCATCTTCACCTATCTGTTCAGCGTCATCGCCAACCATGCCTTTGCCAGCGAGGCGGAGCTCATGTCCTTCCTGGGTCTGTTCCGGGGGGCCATGAGCCTGGCCATCTTCGTGGCGCTGGCCGTGGCCAGCCGTCTGTACAGCCGCCTGGGCCTGGCCACGGCCAGCCTGGCCCAGCCCATCTGCTTCAGCCTGGTCTTCGCCGGCCTGGGCCTGGCCTTCAATATCTATCTGGCCGCGCTGGGCCAGTTCGCCGTGCGCCTGGTGCAGCAGGCCATCGCCGGACCGGTGAACAAAGTGCTCTTCGGCCTGGTGCCGGCCGAGGCGGCCCACTGGTGCCGGGTCTTCGTCCGGGGCACGGTGGTCAAGATCGGGGTGCTCTTGAGCTCGCTGGTGATGATGCTCCTGAGCGAGGCCCCGCCACGGTTGCTGGTGGCGGTGGCCCTGGTCTTGTCAGCCTGGTGGCTGGCCGAAACCTGGCGCTTCCGCCGCCGCTATCAGCACAGTCTCAAGCAGGTCATCGGCGCCGACCTGCCCGACTATGACCGCCTGCTGCCGGCCAACGCCGGCTACCATCTGGCCGATCCGGTGGAGGTGGAGCAACCAACTTCGGCGGGCGAGGATAGCCCCGCCCCGCCCCTGGACCCCGCGCAGGCCTTGCCCTTTTTGGATGACCCCGAGCTGGCGGTGAGGGTCCAAGCCGCCCGGGCCTTTGCCCGCTCCCCGGAGCCGCGCGCCATACATCGGCTGCTCATCCTGCTGGACGACCAGGAAGCCGCGCGCCGGGCCGCCATCGAGGCCCTGGCCGCCGCCGGACCGGCCGCCCAGCCCCTGCTCACCGGCGCCCTGCTTTCGGCCAGCCCCCGGGTGCAGCGCGGCATCCTGGAGGTGCTGCGGCGGGCTGGGCTGCGCGATTTCGATCCCCTGCCCTTTGTGGGGCGCCAGGCCCTGGCCGTCTATGACCGCCTGGCCGCCCTGGCGGTATTGCGGCGCCAGGGGCACTCCCCCAGCCTGGCCTTGCTGGCCACCCATCTGGAGCAGGTCAACCAGCGCTCCCTGGGGCTCATCTTCCAGGCGCTGTGGGTGCGCCACGCCGACATGCGCCTGATGTATTCGGCCCTGCGCACGGCCCAGGCCGCGGCGGTGGTGGAGTTGGTGGAGTCGGTGCTCAGCCCCGCGCTGGCCCGCTACCTGGTGCCCCTGATAGATACCATCCCTCTGGCGGCCAAGGTCGAGAAAGGCAGACGGATGCTGCCCGTGCAGCAACCCGCCGGGCTGGTCGAGGCCCTGAACCAACTGGCCCACGCCGCCGATCCCCTGACCCGCGCCCTGGCCGCCTTTGCCATGGGCCAGCACCAGCCCGGCCAACAGTGGCTGCCCACGGCGGCGGCCCTGCTCTTCGACGACGACCAGGGAGTGCGCTGGGCGGCCACCTTTGCCGTGCGGCGCTGCACGGGCCGCGAGGCCCCCCTACCGGAGGCCATAGACCACATGGACAAGCTCAAGGGCCTGACTATTTTCGCCGGCCTTTCCCTGGCCGAGATTATGGCCGTGGTGCAACTGGGGCGCAAGGTGGCCCTGACCGCCGGCCAGGTATTGCTCAGCGCCGATCAGCCCTCGGCCGACCTCTATGTGATCGTCGAGGGCCGCGTGGGCCTGTATCGCGGCCCGGCCGATTCTAGCCAAGCGCCCATGGCCCAACTCGGGGCCGGCGACGTCCTGGGAGCGGTGGGCCTGTTCACCCAAAGCCCTCCCAGATTGTCGGCCGCCGCCCTGGAGACTGGGCAGGCTTTGGTGATAAGGGGCAGCGAGTTGGAAGAGGCCATGCTGCTGTACCCGCAGATCGCGGTCAACCTGTGCCGCCACCTGGCCTCGCGCCTGCAAGCCGCCGGCCTGGAACAAGCATGAGGGTCGCGCTCCTGTTTCCCCATGACCCGCTGACCCGGCCGCCGGGCATAGACCTGGCGCGCCTGCTGGCCCTGGCCGGGGGCCTGCGCGCCCAGGGCGTGGAGGCCGACATCGCGGCCCCGGTGGCCCGGGAGCGGCGTCTGAATGGCCTTCCGGTCCTGCCCCTGGCGGCCCTACGCGGCTCACCAGCCTACGACCTAGTCAAGACCTGCTACCACCAGGCCATCTTCCTGGCGGATGGCTTTCAAGGACCGCTGGTGGCCCGCCTGGTCAGGGTGGTGGACCAGCGCCGGCCGGCCCGTGACCGCGATCAACGTGAGCGACTCTTGCTGGCCCAGCGGCTCATCAGCCAGCGCGCCCAGGCCGTGGCCTTCAACAACCGCGAAAACCAACGGCGCTGGCATCGCCTCTACGGCCCAAGGCTGCCCACGGTGCTGACCCCCACCGGCTGCCCGCGTCGGCTACCGGCCCTGGGACCCAATCCCTTTGACCCGGACCTGCCGGCGGTGGTCTACGCCGGCTCCCTGGCCAGCTCCCGCCAGGTAAAAATGCTCAACCAGGTGGCCCAGGGCCTGCGCGGCCTAGCCCAGGTGCACCTGGTGGGGCGCAACAAAAGCGCTCTTTACGGCAGCGCGCGCCGCCTATCGCCGCTGGTGCGGGAGCACGGCGAGAAGCCCCCGGGGCTGGTCTGGGACTACCTGGGTTGGGCCTCGGCGGGTCTGGCCCTGGCCGTGGGACCCGAGCCCTTTGACAACGACAGCTCCAAGGTGGTGCACTACCTGCGGGCCGGTCTGCCCCTGGTCTGCGAGGCACCCATCCTGCAAGGCCCCCCGGCCCGCGACCTGGGCCTTGGCCGTCTCTGCTCTTATAACGACGCGCCAGCCCTGGTGGAGGCCTTGCGGGAACTCCTGCGCGATCCGCCCAGCCCTGGCCGGCGCCGCGCGGTCCGCGCCTACACGGCCAGGCATTTCGCTTGGCACAACGCGGCGCGGGTCTACGTGGAGCTTTTCGCCACGCTCCTGGGCCAGAGGCCCCGGTCGTGACCCCGCGCCTGCTGCTCATGGAACCGCCCTTCTACCGCCTCATGGAGGGCGGCTACGGCCTGACCCGTTACCCTCTGGGCCTGGGCTATCTGGCCGCGGCGGTAAGAGAGTCCACGGCCTGGGAGGTAACGGTATGCAATGGCGACTTCGTGCCCCGGGCAGCGCCTTTTTGCGTGACCTACCTAACCGGCCAAGGCTTTGCCAGATACCGGGCCAACCTGGGCGACTGGCAGGCCCCGCCCTGGCAAGAGGCCAGGCAGGTGCTGGCCTCTTGCCGGCCCGGCGTGGTGGGGGTTTCGCTCAAGTCGCCGACCCTGGCCGCCGGCCTGGCCCTGGCCCGCCTGGCCAAGGAGCTGGACCCTGGCGTTCTGGTGGTGGCGGGAGGCCCCCATGCCACCGCCGTGGGGCCGGGGGTGTTGCGTCATGCCGAGATTGACCTGGCCGTGCTGGGCGAGGGCGAGGTCACCCTGGTGGAGCTTTTGCAGGCCTTGGAACAGGGGCGCGACCCGGCCGAGGTGCCGGGCTTGGTCCTGCGGCGCGGCGGCCAGCCTCTGGCCACCGCGCCCCGCGCGCCCTTGAGCGATCTGGACTCGCTGCCCTGGCCGGGGCCGGTGGCAGCCGAGGTGCTCTGGGATTACCGGCGTTACCCCGCGAGCGCCTTCCGGGGCCTCCTGGCCAGCCGGGGCTGCCCGCGCAATTGCTTCTACTGCGGTTCCCGGCGTATCTGGGGTCGGGTGCGCCGCCGCCAGCCCCTGGCGGTGGCCGCCGAGGCCAGATGGCTATTGGCGCAAGGCCTGACGCGGCTGCACTTCGAGGACGACACCTTCGGGGTGGACGCAGCCTATCTGCATGAGCTTTGTCAGGGCCTTGCCCAGGGCTGTCCTGGGCTGGCCTTCACCTGCGAGACCCACGTCAGCCTCATCACCCCCCAGGCCCTGGACGCCCTGCAAGAAGCCGGTTGCCGGGGCATCCAACTGGGCATCGAATCGGGCAGCGACCGCATGTTGAAAACCATGCGCAAGGGCTTCGGCATCCAGCAGGCCTTGCAAGCCTGCCGCCTGATTCGTGAGCGCGGCCTGCGCCTGGAGTGCTTCTTCATGGTGGGCCTGCCCCAGGAGGACCAGGCCAGCCTGGACCAGACCTTGCGGGTGATCCAGGACCTGGACTGCGACAAGGTGATCTACAGCATCTTCACGCCCTACCCTGGCACCGAGGCCTTTGCCCATTGCCAGCAACAAGGACTCATAGGCCCTGACCACAACCCCTCGCTGCACAACCACCAGAGCCCGGCCAACTGCTTCTGTCAGCATATCGAGCCAGCGCGCTTCCGCGAGCTGGCCGCGCAGGTGGAAGAGGCGGTGGAGATCAAGAATGCCGACCGCCGCCAGTTGGACGGGCCTGCACCATGAGGCACCAGCCCAGGCGGTCCAGGGGCCGTCGCCAGCCCAGAAGCTCGTCCAGGCGGGTCAGGAACTCCAGGCGCAGGTAGCGGCCGCCCCCCCGGGGCAGCTTGTGGGGCACCAGATAAGAGGAGCGCCAGGCCGTGGCCTCCAGTCCGGCCCGGGCCAATAGCCGTTCCAGCCCGGGAGGAGTGTAGAAACGCAAGTGGGTGGGGTCCCAGCCTTGCCAGTGGTGGCGCCCCAACAGGCGGCGCTGCGCGAAGCCCTCGATCAGGTAATTTAGGGACCAGGCATTCTGGGTACTGATGACCAGGCGCCCCCGGGGACCAAGCAGCCGCACGGCCTGCTGCAACAAGCCCTGGTCATCGGGCAGATGCTCGATGACGTCCTTGAGCAGGATGACGTCAAAGCCGGCGGCTGAAGACGAGAAAGGCCACTGCCGGGCGCAGATCAACTGGCAATCCACCTCGGACTCCTGGCCAGCCAGCAGCAGCTTGGCGGCGGCCAGGGCCGTGACCTCGGCGTCCACGCCCACCACCCGCGGCGCTCCCGCCCGCAGGGCGTGCAGCAGAAATTGGCCCGGCCCGCAACCATAGTCCAGGAAGCTCTTGCCGGCCAAGTCGCCCAGAAGCTCGACGATGAAGCGGTTCTTCACACGGCTGTAGGCCTTGGCCTGCTGCTGGGCATAGGCCTCCAGCACCCCGCGCGGGTCACCGCCGCGCAGCCAATGCCCAGATGGATAGCGCAGGGCCAGCGCCTGGGCCACTGGCTGCGTCCCCTCTTGGCTCACAGCCCCAACAGCTCCCGGTATAGGTCCTGCCACTGCCCGCGCTCCACCTCCGGGGTAAAGACACGCATGGCCCGGCGGGCTTGCTTCCCCAAGGAGAGGGCCAAGTCTGGCTGGGAGCGCAGGCGGCCCAGGGCCAGGCCCAGGGCTTGGGGGGCGGCCCAGGGCACCAGGAGCCCCGAGACGTTGTCGGTCATCAGCTCGGGCACCGCGCCCACGCGGGTGGCCACGCAGGGCAGGCCGCAGGCCATGGCCTCCATGAGCAGGTTGGGGCAGCCCTCGGAGAGCGAAGGCAGCACCAGGGCGTCCAGGGACAAGAGCCAGGCCGTCACCTCCTGGGGCGGCAGAGGCGGCAGCACCCTGGCCTGGCCGCCCAGGGATTGCAGGGCTGCCTGGTCCTCGGCGCCCAGGCTGCCGGCCACCTCCAGTTCCCAGGGCGGGCCGGGGGGGTGCCGGCGCAGGGCCGCCGCCAGGTAGGGCAGCCCCTTGCTCCACTTGAACTTGCCCGCGCAGCCCAGGCGCCAGGGGCGGTTGCCTCGGTGGGGCCGCCAGGCCCGGCGCGGCATCGCCACCGAGTTGAGGATCACCCGGCCGCGCCCGCCCAAGTCGGCCAGGCACGAGGCGGTCTGCTGCATTTCGCGGCTCAGGAACACCACCGCGCGGGCGCTGTCCAAGGCCAACATCAGGGCCGCCGTTTTCTCGGGGCTGTACATGAAGCGGTTGAGGTCGTCGCCCACCACGGTGGCCAGATGGGGCAGGCCCAGCTTCCGGGCCGTCAGGCCGCCCACGAAGCCCATGGGAAAAAGAAAAAAGGAATGCAGCAGATCAAAGCCGTATTGCCGGTGCAGCATTTCCAGGCCTTGCCCCAGGGCGCGCAGGGTCAGGCCGTGGGCATCGTCCCAGGGCTGGCGAGCCCCAAGGTAGTGTTGCGGCCCCGGCAAGTCCAGGCGGTGCACCAACAGCCCCGGCTGGCCTTGATCGCTTCGCCCGGGGGGCCAGGTCTGGCGCGGTCCGTTGGCGAGCGAGAGGCCGGGCCTAGCCCCGCCGGGCCTCTTCCTCCTCGCGCAGGATGCGCCGCATCAACTTGCCGGTGCCGCTCTTGGGCACCTCGTCACGGAACTCGATGAAGCGCGGGCACTTATAGGCGGCCATCTTGTCCTTGGCCCAGGCCAGGAGCGCCTGTTCGCTTACTTGGCCTTCTTGGCCGGGCTTGAGCACGATGAAGGCCTTGACTGCCTCCCCCCGTTGAGGGTCTGGCACGGGGATGCAGACCGCCTGCTCCACGGCTGGATGGCGCATCAAGAAGCCCTCCACCTCCTCGGGGGCCACGGCGTAACCTGAGCATTTGATCATCTCCTTGCGCCGGCCCAGGAAATACACATAGCCGTCTTCATCGTAGCGGCCCATGTCGCCGGTGTAGAGCCGGCCTCCGCGCAGGGCCTCGGCGGTGGCCTCGGGCCTCTCCCAGTAGCCCTTGAACACCGCCGGGCTCTGGATGGTGATCTCGCCCACCTGGCCGGGCGGCAGCTCGCGCTCTGGATCGTCGAAATCCACGATGCGCAGGTCGGTGCCGGTGTGGGGGATGCCCACGCTGCCCATGCGCGGCTTGTCCAGGGGGCTGAAGGTGTCGCCGGTGTGGGTCTCGCTCAGGCCGTAGGCCGCCTCCACGATCAGCCCGCCCCGGGTAGCCGCGCCCCAGGCCCGGGCTATCTCCTCGTTCAGAAAGATGCCGAAGCTGGTGGCCGGGTTGATCCGAAGCGAAGAAATATCACGGGACGCCAGGTCGGGCAGCTTGAGCATCTCCACGTTCATGGAGACCGTGCCGTACATCTTGCTGCACTTGAGGCGCTCGATGGCCAGGGCCATGGCCGCCGCCTCGAAGCGGGCCATGATGACCATGGTGCAGCCCACGTACAGGGGCGCGGTCAGGCCCCAGAGCATGCCGGCGATGTGGTAGATGGGCATGGCCGTGAGCATGACGTCATCGGGCGTGTACTTGTAGACCTGGGCCTGGGCGGCGGACTTGTAGAGCTGGTTGGCGTGGGTGAGCATGGCCCCCTTGGGCAGGCCAGTGGTACCGCTGGTGAACTGGAGCAGGCAGACGTCCTGGGCCGTAACCTCCGGCAGCTCCACCGGCGCGGCCTCGCCCTCCAGAATCTCCCTCAACTCCAGGGTGCCGGGGTGATGGCTCCTGGGCGCCAGTATGCTCTCGTGCAGGGGGAAGGCCGGCTCCTGGGGCAGGTAGTCGGCGAAGCCAGTGACGATGACGGTGTCCAGGGGGCACTGGGCGCCGGCTTCTTGGACGTTGGCATAAAGCTCGTCCTGGCAGATGATGGCGCGGGTGCCGGTCTGCTTCAGCTCGGCCTCCAGCTCCCAGGCCTTGAACATGGGGCCGCAGGGCACCACGATGGCCCCAGCCTTGTGGGCGCCGATCTGGCAGATCACGTACTGCGGGCAGTTCTGCATGTACAGGGCCACGCGGTCGCCCTTGACCAGGCCGCGCCGGGCCAGAAACCAGGCCAGGCGGTCGCTCAGGATGTCCAGCTCGCGGTAGCTGATGGCCAGGCCGTAGAAGTTCAGGGCTGTCTTGTGGGGAAAGGCCTGGGCGTGGACGCGCAAATATGCAAAGAGCGGCTTCTCGCCCTGGCTACGGCTTCTTTAGGTTAGGTGCCCCGGCCCCGGCGGGTCAAGGCCCTGCCTTGCTGAGGCGATGAAGGCTTCACAAGGTTGGACCCATGCCCGGCTGCCCGCAAGCCCTGATACCCCTGGGGTTTGCTTGACTTGCCAACGGGGCCAACGTAACATGCCGCCCTATGAGACACGGCATTAAAGCACGGAGGGGTTGGCCCTGGCTGGCCCTCTGCCTGGCCTGGATGCTGGGGGTGTCCGTCCCCTGCCCCGCCCAGGAGCGGCTTGGTCTGCCCCAAGCCGTGCAAATGGTCCTGGAGCGCAACCGGCACCTGGCCAACGCCCGCCTGGAGACCGAAAAGGCCGCCGACCAAACCGCCGCCGCCCGCACCCACTACCTGCCCAAGTTCAACGTGGTGGCCCTGGGCGACCAGCGGGTGTATCCCCGCGGCACCAGCCTGGGCGACACCGCCCTGGGCATCTTCCTGCCCTTTGGCCTGCTGCCGGCCCAGAGCTCCGGCGA
>JACQYR010000279.1 GCA_016208115.1 Desulfarculus sp.
GGCTCCGGAAAAGAACTCATGGCCAACCCGCACGTAAGGGAAGCTTATTTGGGACTGTGAGCGCGGGCCGCCGGGACCCAAGCCGGAAGGTGGATTGGCGCCACCTTCCGGCTTGCATTTTCGAGCGCTACCGAGCTATATTATAGCTGCATTATATCTATCGGACCCATGGTGCCAGGCCTTGGCGGGAGGAACCACGTGAACAATTGGGACTTCGGGCTCACCCTGACCCTGGTGGGCATGGGTGGCACCCTGGTTTCCTTGTGGGTGCTGACCTTTGTGATGAAGGCCATGAAACGCTTATTCCCCGTCAAGCCGGACAAGTCCGCCGGCGCCGGGTCGGGAGAGGGCAAATGACCGATCTATTGCTTAACGCCAGCTCCTTCCTGCTCAGCGGCTTCATGGCCCTGACCCTGGGCCAGGTAGTGATGATCCTGGCCGGCGGGGGCCTGCTCTACCTGGGCATCGCCAAGGGCTACGAGCCGCTGTTGCTCCTGCCCATCGGCTTTGGGGCGGTGTTGGTCAACCTGCCGCTCACCGGCCTGATGGAGCATGAAGGGCTTTTGCGGTTCTTCTACGACCACGGCGTGCTCACCGAGGTCTTCCCCTGCCTGATCTTCGTGGGTATCGGGGCCATGACCGATTTCGGGCCGCTCTTGCACCGGCCCGGCATCCTGCTCCTGGGCGCCGCCGGCCAGTTCGGTATCTTCCTGACCCTGGCCCTGGCCCTGGCCCTGGGCTTCACCCAGTTGGAGGCCGTGGCCGTGGGCGTCATAGGCGCCTGCGACGGCCCCACGGCCATCTACGTCACCAGCAAGTACGCCCCCCACCTGCTGGGGCCAGTGTCGGTGGCGGCCTACTCCTACATGTCCTTGGTGCCCCTGCTGCAGCCGCCCATCATGCGCCTGCTGACCACCAAGCGCGAGCGGGCCATCGTCATGAAGGCCAGCAAGGAATCGGTCAGCCGTTCGGTGCGGGTGCTCTTTCCGGTGGTGGTCACGGTGGTTACCTGCCTGATCGCGCCCAAGGGCGCCCCCCTGATGGGCATGATAATGCTGGGCAACCTCCTGCGCGAGTCGGGGGTGGTGGGCCGCTTGGCGGCCTCGGCCGAAAACGAGATACCCAACGTGGTCACCCTGCTCTTGGGCATCTCCATCGGCGCCACCATGCAGGCCGACCAGTTCCTGCGCCCGGCCACCCTTTTGGTGCTGGCCCTGGGCATGGTGGCCATCATCCTGGACACGGTCATGGGCCTGTTGTTCGGCAAGCTCATGTGCCTGCTCTCGGGGGGGGCCATCAATCCCCTCATCGGCGCGGCGGGCATCTCGGCCTACCCCATGGCCGCCCGCGTGGCCCAGGTGGAGGGCATGAAGTACAACAAGCGCAGCTACCTGCTCATGCACGCCATGGGCGCCAACACCGGCGGGCAGATCGGCTCGGTCATGGCCGCGGGCATCATGCTCTCGTTGTTGCAGGGCCTGGGTCTGGGCTAGGCGCGCCGGCGTCCAGGGGCCGGCGGGGTCCCAGCCGCCGGCGTGGCCGCGCGGCTGGGCGCCAGCCTGGCGGGGCGCACAATTGGCTTTGCCGGCTTGGGATATTGATTTATAACTAGGACACGGCTTGAGCCATATTCGTTTGGCGGCGGGAGTCAGCATCGCCCGTGTCCTCCGTGTCCTACATGGACCGCTACTACCGGCTCTTGGGGCGCAAGATCGCCCTGGCCATCGTCACGGTGGCCTTCATCCCCTATGCCCTGACCTTCGTTATCTTCTATACCTCCTACAGCGCCACCATCCGCGCCCAGGTCATCGCCACCCTGGCCAACGTGGTGGAGTCCCACCAGCGCAACATTGACGACTTCCTGGCCGAGCGCCTGGCCAACCTGCAAAGCGCCGCCAATCTCTTTGGCGTAGAGCAACAGGCCCAGCCCCTGCACCTGGAGCAGGTGCTGGGCTCCCTGCGGCAGATCTACGGCGCCTTCGTGGATCTGGGTCTTTTGGACCAAACCGGCCGCCACCTGGCCTACGCCGGCCCTTATAGCCCCGGCCAGGCCGACTACTCGGAGGCCCCCTGGTTCCGGCAGGTGCTGGCCAGCGGCGGGCACGTCAGTGACGTGTTCAAGGGCCTGCGCGAGGTCCCCCACTTCATCGTGGCGGTCAAGCTCATGCACCAGGAGCGGGTCTTCGTGCTCAGGGCCACCATAGACTCGGCCCGCTTCAGCACCCTGGTGGAGGGCGTGCGCCTGGGCAGCACCGGTCAGGCCTTCATCGTCAACCGCCAGGGCCTCTACCAGACCCGCTCGCGCAGCCACGGCCAGTTGCTCTCGGCCTGGGACCTGCCCATGCCCAGCCACTTCCCCTGGGTGCGGGTGCTCGAGGACGTCAACCGCCACGGCCGCGACGTGGTCCTGGCCAAGGCCTGGCTCAAGGGCGGCGACTGGCTTTTGGTCTGCCAGCAGGACACCAGCGACGCCTTCCAGCCCTTGTACCAGGCCCGCCGCCTGGGGCTGGCCATCGGCGCGCTGGGCGGAGTGGTGGTCATCGCCATCACCTGGTTCTTCACCCGCCGGCTGGTGGGGCGCATCTCCGCCACCAACCGCGAGAAAGAGCTCTTGGGCGAGCAGATCATCCAGTCGGGCAAGCTGGCCTCCCTGGGCGAGCTGGCCGCCGGCGTGGCCCACGAGATCAACAACCCCGTGGCCATCATGGTGGAGGAAGCCGGCTGGATGCAGGACCTCATGGAGGAGGACCGCGGCATCTTCGAGCAGACCGACAACCGCAAGGAGTACGAGCGGGCCTTGCAGCAGATACAGACCCAGGGCCGGCGCTGCAAGGACATCACCCACAAGCTCTTGGGCTTCGCCCGCCGCACCGACGCCCCCAGCCAGCCCATCCAAGTCAACGACCTGGTGGTGGAGGTGCTGGCCCTCCTGGAGAGGCCAGCCAGCTACGCCAACGTCACCTTTAGCCAGCAACTGGAGCCTGGCCTGCCCCTGTTGGCGGCCTCGCCGGCCGAGTTGCAGCAGGTGCTCATCAACCTGGTCAACAACGCCATTGACGCCATGGAGAAAAGCGGAGGCCAAATAACCGTGAGCACCAGCGGCGAACCGGGCGGGGGTATCGTCCTGGCCGTGGCCGACAACGGCCCCGGCATCCCCCCGGCGGTGCTGCCGCGCATCTTCGATCCCTTCTTCACCACCAAGCCGGTGGGCAAGGGCACGGGCCTGGGCCTGTCCATCTGCTACGGCATCGTGGACAAGCTCTCCGGGCGCATCGAGGTGCAGAGCACCCCCGGGTTGGGCACCACCTTCCTGGTGCATCTGCCGGCCAGCCCAGAGGCGCCGCCCGCGGCCCCGGCCGCCCAGGCCTGACCACGCCGCCACATCCGACGCCGCGCCTTTATTTTTTGCCGGATCGCCAACGCAAGGCCCTGGCCCAGGGCTGATATCGCCGGCCGCCGGGGCCTGTCAGACCTTTAGCTAAGCATTATCGCCAGTTGTCCGGATGAGCGCTCGGCCTGGACCCTGGCGGCCGGGGGCGGGCGCCCCGGCCCGCGGGGGAGGCCCGTCTCCCCATGGGCCTGGTGTAAACTCCCCAAGCCCCATTTGAGGCCGTTGCCGCCCATTTGGGGTTTCCGTAAACATATCAAATAAAATTAATTAGTTATCTCTTAAGGTCTGGCCGGGCTCTTGCGGCCGGGTCTGGGCGACGGTTTTTGGCCAGACAAATAATGGGGGATTTCCCCTAGCTGGGCCTGGGGGGCCGCCCCCTGCAAATTGAGATTTATCCCGGCCCCAATAGGGGCCTTCGTTCTATTCCCTCATTGGGCCAACTCAAATAAATTATTACTCAAGAATGGCAGAGGAGGACGAAAGGCCCATGAGTCCACGGCGCGCTAGGCAAGAAGGTCAAGAGGTCCGCCAACAGGGGCTTGGCCGTGCCTGTCAACCGGAACGCGGTCAGCCAGGCCCTGGCGCGTCAGGCCACGAGAACGGGCGCCCGCCCGGCAAAATCCGCCATAAAGGCGGTGTTTGCCCGGCGGGCGCAGCCTTTTTTCACCCTAACGGCGTCAACTAACGGTTATGGAGGGAAGGATTATGTTCAGGCATTGGTTTTGGAGGGGCGGCCTGCTGGCGGTCCTGACTCTGCTGCCCAGCCTGGCCTGGGCGGCCGGCGGCGGCGGGGCCAGCGACATCGTGGTGGTGGCCGACACCCGTCAACTCGCGGGAGCGAATTTCTACTTCTCGGAGTTGTACAACGACAACATCACGGTATTCGCGGTGTGGGCGGTGGTCCTGACCACGGCCTGCGGCGCGGTGCTGGGCGTGGTGATGGACTTCATCATGAAGCGCACCGGCATTGACCTGACCAAGCGCAGCATTGTCGAGCACTAGGCCTTAACAGGGCCCCAACAGTTAAGGAGCACAGACTATGGAATGGATGTACATGCACATGCCCATCTCGGGCGTGGACATTCTGTGGCCCGGCCTGGTGCTGATCGGGTTCTCGGTGGGCTGCATCGGCGGGTTTTTCGGCATGGGTGGCGCCTGGATGGTCACCCCCGGCCTTAACATCCTGGGCTTCCCCATGGCGTTTGCCATCGGTACCGACATCGCCCATATGGCCGGCAAGTCCATGATCTCCACCATGCGCCACGCCAAGTTCGGCAACGTGGATTACAAGCTGGGCATCGCCATGATTATCGGTACCATGTTCGGTATCGAGGTGGGCGCCCAGCTCATCATGTACCTGGAGCGCATGGGCACCGTGGGCCCCGTGGTGCGCTGGGTCTACGTGGTGCTTCTGGCCCTGATCGCCTGGCTGGTGTTCTATGACTACGCCAAGGCGGTCAAGGCCGACAAGGCGGCCGTGGCGGGCGGCGGCAAGGCCACCGGCCAGGGCGGCATCAACTGGGCCCCCGCCCTGCACAAGATCAAGATACCGCCCATGATGGAGTTCAAGCAGGCCGGCATCACCTGCTCCGTGTGGCTGCCCATGATCGTGGCCTTCTTCACCGGCATCCTGGCCGGCTTCCTGGGCATCGGCGGCGGTCTGATCCGCATGCCCGCCCTGGTCTATCTTATCGGCGCGCCCACCCACGTGGCCGTGGGCACCGACCTGTTCGAGGTCATGATCTCCGGCCTGTACGGCGCCTTCACCTACAGCCTCAAGGGCCGCATCGAGATGGTGGCCGTCTTCGTGATGCTCACCGGCGCGGCCATCGGCGCCCAAATCGGCGTGGTGGCCACCAAGTACGCCAAGGGCTACGGCATCCGCATCCTCTTCGGCTGCGCCGTGCTGTGCTGCCTGGTGTCGGTGGTGCTCAAGGAGTTCAAGTTCAACGACCTGGCGGCCGTGGTGGTGCTCACCTCCATCGGCGTCATCAGCCTCTACATCATCAAGATCATGGTCGGGGGCGCCATCAACGAGGTCCGTGAAAAGAAGGCCGGCGGCACCCAGGCCGCGGCCCACTAGAGCCTAAGGAGATCGCCCAATGAGAAAGAACCGGATGCTTACGATCCTCATGGCGGCCTGCCTGCTGGTGGCCTTCTCGGCTGGGGCGGCCCTGGCCGGCGGCCAGGTCTTCCAGGGCACCGCCGCCTCCTACGATGACGCCAAGAAGATCCTGGTGCTCAAGAACGACGAGGCCAACCTCAATAAGGTTGACAAGAACCACAAGGAGGTCACCTTCGACCTCAGCAAGGCCAAGGTCGGGGCCCCGGCCTCGCCCGGCGACAAGATGCGCGTGTCCTACGACATGGCCGGCGACAAGTACGTGGCCACCAAGGTCATGAACGTGACCAAGCAGGACCTGCGCAAGTCCAAGTAGCCTCCACCTCCCTCCATCCGCCCCGGGGTCCATGGGGACCCCGGGGCGCTAAAAAAAAGAAAGAACGCCCATGGACAAGAGCAGGACCATTATCATAATAATCATGGACGTACTTTTGCTGGCCGAGATGATTTTCGCCATATGGCTCTCCCATGACGACACTGTTTCCATGGCCTGGACCTTCAGCATGGCCTTCGTGCCCCCGGCCTTGGCCACCGTGGTGGGCGCCCGCCTGGCGGTCAAGCGCTGGTCCCCGCCCTTGAGCGGCGAGCTCTACCGGCCGGTGGGCATCATGGGTCCCCGGGGCTAGGTCCGGCCCCGGGCCGGGCAAGGGAGAAAACGGTGGTCAAGAGGCTGGGCCAGACCCTGCGCCGCCTGCTCAACGGGCGCCCTGAGCCCCAGCAGGGCGACTTCCAGGACCTCAAGCTCAAGTTCCGCGAGTTCAAGTACCTCCTGCGGGCCAACAACGAGGTCCTGGCCCTCATCGCCGAGGTGGAGACCCGGGCCGCCGAGGGCGGCTCCGTGGGCCTGGACTTCATCCGCAGCCGCTACATCGCCGCCTCCTCCAAGGTCTACAAGATGATCCGCCACCTGGCCCGGCTCTCCGGCGACCGCTACCCGGGCCTGGTGCCGGCCTTTGACCTCATCCGCCACCAGATAGACGACGTGCTGGCCCCCGGCGAGGGCGAGGGCGAGCTGGTGCTGCCCCTGTCGGCCGTGGACCGCGGCCAGGGGCACCTGGTGGGCTCCAAGGCCGGCAACATGGCCCAGATCGGCCGCTCGGGCCACCCGGTCTGCGACGGCTTCGTCATCACCACCGACAGCTACCGCCGCTTCATGCAATACTCGGGGCTGGATGGCCAGGTGCGTCAGGCGGTGATGCTGTTGGAGGAGACCACCTATCAGAACCTGCTGGCCATGAGCCGCCAACTGCAAGACAAGATCATGCAGGCGCCCCTGCCGCCCGAGCTGGAGATGGCCATCGGCGAGGCGGCCCAGGACCTCTACGACCGCCTGGAGGGCACGGTCAGCCTGTCCCTGCGCAGTAGCGCCATCGGCGAGGACTCGGACACCTCCTTCGCCGGCCAATACACCAGCGTGCTGGGGGTCTGGCCCGAGGGCATCCTGGACGCCTACCGCCGGGTGGTGGCCAGTCTCTACTCGCCCCAGGCCTTTGTCTACCGCGGCAAGAACGGCCTGTTGAATGAGGACGCCGAGATGGCGGTGCTGGCCCAGGAGATGCTGGACCCGCTGGTCAGCGGGGTGATGTATACCCGCGACCCCCTGGGAGGCCAGGTGGGGCCACTGTTGGTCAGCGCGGTCTACGGCCTGGGCCTGGGCCTGGTGGACGGCACGGTCACCCCCGACGTCTTCACCGTGGCCCGTGAGCCCAGCCCCCGTTTGGTCAAGTCCGAACTGGGCGCCAAGGCCATGCGGGTGGTGCCCGGCGGCCAGGGCAGCCGGCGCGAGGAGGTGCCGCCGCAATTGGCCCAGGCCCCGGCCCTGGCCCCCAGCCAGGTGGAGGAACTGGCCCGGCTGGGCCTGTCGTTGGAAAAGGAATTCGGCCGCCCTCAGGACGTGGAGTGGGCCTTGATCGAAGACGGCCGCTTCATAATCCTGCAATCACGTCCCCTCCAGGTGCTGGAACCCCAGACTGGCCTTGACGGGGACGGGGCCCATGGCGGGCCTCCGCTGCTTGAGGGCGGCCAAACAGCCAGACCGGGGGCCGGTAGCGGGCCGGTTTACCTGGTCAAGGGCGAGGAGGACCTGGGGGGCTTCCCCTCGGGGGCGGTGCTGGTCACCCGGCACTCCTCGCCGGCCTTCGCGGCGGTGCTGCACCGGGCGGCGGCGGTGCTCACCGACGTGGGCGGCGTCACCGGCCACATGGCCTCCCTGGCCCGGGAGTTCGAGGTGCCGGCCCTGGTGGGCTGCTCCGGGGCCACGCAGGCCCTGCGGAGCGGCCAGGTGGTCACCGTGGACGCCGGCGCCCGGCGGGTCTACGACGGCCGCGTGGAGGCCCTGTTGGGCCGCGAGCCGGTCGAGGCCGAGCGGCCCCGTGGGGTCAAGGTCAAGCCGCCCTGGTTCCGGGCCGCCCAGCTCATCACCCCGCTCACGCTGACCGACCCCCGCTCGCCGGGCTTCGCGCCGGCCCGTTGCAGCACCTTCCACGACATCATCCGCTTCGTGCACGAGAAGTCCTTCCGCGAGATGTTCGTGCTGGGCGACCGCATGGGCCAGGCCGCCAGCCACCAGGCCAAGAAGGTGGGGCACAAGCTGCCCTTCGAGCTGTGGGTCATTGACCTGGGGGGCGGTCTGGGTGAGGATACCGGCGCCGAGGTGTGGGCCGAGGACGTGATCTCAGTGCCAGGCCGGGCCTTCATGGAGGGCCTATTGGACCCGGCCATCCACTGGGACCGGCCGCGCCCGGTAAGCTTAAGGGGCCTGGCCTCGGTCTTCGCCTCCTCCATGCTCACCCCGCCCAGCGACGGCAAGGTGCGCGACATGGGGCAAAAGGCCTTCGCCATCATCAGCGGCGACTACCTCAATTTCAACTCCCGGGTGGGCTACCACTTCGCCGCTATAGACAGCTTCTGTGGCCCCAATCAGAACGACAACTACATCTCCTTCCGCTTCGTGGGCGGGGCCGCCACCGAGGACCGGCGGGTGCTGCGCGGCGAACTGATCTGCCGCATCCTGGGCGACCTGGGGTTCAGGGTGGAGCGCACCGGGGACGCGGTCAGCGCCTTCCTCAAGAAGTACGAGCAGGCCCCCACCATGGAGATGCTGGCCACCGTGGGCCGCCTGGTGCTCTACACACGCCAGATGGACATGCTGATGCACGACATGCGCATGGTGGACTGGCTGGCCAAGGCCTTCATGGCCGGCAACTACAACCTGGATATCCAGCAGGGCGAGGGATAGGCATGAAAAAGCCTTACAGCCAACTGGCCCGGCGCATGACCATCACCGCCTTGCTGGTGACCCTGATGCCGCTCTATTTCCTGGGGGCGGTGATCTACTTCTATTTCGATTTTGCCCACAACGAGCGCGCCAAGGAAGAGCTGCGCACCCTGGCCAGCAACCGGGCCTCGGCCATACAGGTCTTTTTGGCCGAGCGCACGGCCCTGCTGGAGGTGCTGGCCCACAGCGCCAGCCTGGAGGACCTCATCAAGCCGGGGCGTCTGCAACAGGTCTTCTCCCTGCTCAACCGCCGCTCCTGGACCTTTTTGGACCTGGGCATCGTGGACAACAACGGCGACCACCGAGTCTACGTGGGACCCTACCCCCTGGAGCACCAGAACTACAAGGACGCCCACTGGTTCCAGGAGGTGATGACCCGCGGGGTGTACATCAGCGACGTGTTCCTGGGGCGGCGGGGAGTGCCCCACTTCGTCATCGCGGTCAAACACAACCACGACCAGAAGCCCTGGGTGCTCCGGGCCACCATTGACTCCGACGTCTTCACCAAGCTGGTGCAGCGCGCCCAGGTGGGCAGTGGCGGCGACGCCTACATCATCAACCGCGACGGCCAATACCAGACTCCGCCCCGCTTCGGAGGCCCGGTGCTGGACGCTTCCGGCCTGGACGTCAAGTCGGTGCCGCCGGGGGTGAGCGTGATGGAGCGCCTGGACAAGGACGGCAACAAGCGCCAGATCGCCTTTGCCTGGCTGCCCAAGGAAGACTGGCTGTTGGTCATCGAGCAGAATCCCCACGAGAGGGTGGGGGCCATGTCCCTGGCCCGCAACGTGGAGATGGCGGTGTTGGGTCTGGGCAGCTTCTTGATCGTGGGGGTGGTGCTGTTCCTGGTCAAGATCCTGGTACGCCAATTGGAGGCGGCCGACCGCCAGCGGGCCGACCAGGACGCCCAACTGGTGCACTCGGCGCGCCTGGTCTCCCTGGGGCGCATGGCCGCCGGCGTGGCCCACGAGATCAACAACCCCCTGGCGGCCATCGGGGAGCTGGCCGGCCTCATGGACGACCTGATGGACGAGGAGTTCGTCAAGACCTACTCCCGGGGCTCCAAGTTCAAGGAGAACGTGGCCAAGATACAGCACCACGTGGACCGCGCGCGCGGCGTCACCCACCGGCTGTTGGGCTTCGCCCGGCGCATGGAGCCTCATCACGACAGCGTGGACGTCAACGACATCGTCAACGAGACCTGCTCCTTTCTGGAGAAGGAGGCCCTGTTCCGCAAGGTGGACCTGGGCCGCGAGCTGGCCGTGAACCTGCCGCGCATCAAGAGCGACCGCGCCCAGTTGCAGCAGGTTTTCCTCAATCTGCTCAACAATGCCCTTGACGCCGTGGGAGAGGGCGGGCACATTACCCTGACCAGCCGGCTAAACGGCGACTTCGTGGAGGTAAGCGTGGCCGACGACGGCCCCGGCATACCCCCAGATCTGCGGGAACGGATTTTCGATCCATTCTTCACCACCAAGGGACCTGGTCAAGGCACCGGCCTGGGACTGTCCATCAGCCACTCCATCATGCAGCGGCTGGGCGGCTCCCTGACCTTTGAAAGCCAACCAGGGCACGGGGCTACCTTCTTGGTGCGCATACCCAAGGTGCTGGCGGAGTAGGAGGCAGGCAGTGAAGACCTTTGACGTGCTGGTGGTGGACGACGAGCGGGACTTCCTGGAGCCCCTGGTGGAGCGGTTGCAACTGCGCAAGCTCAGGGCCGCCGGGGTTGACAGCGGCCAGGCCGCCCTGGAGTACCTGTCCACTCATCCCGTGGACGTGGTGGTCCTGGACGTCAAGATGCCGGGCATGGACGGCATCACCGCCCTCAAGGAGATCAAGTCCCGCCACCCCTTGGTGGAGGTGGTGCTCTTGACAGGCCACGCCTCGGTGGAGTCGGGCATGGAGGGCTTGGAACTGGGGGCCTTTGACTACCTCATCAAGCCGGTCAAGCTCGACGAGCTGATGGAGCGCATTGTGGAGGCCTTTGACCGCAAGCAGGTGATGCAGGAGTTGGCCACGGGCGGCAAGCCCGGCCCCGCCGCCTGATCCGGCCAGACCCCCCAGGCCCCGCCACCCCAGTTCCTGGCCCATCCACGCCCAGGCCCGCCGCGGTCCTGGGTGCTTTGTTTTTACCCCCCGTAAGCGTAGTCATTATGTGGCTATGGGGTGGTCCGCTTGCTAGCGGGAGGCGGTCTTGAGTTCCTTGGAGTAGGCGGCGATGCCCTGGGCGATGCCCTCGGCCAACTGGTCGCGGTAGGGGGCGCTGGACAGGCGCTGGTGCTCCTGGGGGTTGGTCAGGAAACCCACCTCGATCAGGGCGGCGGGCATGCGCGCGCCGATGAGCACGTAGAAGGGCGCCTGCTTGACCTTGAGGTCCTGGGCTGGGTATTGCCGGCGCACCTGGCCCAGGAGGTTCTTGTGCAGGGTGCGGGCCAGGTGGTTGGACTCGTTGATCTTGGTGTTGAGCATCAGGTCGTTGAGTATGGCCTGTAGGTCGCTGATGGAGCGCTGGGTGGTGGCGTTCTCGCGGGCGGCCACGCGCATGGACTGCTCGTCCGAGGCCAGGTTGAGGAAATAGGTCTCGATGCCGCTCAGGTTGGGGCTACTGGAGGCGTTGATGTGGATGCTCACGAACAGGTCGGCGTCGTGGGTGTTGGCAAAGGCGGTGCGGTCCTCCAAGGGCACGAAGACGTCCTTGCCGCGGGTAAGCAAGGCCTCGCAGCCGGTGAGCCGGGTGAGCTTTTCCTTCACGCGCTTGGCGATGTCCAGCACGATGTCCTTTTCACTCTGGCCGCGCCAGGTGGCGCCGGGGTCCTTGCCGCCGTGGCCTGGGTCAATGACCACCCGGTTGACGCACAGGCCCAGTTGGGCGGCCAGGCCCAGTTGGGAGGGCTGCTGCTGGGCCTGGCCCCGGGGCACCTTGCGGGCGTGGGCCGTGGCCGGTGGCTTCTTGGCCCCGGGGGCCGGCGGGACGGGGCGGGGCTCGGCCTTGGCGGCCGGCGGCCGGGCCGGCTCGGGCTCGGGGGCCGGCTCCGGGGCCACGGCTGGCTTGGCCGGGGCCGGGGCCTGGCCGCCGAAGCAGTCCACGATCAGACGGAAGGGGTTGTCCAGGGTAAAGACCTTGTAGGTGCCGAGCTGCTTGAGCTCCACCATGACCCGCACGCTGTCGGCCCCGGCCTGGCTGGCCTGGGCCAGGTTCATCAGGGCCTTGGGCTCGCGCTCACGGTCATCCAGGGGTCCCCGCAGGCGGGCGCCCTTGAGGTCAATCTGCAAGAAGCTGGGGCCGCCGGCCTGGGCGGGGCGGGGGGGGGTGCTGGTGGCGTAGCTCACCGGCCGCTCCAGGCTCAAGACCAGGCGGGCGTAGGTGGGCGTGGACCAGTGGCGCAGGTCGGTGACAAGGGCCAGGCCCGGGTCGGCGCCGGGGCCAGGCGAGGCCTGGGCCGTCGAGCGCGGGGCCTCCACCGGCCGGGGGCCCACCTTGCCCTTGAGCTCGCGCTCCAGGGCGTCCAGGCGCGCCTTGGCCTGGGGCACCTTGTCGCTGCGCGGATGGTTCACCGTTACCTTGAGGTATTCCAGGTAGGCCTGTTTCTTGTCGCCGGCCTTTTCGTGGAGCCGGCCCAGGCTGAACTGGGCCTCGTCCGCCAGGTTGGAGCGGGGGAAATGGTTGGTGAAGCGGCGCAGCAGGTCCTGGGCCTCGCTGAAATCGGAGCGGCGCGAGAAGTGCTCGAAGGCCCCGGCGCGCAGGCGTCCCATCCACCACAGGGCCCGTGCCCCGTGCTCTCCCTGGGGGTCGGAGGTGTAGACCCGGGCCGAGCGCTCGTAGAGCATCTGCCAATTGCTGTAGACATGGGTCATGCGCGGGTTCTGGGTCAGGCGCTGGTAGTCGGCGCGCACCCGGTCCAGGATGGCGCCCTCCTCCTGGGCCGCGGCCAGGCCGGGGGCCAGCACGGCGGCTAGCCAGAAGAGCAGGGCCAGCAGCGGCCAGGCCTGGCGTGGGCGGCTAGTCAGCATGGCGCTTCAGCTCGTAGAGCAGGTTGAGGGCCTCCAGGGGTGTCAGCCGCTCCAGGTCCAGGTCCTTGAGCCTGGCCAGGGCCGGGTGCTCCTGGGGGGCGAAGAGGTCCAGTTGGGCCGCGCCGCCGCCGGCCTGGCCCCCGGCGGCGGGCGCTTCGCAAGAAGACGATGTTGCCCTGGAACTCCTTGACCGCCACGTTGAAGTTCTTGATGCGCGGGTGGGTGGCCGCCAGCTCGGTCAGCTCGTGGTAGTGGGTGGCGAACAGGGTCTTGACCCCCACCCCGGCCAGGTCGTGCAGGTGCTCGGCCACGGCCCAGGCGATGGACAGGCCGTCGTAGGTGCTGGTGCCGCGCCCCACCTCGTCCAGCACCACCAGGGAGCGCGGCGTGGCCTGTTTGAGAATCTGGCTGGTCTCGGTCATCTCCACCATGAAGGTGGAGCGGCCCCGGGCCAGGTCGTCCATGGCGCCCACGCGGGTGAAGATGCGGTCCACCAGGGGTATCTGGGCGCTCTCGGCGGGCACGAAGGAGCCGGCCTGGGCCAGGAGCACCACCAGGGCCACCTGCCGCAGGATGGTGGACTTGCCGGCCATGTTGGGGCCGGTGATGATGAGCACCTGGTCCTGGCCGCCCAGGATGAGGTCGTTGGGCACGAACTCGCCGGGGGGCAGCATCTGTTCCACCACCGGGTGGCGGCCGCCGGTGATGACTAGGCCGCCGTCCTCCAGCATGCGCGGCCGCGCATAGTCACGCGACAAGGCCAGGCGGGCCAGGCTGGCCAGGACATCCAGGCTGGCCACGGCGCACGCGGCGGCCATCAAGGGCCGGCTGGCCAGCGCCACCCGGTGGCGCAGCTCCTCAAAGGCCTTGCGCTCCAGCTCCTGGGCGCGCTCCTCGTCGCCCAGCACCAGGGCCTCTTGGTCCTTGAGCTCGGGCGTGACGTAGCGCTCGGCCGTGGCCAGGGTCTGGCGGCGGATGAAGTGTTCCGGCACCTTGTCCAGGTGGCTCTTGGTCACCTCGATGCAGTAGCCGAAGACCCTGTTGAACCCCACCTTGAGGGAGCCGATGCCGCTGTCGGCCCGCAGTTGGGTTTGCAGGGCCAGTATCCAGTCCTTGCCCGAGGAGGCCAGGCCGCGCTGTTTGTCCAACTCGGGGTCCACGCCGGTTCGGATGATCCCGCCCTCGGCCAGGCTCAAGGGGGGGGTGTCGGCCAGGGTGTCGTTAAGCAGCGCCGCCAGGGGCGCCAGGCCCCGCATCCGCGCCCGGCAATCCGTGAGCAAGGGCGCGGCCAGGTGCTGGGTCTCGGCCTCCAGGCGGGGCAGGGTCAGGAGGGCGTCGCGCAGGCCGGCCAGGTCGCGGGGGGTGGCCTGGCCCAGGCTGGCGCGCCCCACCAGGCGGGGGATGTCGGGCAGGGTGTCCAGGACCTCGGCCAGGGCCTCAAGGGTCAGGGGCAGGCCGGCCAGCTCGTCCACGGCCTGGTGGCGGGCCTCGATCTGGGCCAAGTCCAGCAGGGGGAAGCCCAGCCATTGGCGCAGCAGGCGGCCGCCCATGGGCGTGCGGGTCTGGTCCACGGCCTGCACCAGCGAGCCCTGGCGGCCCCCGCCGGCGATGGAGCGGTAGATCTCCAGGTTGCGGCGGGCGCACTCGTCCAGCACCAGGTGGCTCCGCACCTGGTAGAGGTTTAGCGTCTGCACGTGCTCCGGGGTGAGGCGCTGGGTGGACAGCACCATTGACCAGGCCATGGCCGCGGCGATCAAGGCCGGGCCGGCCTGGTGCTCCTCCAGGTCCGCGGGCAGGCGGCCGGCCAGGGCCTGGCGGGCCTGGGCGGGCGTGGGCGGCCGGCCAGGGTGAATGGAGCGGGTCAGCTCGGCCAC
>JACQYR010000257.1 GCA_016208115.1 Desulfarculus sp.
CTAGCATGCAACGATATCCAAGGTATGGAGAAGTTTGGGGGCTCCAGGGGGGGCTGGCTGGGAGCCCCCCCTGGAACAACGGGAGATTCAGCGTGGAGCGTGAGCTAGAGCGTGAGCTTGAATTTTCGCGTGAGCTGTCACTGTAACCGGTTCCGCGTGAGTAATAGCTAGAGCTTGAGCTTGAACTTCCGCTTCAGCTTGCCTACTTGAGATTCGCCCCCTGGGCCAGATTAGCCCTTATCACCTTTTTGTCTATCTTGCCTACGCTGGTCTTGGGTATGGCCTCCACCACCATGATGGTGTCGGGGATGGCCCACTTGGAGACCGTGCCGTCGTTGACGAAGCCCATGAGGAACTGGCGCACCTCCTCACCCTTGAGCTGGCCCGCGAAGTCGGGCTTGGCCACCACCGTGGCCAGGGGCCGCTCGCCCCACTTGTCGTCGGGCACGCCCACCACCGCCACCTCGCTCACCGCCTGGTGCTGGCTGATGAGTGACTCCAACTCCAGGGAGGATATCCACTCGCCGCCGGTCTTGATGACGTCTTTCAGGCGGTCGGTGATCTTGACATAGCCCTCGGCGTCCATGTTGGCGATGTCGCCAGTGTGCAAGTAGCCGTTCTTCCACAGCTCGGCGCCTTTGTCCGGGTTCTTGAAGTAGCTCTGGGTCAGCCAGGGGGTGCGCACCACGATCTCGCCGGCCGAGCGTCCGTCCCGGGGCAGGGGCTGGAACTGGGGGTCCACCACCTTGAGGTCCACCAGGGGTATGGGGAGCCCCGTCTTGGTGCGGATGTCCAACTGGTACTCCAGGTCGGCCTCCAGCTTGTCGGGCTTGAGCATGGCCAGGGTGAGGATGGGGCAGGTCTCGCTCATGCCGTAGCCGGTGTAGATGTCAATGCCCCGCTGCATGGCCGCCCGGGCCAAGCCCCTGGGCAGGGCCGAGCCGCCGATGATGACCTTCCACTTGGAGAGGTCCACGCTCTTGGCCGCCTCGGCGGTGAGCAGCATGTGCAGGATGGTGGGCACGCAGTGCGAGAAGGTGACGCCCTCGGTTATCAGGAGCTTGAGCAACATAGGCGGCTCGTAGCGGCCAGGGTAGACCTGCTTGACGCCCAGCATGGTGGCCACGTAGGGGACGCCCCAGGCGTGCACGTGGAACATGGGGGTGATGGGCATGTACACGTCGCCGGAGCGGAAGCGGGCCGGCGCGTCGAAGGCGCCGATGCCCACGGCCGAGGCCAGGGTGTGCAGCACCAGTTGGCGGTGGCTGAAGAACACGCCCTTGGGGTCGCCGGTGGTGCCGGTGGTGTAGAAGGTGGTGGCCTTGGCGTTCTCGTCGAAATCGGGGAAATCGAAGGTGTCGGCGGCCTTGGCCAACAGCTCCTCGTACTCGCCGGCCAGGGGCAGCTTGCTGGCCGGCAGGGCGCCTTCCTGGAGCACCACGAACTTCTTCACCGTCTTCAGCTCGCCCTGGATGGCCTCCAGGATGGGCAGGAAGTCCTGGTGGGTCAGCACCACCAGGTCCTCGGCGTGGTTCATGGTCCACAGTATCTGCTCGGGGGACAGGCGCACGTTGACCGTGTGCAGGATGGCGCCCATCATGGGGATGGCGAAGAAGCACTCCAGGTAACGGTGGGAGTCCCAGTCCAGCACGGCCACGGTGTCGCCGGGACCCACGCCCAGGGCGGTGAGGGTGTTGGCCAGCTTGTTGATGCGCTTGTACAGGTCGCGGTAGGTCAGGCGCACCTGGTCGCGGTAGACGATCTCCTGGTCCGGGGAGTATAAAAGCGGGGTGTGCAGCAGTTGCTTGATGAGCAGGGGATAGGCGTAGGCCTCGGGCGCGCGGTCAATTAGCTGCACCTGTTTGGACATCTCTTCTCCTCCGGGGGAAAGGGGGGCAGCGCCCTGCTGCCCGCACTCCCAGGATACAAGAACAAGAAACATGCCAGGGCGGACCAAAGCGGACCGCCTGGGCTAACAGACCGTATTTAGCGCGCTAGTTCCAAAAAGGGGAATGGCGGTTCCAGGCTTGTCCAATAAACCGTACGGCCGGTCGGGGTGGCCTGTCCTGATAATCGGATTGGTACGGAAAACCGGACAGAGTGGCTACTGCCCGCCGCCCGGGCGGGGCAGGCCGTGCTCCTTGAGCAGCTCGTAGAGGCGCGAGCGCGACAGCCCCGAGACTCGGCAGGCCTCGGCCACCTGCCCGGCGGTGAGCAGCAGCAGCTCCTGTAGGTACTGCCGGTCCTGGCCGCGGCGGTGCTCCTTGAGGCTGGGCAGGCCCGTGGCCAGGGCTGCCGGGGCCGCCGGCCCCGCCGGGCCGCCGGCGCTGGGCGGCGTCTGGCCCGGGGCCGTGCCATCACCCGCGCCGGCGCTGGCCCGGGCTAGGTAGACCCTTAGCTCCTCGGGCAGGTGGCGGGGGAAGAGGGTGGGGGCCTGGCCGGCCCGGGTCAGCACTTGCTCCAGGGTGTTGACCAGCTCGCGTACGTTGCCCGGCCAGGGGTAGGCCATGAGCGCCGCCAGGAAGTCGGGAGACAGGCCCTTGGTGGCCAAGTGGTAGCGGCCACAGAGGCGCTCCAGGTGGTGCCCCACCAGGGCGCGCAGGTCCTCGGGGCGCTGGCGCAGGGGCGGCAGGGGGATGCCCAGGCCCCGCAGGCGAAAGAGCAGGTCCTGGCGGAAGCGGCCCTGGCCGGCCATCTGTTCCAGGTCGCGGTTGGTGGCCGCCAGCAGGCGGAAGTCGCTGGCCAGTTCGGACCGCCCCCCCAAGGGGCGGAAGCGCCGGTCCTGCAATACCCGCAGAAAGGCCTTCTGCACCCGTAGCGGCAGCTCGCCCACTTCGTCCAAGAAGAGCGTGCCCCCGTGGGCCTGGCGGATCAGCCCCTCCCGGGGCTCGCTGGCCCCGGTGAAGGCCCCGCGTTCGTGGCCGAACAACAGGCTCTCCACCAGGTTCTCGGGCAGGGCCCCGCAGTCCACCACCACCCAGGGACCGGCGGCGCGGGGGCTGTTGTGGTGGATGGCCCGGGCGAAGAGCTCCTTGCCGGTGCCGGTCTCGCCGCTGATTAAGACGCTCTGCTCCGAGCCGGCGGCCTGGGCCAGGAGGTCCAGGCAGGCGGCCATGGCCGGGCCGTCGCCCACGATCTCAGCGCGCCGGAGGGCCACCCGCTGGCGGCCGGCGGCCCGCTCTTGGCGGTATTGCAGGGCGCGCAAGAGGGCCAGGGTCATGGCCTGCATGGAGGAGGGCTTCTTGATGTAGTCCCAGGCGCCGCTCTTGATGGCCAACTCGGCGCCGTCGGGGTCGCCGGCCCCGGTCATGATGATGACCTCCGGCGCGCCCGGGGTCTGGCGCAGGGCGGGCAGGCCGGTGAGCCCGCTGCCGTCGGGCAGGCGCACGTCCAGAAAGGCCACCTCGTACACCGTGGCCCCCGCGGCCTGGAGCCCCTCGGCCAGGCTGGGGAAATAATCGGCCTGGTGCCCCAGGAGCCCCACCTTGAGGGCCAGCAGGCGGCAGAGTTGCTCGTCGTCGTCAATGATGAGCACCCGGGCCATGGCCTAGTCCTCCCCGGCCAGGGCCTGGCGCAGGGCCATGGCCAGTTCCCGGCGCGGTATGGGCTTCTTGAGTATCTGGCGGATGCCCAGGGCGCGGGCCTCCCCGGGGCTGAGCGCCGGGCCGTGGCCGGAGCAGAGGAGCACGGGCAGGCCGGGGCGCAGTTCCAATATGCGTTGGGCCAGCTCGCTGCCGGTGAGGCTGGCCATGGTCTGGTCGGTGAGCAGCAGATCAAAGGCCTGGAGGTCTTGTCTGAAGGCCGCCAAGGCCTGCCGGCTGTCGGTGAAGGCCCGCACCTGGTAGCCCAGGTTGCGCAGCATGGTGCCGGCCATGCTGGCCACCGCCGGCTCGTCGTCCACCAACAGCACCCGCTCCCGGCCCCGGGGCACCCGGCCGGGGGGCGGGGGAGGCTCCAGGGCCTGGCCCTGGGCCAGGGGGAAGTACACCTGGAAAAGCGATCCCTGA
>JACQYR010000258.1 GCA_016208115.1 Desulfarculus sp.
GATAAACCCCGCCCCTACATGAAGAGGGCGTGAAAGGCCGGTGGCCAGCGCTGTTAGCGCCAGGCATGGCCGGGGTCATGGAGGAGAGGCTGATGGAGGTCAAGGGTTACAATTTCCCCGACGATCTGTACTACGACAAGAACCACTTCTGGGCCCGGGTGGAGGGCGGCGTGGTGGTCATGGGCACCACCGACCTGACCCAGAAGCTGGCCGGCGACATCACCTTCGTGGACGTGCCTGGCGAGGGCGACGAGGTGACCCAGGGCAAACCCTTCGGCTCCATCGAGAGCGGCAAGTGGGTGGGCCGGGTCTACGCCGTGGTCAGCGGCGAGGTCAAGGAAGGCAACGAGGCCCTGGAGGACGAGCCTGAGCTCATCAACCAGGACTGCTACGGCGCGGGCTGGATCTGCAAGATTACGCCCTCCGACCTCGACGCCGAACTAGCGGGGCTCATGCAGGGCGCGGCCTACCAGGCCTGGGTGGAGGCCGAGATCGCCAAGATGGCCAGCGAGCAGAAGTAGGGCCGATGGCGCAAGCTGACTATTATTATCCAGGCGCGGGAGGTGTGGGCGATATCGCCCGCACCTATGGCGTCTGATTTCTTGCGAACAGGGAGGGGCCATCCCCTCCCTGGTTTTTTCAGCGGGCACGGGGGCGGGCGGTTCCCCGTGCCGGGAGGTTGACAGCATGGACCTGAGCACCCGTCTAGGCGAGATCGTGGGCGCCGATAACGTCATCACCAGCCCGGTGGACTGCCTGGGCTACAGCCGCGACATGAGCGTGCACATGGGCGCGCCAGAGATGGTGGTCTTCCCCACCAGCACCGATCAGGTGGCCCAGGTGATGAAGGTCTGCCACGAGACCAAGACCCCGGTCATACCCCGGGGCGGCGGCACATCCGTCACCGGCGCGGTGCTGGCCACCCAGGGCGGCGTGCTGCTGAACCTCATCCGCATGAACAAAATCCTGGAGGTCAACCTGCCCGACCACTACGTGCGGGTGGAGCCGGGCCTGGTCTGCGGGGCCTTGAACGCCGCCCTGGCCAAGGACAAATACTTCTTCCCCCCGGACCCCGGCTCGGCGGCCATCGCCACCCTGGGCGGCATGATAAACACCAACGCCAGCGGCATCCGGGCCGTGAAATACGGCACTACCCAGGACTACGTCATGGGTTTGACCGTGGTGCTGGCCGACGGCCGGGTGCTCAAGACCGGCACCCGCGCGCCCAAGTCCTCCAGCGGCTACGACCTCAACCGTCTGTTCTGCCGTTCCGAGGGCACCCTGGGGGTCATCACCGAGGCCACGCTCAAGGTGCTGCCCCTGCCCGAGTACGCCATCAGCGCCCGCCTGGAGTTCCCCGACATCGAGAGCGCCGGGGCCGCCGTCACCCAGATGCTCACCACCGGCATACCCATATCCACCTGCGAGATACTCGACGACGCCTCCCTGAAGGTGCTGCAAAAGGCCATCAACCTGAGCGTCTCCGAGGGCGTGGGCTGCATGATAATGATGGAGCTGGACGGCCACCGCGCGGCGGTGGAGGAGTACGTCCGCAAGGTGGACGCCGTCTGCGATCAGCACGGGGCCCTGCACAAGAAATGGACCGACGACCCGGTCGAGAAGGCCCCCCTGTGGGAGGCCCGCCACCGCCTGGTGCCGGCCATGAGCCGCCTCAAGCCCCGCTACCGCCTGGTGCCCCTGATGGAGGACTTCGGGGTGCCCCTGACCAAGATACCCGAGACCATCAAGCAGATCCAGGCCATCGGCGCCAAGTACGGCTTCCCCATCGCCACCTTCGGCCACATCGGCGACGGCAACCTGCACGCCACCTTCATCATGGACGTTAAGAACAAGAAGGAATGGGAGGCGGTCAAGAGCATCGCCTTCGAGCTGGTGGACGTGACCGCGGCCATGGACGGCACCATGAGCGCCGAGCATGGCGTGGGCCTGGCCAAGGCGCCCTACATCGCCAAGGAGCTGGGCGAGGTGGGCATGGCGGTGATGCAGTCCATCAAGGACGCCCTGGACCCGGCGGGCATCTTGAACCCCGGCAAGCTGGGCCTGCGCGGCTCCATCACCGACATCTACGACCGGGGCGGCTTCGATCGGCTGCGCGAGGGCTCGCCCCAGGTGCAATCCTTCGGAGAGGTGGACAACGAGATCGTGGCCTGCATCCAGTGCGGCTTCTGCCGCCTGGGCTGCCCCACCTATGCCCAGACCGACCTGGAGGGCCTTAACGCCCGCGGCCGGGTGACCTACGCCTTCTCGCTCCTTACCGGCCAGGCCCAGCCCAGCGCCGCGATGGCCGAGCGCCTGTACCAGTGCATGATGTGCCTCAACTGCAAGTTCACCTGCCCGGCCCAGGTCAACGTGGCGGCCATTGTCCAAGCCGCCCGCCAGCGCCTGGTGCAACAGGGCTACCTGCCCGAGGTCTTCAAGAAGCTGATGAACGACATGCTGGAGCTGGGCAACCCCTACGCCCAGCCCCGGGCCACCCGCGTGGACTCCTACCCCACGGGCTACGTGGCCAAGGAGCAGGCCCCCACGCTCCTGCACCTGGGGTGCAGCGCCTCCTACCAGGACGTGAAGATCATCCCCAGCGTGATGAAGATACTGGCCGCGGCTGGCATTGACTTCACCACCCTGGGGCAGGAGGAGAACTGCTGCGGCTACCTGGCCTACCTGGTGGGCGACCTGGACACCTTCGGCCAGTTGGCCGCCAAGAACCTGCAACAATTCCAGGCCACGGGCTGCCAGAGCGTGCTGACCACCTGCGCCGGCTGCCACAAGACCTTTAGCGACCTCTACCCCCACAAGGGCTTTACCGGCGACCACCGGGCCGAGCACGTGGTGAGCCTCATGGAGCGGCTCATCGCCGAGGGCCGGCTCAAGTTCAAGGCCGAGGCCGAGCCCACCAGGGTGGTCTACCACGACCCCTGCGACCTGGGCCGCCACCTGGGCATCTACGAGCCCCCGCGCAACGTCATCAAGGCCCTGCCCGGGGTGGAGCTTCTGGAGTTCGCCCAGAACCGCGCCCTGGCCAAGTGCTGCGGCGGCGGCGGCGGGGTCAAGGCCTTTGACAACCAACTCGGCGGCGACATCGCCTTCGAGCGCATCAAGCAGGCCATCGCCCTGGGCGCCGACACGGTGGTCAGCGCCTGCCCCTCCTGCAAGAACTCGCTCAACCAGGCCGCGGCCCGGGCGCGCAAGGAGAAGGTGGGCAAGGTCAAGGTGCTGGACATCACCGAACTGGTGGCGGCGCGTCTGGCCTAAGCTGTGGCGGCCATGTTATGTCA
>JACQYR010000074.1 GCA_016208115.1 Desulfarculus sp.
CAGGATGGCCAGGCATTGCTCAAAGCCCACGCCCAAGCGGTAGCCCAGGATGGCCTGGGCCTTGCCCAGGTCGGCCAGGCTGTGGCGCACGTCACCGGCCCGGGGCGGACCGAACTGGGGGCGCACGTTCTGGCCGGTGAGCCGGCCCAAGATATCCAAGAGCTCGATCAGGTCGTGGGAATGGCCGCTGGCCACGTTGACGGCCTGGCCGGGGGCCAAGGGCGCCGTGCAGGCGGCCAGGTTGGCGGCCACCACGTTGCCGATGTAGGTGAAGTCCCGGCTCTGGCGGCCATCGCCGTGCACCTGGGGCGCCCGGCCCTCCATGAGGGCGAAGAGGAACTTGGGGATCACCGCCGCATAGGGAGACTCGGGATCTTGCCGGGGGCCGAAGACGTTGAAGTAGCGTAGCATCACGGTCTCGAGCCCGAAGGCGCGGTGAAAGGCCTGGCAGTAGAATTCCATGGCCACCTTGTTGGCGGCGTAGGGGCTCATGGGCCGGGGGTCCATGTCCTCGCGCTTGGGCGCGGCCGGGTCATCCCGGTCGCCGTAGACCGAGGAGCTGGAGGCACTGACAAAGCGCTTGACGCCGGCGTCCTTGGCCGCCACCAGCAGGTTGGTGGTGCCGGTGAGGTTGACGTCGTGGGATTGCAGGGGGTCTTCCATGGAGCGCTGCACGCTGGGCCGGGCCGCCTGGTGCAGCACGTAGTCCACCCCGGCCATGGCCTCATGGCAGGTGGTTAATTGGCGGATGTCGCCCTCGATGAAGAAGAGCCTGCCCGGTCCGCCCGAGGCGGGTATGAGGTTCTCACGCTTGCCCGACAATAAATTGTCCAGGACCACCACGTCCTGGCCTTGGGCCACCAGGGTCTCGGCCAGGTGGGAGCCGATGAAGCCCGCACCGCCGGTTATCAGATATTTCGCCAAGTTAATGGGGCCTTTCCGCCAGGGCGCGCACGCCCGTTTCCACGGCTTGAATCAGCCGGCCGGCGGTTACCGCCGAGGTGCCCACCTCGCCCACCACCACGCCGGCGGCGAAGTTGGCCAACACCGCGGCCTCCACCGGGTCAAGCCCCGCCACCAGCCCCAGGGTGAGGGTGCTTATCACGGTGTCGCCGGCGCCGGTAACGTCGTAGACCTGCTTGGCCGTGGTGGGGATGTGGGTCTCGCCATCCTGGGAGAACAGGGTCATGCCCCGCTCGCCCTGGGTAACCAGCACCGACTGCACTTCCAGTTTTTTCAGCAACTGCCGGCCGGCCTTTTGCACGTAGTCGCCATCCTCGATGGCCACCCGCGCCGCCTCGGCCGCCTCCAGATGATTGGGGGTGATGACCGTGGCCCCGGCATAGTGCTGGATGTTGGCCACCTTGGGGTCCACGGTGACGATCATCCTGCCGGCGCGGGCCAGGGCCATGAGGGGCTCCAGCAGGCGTCCGCTGATGACGCCCTTGGCGTAATCGCTGACGATCACCGCGTCCACCTCTTGCACCTGGCGCTCCAGGTGCAGGCGCAGGCGGTTAAGGTCGCGGCGCTCCACGGCCCCGCGGCTCTCGCGGTCCACGCGCACCACCTGCTGGCCATGGGCCACCACCCGGGTCTTGACCGTGGTGGGGCGGTCCTTGCAGACCAGGATGCCCTCGGTCCTCACGTCCAGGTCGTCCAGGAGCTCGGCCACCTGGCGGCCGGCCTGATCGTCGCCCACCAGGCCGCACAGGCTGGCCCGGCCGCCCAGGGGGAGAGATGCGCCGCACGCTGCCCCACACGAACTGGTCCAGCATCACGTCGCCCAGCACCAGCACCCGGGCCTTGCGGAAACGCCCCACCGCCTTGGTGAGCTTTTTGACATCCATATTGAGGGTCATGTTCAACTTCCGAAACCTGCCTCGGATTTGGCCGCGCACTCCGCCGGGGCCGGTTGGGCGGCCAGCAGTTCTTCCAGGGACGCCCGTGCCTGAGCCGGAGATATCTGGCTCCCCGGGCCCAAGCCGCCCACTATTCTATGGTCAACCCCCCAGGGATGCCACACCTCCCTGGGGGTGCGGCCCCAGAGCACCACCAGGGGCCGGCCCAGGGCCGCCGCCAGGTGCATGGGGCCGCCCTCGGCGGTGAGCACCGCCCGGCCCCTGGCCAGCAGGGCCGCGAATTCCTTGAGGCTTTGCGACCAGTACACCGGGACGGCCAGGCCCTCTAAAAGCCCGGCCACCCACTGGCGGTCCGCCGGGGCATGAGTCACCACCACCCCGCCCGGGCGCCCGGCCAGGGCCTCCACCAGGGCGCGGTAATTCTCGGCGGGCCAAAGACGGTCGGGCCGGTAGGCCCAACGGGTGATATTGACCACCATTGGCCCCGGCTGTTGGTCCAGGCCATGACCCGCCAAAAACTCCCGCGCCCGCAGGGCGGCGGCCTCCGGCACCTTCAGATATAGCCTTTTGTCCCCACTGTCAACCCGGATATGGCTAAGCAGGTGGAAACAGCGCTCAACCTCGTGCAGACCCGGCCCGGGCGGCAGCGCTGGCAGGTTGTAGTAGAAGCCCCAGCGGGCGCGTCGGCCCTCGGCGGCCACGCCCAGGCGCCAGCGCCCCCCGCTGGCGTAGGCGATCCAGCCCTGGGAGGTGCTGAAGCTGACCCGGGGGGCGATGACCAGATCGAAGCGCTCCTGTCTGAGCTCCCGTAGCACCTTGCCCAGCAGAGCCAGGGACTTGAGAGGGCCGTGCTGCTTGTGCTTGGCCTTGGGATAGGCCCACAGACGGTCCAGGGCGCGGTGGCCCTCCAAGGCCTCCTCGGCCAGGGTGCAGACCACGGCGGCGATGTAGGCCTGGGGAAAAGCCTGGCGCAGGGCGTCCAGGGCCGGGGTGGTGCAGATGACGTCGCCGATGTTGTCGTTGCGCACCACCAGGATTTTTTTGACCTGGGCGGGGTCAAAGGGGCCGGGGTCGTCGCGCAGGCGCCCCAGCACCGCCAAATTATACAGGCTGGCCAAGAGGCTCACGACAGGCCCTCCTCCAGGCGGGCCGCGCAGGCCGGCCAGGTGAACTCCCGGGCCACCCTCTCCCGCCCCCGTGCCGCCAGGTCCGCCCGCCGGGCGGGGTCGTCCAGCAGGCTGTCCACGGCCTGGGCTAGGGCCTGGTCGTCCTTGGGCGGCACCAAGAGGCCGCAATCAGCCACCACCTCGGGCACCCCGCCCAGACGGCTGGCCACCACCGGCAGGCCGCAGGCCATGGCCTCGGCGATGGACAGGCCCAGGGCCTCCTCGCCCATGCTGGGAAAGACGGCCATCCGTCCCAGGGCGTAGAACCCGGCCAGGCGCTGGGGCGGCAGGAAGCCCAGGAGATGCACCCGCCCAGCCACCCCTGCCTGGCGGGCGCGGTTTTCCAGTTCAGCCCGGTAAGGCCCCTCCCCGGCCACCAACAGCTTGAGGCGGGGCCGTTTGTCGCTCAGCAAGGCCAGGGCCTTGATGGCCCGCTGCACACCCTTGAGGGCCACCAGGCGCACGGCCGTGACCAGGGCCTCGTCGCCCGGCTCCAGGCCGCACGCCCGGGCAAGATCGAGGTCCGGCTCGGCGGGGCGAAACAGGGCGAAATCCACGCCCAGGTGGTTGACCTGGGGGATGAGCCCCGTGGCCATATGCATCTGGCCGGCGGTGAAGGCGCTGACCGCCCCCAGGTAGTCCAGACGCCGGGCCAGGGCGGCATAGCCGGGGTAGAACTCGCTGCCCCCGCTCAAAAAGCCCACGGCCATGCCCGCCCGCCGGGCCGTCCACAGGGCCGGGGCCATATCATAAGATTTGAAGATGAGTAGGCGCTGAAAGCCCCCCGCGCGCAGGGCCGGCAGGGCCTGGCGGGCGAAGCTCAGGCGCTCCATGAGCTTGCGCGCCCGGGTCCCCAGGTCGGGGAAGCGCTCCCGGGGGGTGAAGGCAAAGGCGCGCACCCCGAGCCCCTGGGCCAGGGCTGGCAGGGGGCGCTGGCTTTGGCCGCCGATGACGGTCACATCATGCCCCCGGCGGGCCAGCTCCCGGCCCAGGCTCCACACCGACATCTCCACCCCGCCGCCCTGGGTGGTGGTGGTGAGGTTGTACAAGGCCCATCTCATGGCCGGCCCTCGCCCATGGCATCCAGGAGCACCCGCGCCCGGGCGTCCCAGGTGTAGGCCCGGGCCAACCGCTGGCCGGCCCAGGCCAGGCGGCCGGCCTCCAGGGGCGCGGCCAGGAGCCCGGACAGGGCCTGGGCTAGGGAGTCGGCATCGTCGGGTCTGAACAGGCGGGCGTTGTGCCCCTGGGCCAACACAGCACGGGCCGCGGGTAAATCTGGGGCCAGCACCGCGCAGCCGGCGGCCAGGTACTCGAAGAGCTTCAGGGGGCTGGTGAACTCGGCGGCGATGCGCTGGCGGCCGCTGCCCGGCCACACGGCCACCACCGCGCGTCCCAATAACTCGCGTACCGCCTCTTGGCCGGCCTGGGGGCGCATGGTCAGGCGGGCCTCCAGGCCCAAGCCCTGGGCCAGATCGCCTAGCCGCTGCCAGTCGCCGGAGCCGGGACGGCCGCCCAGCACCTCCAGGCGGGCCTGGGGCACGCTCGCCACGGCCCTGAAGAGCAGGTCCACGCCCTTCCAGGCCCCCAGGCCGCCGGCGTAGGCCACCAGGCCGGGCTCGCGTTCCTGGCCGCCGCTGGCGAAGAACTCCTCTTCCACCCCCGAGGGAGCCACCACCACCGGCCCGCGCACCCCGGGCAGGGCCTCCAGGGCCTGGGCCAGGGGCCGGCTGATGGCCGCCAGGCAATGGGCGCCCGTGAAGACCCGGGCCTCCAGGGCCGCCAGGGCCGCCACCCTGGCGGGGTCGGCCCCCTCCTCGCGGGCGGTCTGGCTGAATAGCTCGTGGGCCTCGAACAAGAGTTTGAGGCCCAACTCCGGCAGGCGAGGCAGCAGAAAGCCGGCCAGCTTGAGGTGGCGCACCAGCACCCAAGTCAGGCCTTGCCCAGCCAAGCGCCGCAGCCTGGCCAGGGCGGCCAGGTGATAGGGCAGGTGCCAGGAGAAAAAGGCCCGCGAGCCTGGCCCGGGCTGCCACATGGCCAGAGGCTCCAGGCTCAGGCCGGGGCGCGGCCCCAGGTCCAGCTCCGCAAGGCGCCCATGCAGGCCGGCGAAACGCCCCACCAGCAGGCTCACCTTGGCCCCCTGCCGGGTCAAGGCCCGCAGGGTGGCCGCCACCTGCAACAGCCGGGCAGCCGGCCGGCCCAGATGCTCGGGGTAGAGATAGGCTACATGCAAGAGCGCTTCTCCAGCCTAAGCTCCGGCTGGGCCAGCATGTCCAGCACCGTGTCCAGCACGTTCTTCTCCTGGATGGCCTCCAGGCACACCGGATCGGGGCAGGTCTTGGTCAGGCAGGGGGAGCAGGTGGCCGGCACCTTGATGACCCGGTGCAGGTCGTAGCGCACCGGGCCGATGGTCACCGGGTCGGTGGGGCCGAACAACCCCAGCACCGGCGTGCCCACGGCCTGGCCCAGGTGGAGAGGACCGGTGTCGTTGGTGACCAGCACGTCCATGCGCGAGAGCACAGCCGCCAGTTGGCGCATACCCAGGTTGTGCCCGGTGCGCAGGCGCACGCCAGCCTCCTTTTGGGCGCGCTTGGCCAGATAGGCCTCGTGGGGTCCGCCCACCACGATCACCTCGGCGCCCTGGCGCACCAAGGCCCGGGCCACCCGGCCGAAGCGCTCCGGGCGTAGCGGCAGGACTTCGCGTCCCCGTTCGGAATCAAGATGCTGATCGGCGTCCCGATCGTCCGTCCCTCGAAGATGCCGCTCAAGATCTCGGCCG
>JACQYR010000259.1:0-5871 GCA_016208115.1 Desulfarculus sp.
GAACGGTCGTAGCGGGCCATGAAGTCGGACGGCAGGGTGGCGAAAGCAGCCAAGCCCAACACGAAGGCCAGGCCGGCGGCGGCCATCACGGTTTTGCGGTGATCCAGGGCCCAGGCGATGACCACCCGGTAGCGGTCGGCGTTGGTGTCGAACCAGTCGTTGAAGCGGTCCAGGATGCGGGCCAAGAGGTGGCGTTTGCCGCTGCGGTCAATGTCCGGGTCGTGCCAACGGGAAGAGAGCATGGGGTCCAGGGTGAAGGAGACAAACAAGGACACCAGCACCGCGAAGGTGACCGTGATGCCGAACTGGAAGAAGAAGCGCCCCACGATGCCCTTCATGAAGGCCACGGGCACGAAGACCGCCACGATGGAGAAGGTGGTGGCCAAGACCGCCAGGCCGATCTCGGCCGTGCCCACGCGGGAGGCCTCCAGATGGTCCTTGCCCTGTTCCAGGTGGCGCACGATGTTCTCGCGCACCACGATGGCGTCGTCAATTAGAAGGCCGATGGCCAAGGACAGGGCCATCAGGGTCATGACGTTCAAGGTCATGCCCATGAAGTTCATGGCTATGAAGGCGCTGATGACCGAGATGGGCAGGGTCAGCCCCGTGATGACCGTGGAGCGCCAGGAGTTGAGGAAGATGAAGACGATGAGGATGGTGAGGATGCCGCCCAGCACCAGGGTGTGCTCCACGTCGGCCACCGACTCGCGGATCATGATGGAGCCGTCGCGCACCATGTCTATGGTGGTGCCCGGCGGCAGCTCGGCCTGCAAGCCGGCGATGGCCTTCTTGACCGTGTCCACCACGGCCACGGTGTTGGCCCCCGACTGCTTGAGGATGTCCAGGCCCACGGCGGGCAGATGCCCCACCAGGGCCAAGGAGCGCTGCTCCTCTATGCCGTCGGTGATCTTGGCCACCTCCGAGAGCTTCACCGCGCGCCCGCCCGACTGGCCGATGACCATGCCCTGGAACTGCTCCACCACGTCGGGCTTGCCCGAGACGCGCAAGGGGTACTCGGAGCCCTCCTTGGTCAGGCGGCCGAGCGGGGTGTTGACGTTTTCGGATTTCAGGCCCTCCAGGACTTGGTCCACGCCCATGCCCATGGATTGCAGGCGCTCGGGGTCCACGTTGACGTTGACCTCGCGCTTGCTCTTGCCCACCAGGTCCACCTTGCCCACCCCGGAGATGCTCTCCAGGCGACGCTTGACCTTTTTTTCCACCAGGGTGGTGAGGTCGCGGGCGTTAAGGGTGTCGGAACGCACCGCCAGGGAGACGATGGGCATGGCCTGGAAGTCCAGCTTCTGGATGATGGGCTCCTCGATGGCCTGGGGCAAATCGCCGCGGATGGCGTTGATCTTGGCGCGGGCTTCCTGGGAGGCCTCGTTGATGCGTATCTCCAGGTGGAACTCCACCACCACCTGGGAGACGCCCTCGCGGGAGATGCTGATGACGTGCTTGACCCCGCTGATGGGGTTGACCGCCTCCTCGATGCGCTTGGTGACCTCGCGCTCCACGGTCTCGGGCGAGGCGCCGGCGTACTTGGTGATGATGGAGACCACGGGGATCTCCACGTCGGGGAACATGTCTATGGCCAGGCGGCGATAGGAGAACATGCCCAGGGTGACGAGCGCCAGCATCATCACCGTGGCCAAGATGGGGCGCTTGATGGATAGGTTGCTCAGGAACATGTGCTAGGCCCCATTGCCCGTGACCACCTTGACGCGGTCGCCGTCTTTGACGTTGAAGCCGCCCCGGGTGATTACTTCCTCGCCGGCGCCCAGCCCCTCGCTGATCTCCACCAGGTCGCCCTTGACCACGCCGGTCTTGACGCTACGGCGCTGGGCGGCCTGGTCCTTGTGCACCAAGAGCTCGGCCTGGCCCCGCACCACGTCCCAGGTGGTCAAGGCCGCCCGGGGCAGTTGCAGCACCCCCTGGCGCACGCCGGTGATGATGCGCCCCTTGACGAAGAGCCCGCCTTTCAATATCTCGTCCTGGTTGGGCACCTCCATCACCACCTTGACCGAGCGGTCGGCCTCGTTGACCGTGGGGTTGATGAACATCACCACGCCCGAGAAGCTGCGTCCGGGATAGGCGTCGGTGGTGAACTCCAGGGGCTGGCCCAGCTTGATGGCGGCCATCTCCCGGGAAGGCACGTTGACCGTGATCTCCAGCAGGCGGGTGTTCACCACCTTGAACATGATCCTGTTGTTGCCGGCCTCGCCCACCATGTCGCCCACGTTAATCCCCCGGTAGGCGATGACGCCATCCAGGGGGGCCAGGATATGGGCCTTGCTATAGCGGGTACGCACGAAGGACAACTCGTCCTGGGCCACCTTGTGCTGGGCTTTGGCCGCCTCCATGCGGGCCTGGTTGGCCTCCTCGTCCGTGGCCACGTCGTCCAGGTCGCGCTGGGTGACCAGGCCCACCTCCTTGAGCTTGACCAGGCGCTGGTGCTCGCGCACGGCCCGGCGCTGGCCCACCTCGGCCTGCAACAGGCCGGCCTTGGCGGCATCCACGGCGGCCTGGGCCTTGCGCACCAGGGCGTCGGCCTCGCGGGTGTCCAGGCGGGCCAGGGGCTGGCCCTTGGTGACCCGCACCCACTGGTCCACCATCACCTCGGCCACGATGCCCGCGTACTCGCTCTTGACGGATGCCTCGTACTTGGGGGCCAGGGAGCCCACCACCTCGATGCCCTCCACCAAGTCGGCGGGGACCATCTTCATGGTCTCCACGGCCACCGGCGGCCGCGCGGCGGCCTTGCCGTCCTCCTTGGAGGCCTGGCCGTCGCTGGAGCAGCCGGCCCCCAGGGCCAGGCCCAGGCACAACAGGGCGGCGGCCCCCAACCTTGTCAAGGATTCCATTTTCATGAGGCTAGCCCCCTATGGTTTGCTGGCGGCGATACCGTCGAGAATGAGGTCGGTGGCCTGGCGCAGCCCCTCCAGACCCATGCGCTCCTGGGGCAGGCACAGCTCCAGTTGCATGGCCAGGTGCTCGGCGCCCAGGAGTGCCCAGGTCATGACCAAGGGATCGCCGGCCCTGAACTCACCATTGGCCATCCCCTCTTGCACCAGCCTGACCAGCTCGTCCTGGAACTGCTGGTGCAGGGCGTCGAAGTCCACGAAGGGCGCGCCCTGGGGCGGCCCGTAGTAGATGGCGTGCATGACCTTCATGGTCTGGAGGTTTTGGCAGAAGACCTGGAAAGCCAGCTCACCCAGGCGCACAATACGCTGGCGGGCCGTGGCCCCGGCCGGCGGGGGCTCCTGCAGGATACACAGGAAGCTCTGGGCCACGCTGCCCATCAGCTCCAGGTACAGGCCTTCCTTGCTGCCGAAATAGTAGTAGACCACCGGCTTGGTGACCCCGGCGGCGGCCACGATCTAGCGCACCGTGGTGGCGGCGTAGCCCTTCTGGGCAAAAAGCTCGCTGGCGGCCCGCAACAAGCGTTGGCGCACCGCGCCGTCGGGCGTCTTGACCTTGTCGGTCTGGGCCATCTGGCTCTCTCCTAAACTGGAGTGATGGGGCGCGGGGTGTTTGACTTACCGGTAGGTAAGATACCCCAGGGGGCGGAGGTGGTCAAGGGCCTTTTACCTACCGGTAGATAAGGCGAGTGAAATGAAGTGAAGGGGTAAGTTTTTGCCTTTCAAGGCGCAAAAGCCCTCAGCCCGCTGGACGGGGCAATGCTAAAATTTAATTACTTGCTCACAACCAAAGGGGGAGGTGCGCCATGGCGGCTGGGCTGGACGTGGTGGTGCTGGATGACGACCCCGATGTCTGCGATGTCCTGGGCCAGATGGTGCGCTCCTTCTATACCCAGGGCCAGGTTCACACCTTCAGCGACTTCCTGGAGGCCCGCACCTTCTGCTTCAAGCGCGGCCCCTCGGTGGCCATCTTCTTGCTGGACGCCTTTTTGGGGCGATACACGGCCTTTGACTTCATTGAGGCCATCACCGTGCACTATCCCATGGCCGCCGAGGACACGGTGGTCATCACCGGCCGGGCCAGCGACGAGGTGGTGGAGCGCTGCCTGGCGCTGGGGGTCAACCACCTGCTGGAAAAGCCCATCCTGCCCTATGCCCTTAAGTTGGCCATCCGCTCCATCGCCGGCAAGTACCTGCGCTTCGCCCCCCGGCTGGGCCAGGACTTGGATTTTGCCCGCCAGGTGGGCCTGCTGAGCGGGGGGGCCAAGCCCTAACCGACTATAACAATTTATATATTACCTATAATTCCCTTGCGGCGCCGGTGGCCTTGACGGGCGTCCCCTCTTGCACTAATATATGAGCAAATGTTCATATACTAAAAGAGGCCAACATGCCCCAAAGGGCCACCCTGGTGGAAGAGCAAGGATGCAGCGTACGCGTGGTTCACCTGGACCGCCTGGTCCAGGCCCGCGCCGGCGCCCTGGGGCCTCGCCAAGTAGAGCGCCTGGGCGCTCTGTACCGGGCCATGGGCGATCCTAGCCGGCTGCGCATACTCCTGGCCCTGGCCCAGGGCGAGATGTGTGTCTGCGACCTGGCCGCCCTGCTCAAAGTGAGCGAGTCGGCGGTCTCCCACCAGTTGCGCCGTCTGCGCGACCTCTTTTTGGTCAAGACCCGGCGCGACGCCCAGTGCCTCTATTATTCCCTGGATGACCATCACGTTAACCAACTACTGGCCGTGGGCCTGGCCCACGTAGAGGAGTAGACAAGGCGAGCATCATGGAATTTATCAACATTATCTGGCAGGTGCTGCGGGCCTCCTGGGACATCCTGGCCGATTCGTCGGTCTACGTGCTTTTTGGCCTGGCTATCGGCGGCCTGCTCAAGGCCTTCCTGAGCCCCGAGGCCATCGCCCGCCACCTGGGCCAGGGGCGCTATGCCCCGGTGTTCAAGGCCGCCCTGTGGGGCATACCCTTGCCCCTGTGCTGTTGCGGGGTGCTGCCCGCCGCCGCGGCGCTCAAGAAGGAGGGCGCCAGCAACGGCGCCGTCACCTCTTTCCTAATCTCCACGCCCGAGACAGGGGTGGACTCCATGGCCGTGACCTATGCCCTCATGGACCCGGTGATGACCCTGGCCCGGCCCCTGTCGGCCTTTGTCACCGCCTCGGCCACCGGCCTGGCCCAGAGCCTGCTGGAGGACCCCGGCCGGCCGGCCGCCGCCCCGGACCTCCAGGCCCTGGCCGGCCACGAGCATGACCATGACCCCGACCTCCCCGAAGAGCACGCGGGCGGCGGCTCCCTGCCGGGCCGGCTGCGCCAAGGCCTGGCCTATGCCTTTGGCGAGCTGTGGGGCGATTTGTCGGGCTGGTTCCTGGTGGGCATCGTGCTCACCGGGGTAATCACCGTGCTGGTGCCCGAGGATTTCCTGGCCCGGCACCTGGGCGGCGGCCTGGGCACCATGCTCATCATGCTGCTGGTGGGCGTGCCCCTGTACATCTGCGCCTCGGCCTCCACGCCCGTGGCCGCGGCCCTGATCCTCAAGGGCATCAGCCCCGGCGCGGCCCTGGTCTTTTTGCTGGCTGGCCCGGCCACCAACCTCACGGCTCTGACGGTGTTGTGGAACTTCATGGGCAAGAAGGCCACGGCGGTATATCTGGCTGGAATCGCAGTCATGTCGGTGCTGTGCGGCCTGGCCCTGGACCAGGTCTACGCCTGGCTGGGCATCTCCCCCCGGGCCTTGGCCGGCGCGGCTGCCGAGTTGGTGCCCGCCTGGGCCCAGGTGGCCGGCGCCCTGCTCCTGCTGGGGCTGTCGGTCCCGCCCCTGCTGCGCCGTCTGGGGGCGCGCCGGCAACCGGCCCCGGCCCAGCCGGCCAGCCCCGGCCAGGCCTGCTCCGGCCCCACCTGAGCCTGCCGGCCAGGGCCGGGCCGGTCCTAACTTTAGATGCAATCAAAGCCAT
>JACQYR010000259.1:5907-14092 GCA_016208115.1 Desulfarculus sp.
TAACTTTAGATGCAATCAAAGCCATCCATGGCTTTGATTGCTTATCGGCCGGGCAAAAGTTTGATTTTGCCCGGCCTCCCGGGCGCTTTCGCGCCCGGCGGGCCATCCATGGCCCGCATGCCAATTGCGATCAAACGATTCGTTTGATCGCCAATTGGCACACCCCACCCGCCGCCCCGGCGCCCGGGGCGCGGGGCTATCCGGGAATTGGCCTGGAAGTTGGTAGATATCTGACCGCCCCCATGGGAAGACCAAGTTTTTTGGCCTGGAGCTTGAAAATTTATGCACTTTCGCTTGCAATTTGCCTAGTCTCCCAATATGGTTTGGCCTACGAGGAGCAACCAACAACCAACCACCCCAACCAGGGACATTGCAGGACATGAAGCTTTCGACGCGCGGACGTTACGGTGTGCGGGCCATGTTGGAGCTGGCGTTGCAGCAGGGCGGCGGCCCCACCGCCTTGCAGGAATTGGCCCAACGGCAGGGCATCTCTGCCAAATATCTGGAGCAGCTTCTTATTCCCCTCAAGGCCGCCGGGCTGGTCAACAGCGTGCGCGGGGCCAAGGGCGGGTATTTATTGGCCACGAGCCCAGACAAGGTTTCGCTCTATGACATCGTCAAAACCCTGGAGGGACCCCTGGCGGTGGTGGAGTGCGTGCACGACCCCGACTCCTGCGAGCGCGTGGGCGGCTGCAGCGTGCACCTGGTCTGGGGCGAGATGAGCCAGTTGCTGGTGGATTTTCTCTCCAGCATCACCCTGGCCAAGCTGGCCGTGCAGCAGCGCGAGAAGGACCGCCAGTGCCAGGCGGTGGCCGCCGTGGGCTAGGGCCCAGGCCCCCCCCTTTAGCCAGGGCCCCCCGTCACCACCGCCCTTCCCGGCGGTGGTGATGCTTTTGCTGCCCACTGCGCCCCGCCGGCCCCGCCTACCCCCAAGACAAGCGCACATGCGGCGTGCTAATCTGGAATTCAGACCAGACCGTTATCGCGGGGTTGGATGCATGCCGCTTCAGGTTCGACTCAGCGCCTCCCTGCGCCGCCTGGCGCCGGGCTACGATGCCCTGCGGGGCCTGGAGGCGGACTGGCGGCCGGGGCTGACCGTGGCCGGCCTGCTGGCCCGCCTAGACATCGCGCCCCAGGAGGTCAAGATCATCATGGTAAACGGCCGGAGCGCCGGCCCGGACGACCCCCTGGCCGACGGCGACCGGGTGGGCCTGTTCCCCGCCGTGGGAGGGGGCTAGATGCAGGCCTGGATCATGGAACTCCTGGGGCCTTACCTGGTGCCCCACGAGGCCCCGGGGCAGGAGGGCTTCTACGCCGTGCGCGAGGCCGGCCTGCGGGAGCTGGCCATGGTCCAGCACCGGCCCCTGCGCGAGGTGATGCTGGCCTGCCTGGACGAGGGCCTCTGGCCCGAGCGCTTCCGTCCCAACCGGGGCACCTTCAGCGCCGCCGACCAGGCCCGGCTGTTGCGTTCCAGCGTGGCGGTGATGGGGGCCGGCGGCCTGGGGGGCATGGTCATATTGCAACTGGCCCGCCTGGGGGTGGGCCGGCTCATCGTCTGCGACGGCGACGTCTTCGAGGAGAGCAACCTCAACCGCCAGTTCCTGGCCACCCGCGAAACCCTGGGCCAGGGCAAGGCCCGGGCCGCCGCTTTAGCCGTGGAGTCGGTCAACCCGGTGGTGGAGGTGCGGGTACACGGGGTCTGGGCCTACGAGGACAATCTGCCAGCCATACTCAGCGATGCCCAGGCGGTGGTGGACTGCCTGGACACCCTGGCCACCCGCTACATCGTGGAGGAGGCCTGCCGCCAGGCGGGGCTACCCTTTGTGCACGGCGCCGTGGGCGGCCTGGAGGGCATGGTCATGACCGTGCGTAACGGCGACCCCGGCCTGGCCGGGCTCTACGGCCGGGAGCCGGCCCCCAAGGCCGAGGCGGCCGAGAGCTTCCTGGGCGTGCCCACCCCCACCCCGGCGCTCATCGCCACCTTGCAGGTGGCCGAGGTGATAAAGCTGCTCTTGGGTTGGCCCGGCCTGGGGCGCGGCCAGGTGCTGCACGTGGATTTGGGGGTGCCCAGCATCGAGATGCTGCAATTGGGGTGAGCCCGCCGGCCCATCCAGCCCTTCCTTCCTTACTCTTTCTTCCCCTCGATCTCCCCCCGCGCCAGCGGATTAAAAAAGTTGGTGGCCACGTACATGTTGAAGGCCAGCTCCCGGGGCCACAGGCCGAGGCGGTCGCCCTGGCGTAGCTCCTGGTCGTCCCTGATGGGCCGGCCGTTGACCATCAGCACCCGCACCACGTCGCCCTCCAAGCCCAGGGCCTTGAGCGCCTGGGAGACCCGCGCCCCTGGCGGCAACTCCAGGGCCAATTCCCCGGCCTGGTGCCCGGCCACCCGCTGGCGCAAGGCCCCGCCCAGTTTCACGGTTATCCGCATACATGCCCCCATGAAAAGAGCCGGAGGCCAACAGCCCCCGGCCCCTTGGCGTTGGGTTGATGGTAGCTAGAACTTCAAGGTGCTGTCCAGCTCGCTGTCAGGCACGTCGAAGACCACATTGTGCGGGGGCAGCCTCTCGGACTTGAAGAAGTCGGGCAAGCGGTCGTGGGCGTTGTTGAAGCCGGCCCGGGTGTTGAATTCCTTCTCCATGGTCAGGATTTTGGCCCCCAGGCCGCCCACGTCGTCGCCGGTGAGCTTCAATCCGTACTTGGCGTTGAGCATGTCCACCACGGCCACGAAGGCGTCGGGGATGTCCAGCACCGCGAAGGCCACGAACAAACATAGGCCCGCCGTGTCTATGGCGGCGGTGGCGGCCTGCAAGTTGCGCGACAGGGCGGCCTGGCCCTGGGGCTTCAAGGGGTCCACCGAGCCGCCCACGCTGAGGATGTTGGCGGTCACCGAATAGCCGGCGGTGTGGTCGGCGCCCATGGGCGTGGTGGCGTAGGTCACGCCGATGCCCTTGACCGCCCGGGGATCATAGGCCGGCATGGACTGGCCCTTGACCACCGGCACCCGGCTGACGCCGAAGACCCGGCCCACGGTGGCGGTGCCCGAGCCGAGGACGCGGCCCATGGGCGTGCCCAGGCCGATCTCCGCCAAGAGCTTCTCGGCGCCGGCGGCATCGCCGAACTTCAGCAGGCCGGCCTCCATGGCCACGGCCATGGCGCAGCCGGTCTCGATGGTGTCCAGGCCGAAGTCATCGCACATGCGGTCATAGCGGGCGATGGCGTCCAGGTCGTCAATGCCGCAGTTGGGGCCCCAGGCCCAGACCGTCTCGTACTCGGGCCACTTGCTGACAAACTCGCCGCTCTGGTCCAGGAAGTCACCCGAGCAGCGGATGACGCAGCCGCCCATGCAGCCCCGGGTGGGGTTGCCGCCGCGCTTGACCGTGACCGCGTTGAGGGTCTCGCCACCCACCTTCTCGGCGCCCTCGAAACGGCCGGAACTGAAGTTGCGGGTGGGCAGGCCGCCGGCCTCGTTGAGGATGTTTATGAGCACGTCGGTGCCGTAGGTGGGCAGGCCCCCACTGGTCACCGGGTGATCGGCCAGGGCCTTGGCAAAGCGCTTGGCCGCCGCCTTGAAGGCCTCGGGGTCGGCCAGGGGCACGTTGCCAGCGCCCTCGGGGTCAATGACCAGGGCCTTGAGGCCCTTGGAGCCCATGACCGCGCCCAGGCCGCCGCGGCCGGCGTGGCGGGTGGGCCTGAGCTCGCGGTCGCTGAAGGCCACCGAGGCGCCGTTCAGTTTCATCTCGCCGGCCTGGCCGATGCTCACATAGCCGGCCTTGAGCCCGTAGGTCTCCACCAGCTTCTCCACGGTGGCGTAATTGCCCAGGCCCCGCAGGTGGTCGGCCGGCTTTAGCTCGGCCTTGCCCTTCTTCACCACCAGCTTGAACAGGCTGCCCTCGGGGGCCTGACCCTCCACGATGATGGCCGCCACCCCCAGCTTGGCCAGGTACTGGCCGGCCTGGCCGCCGGTGTTGGCCTCCTTGATGCCCCCGGTGAGCGGGCTCTTGGCGCCCACCGAGAGGCGGCCGCTGTTGGCGGCGCTGGTGCCGCCCAAGAGGCCCGGAGCGAAGATCAGCTTGTTCAGCGGCCCGATGGCATTGCAGGCGGGCTCCACCTCGCGGGCCACCACCGCCGAGGTCAGCCCCCGGCCGCCCAGGCCCTGGTACTCGGGGGCCACGTCCTCGTAGCTGACCTTTTGGTTGGTCATGTCCACGCGAAGAATCTTGACCATGCTCGTTCCTCCCCAAACTTTTAGTTGGCCATGCCTACCAAAAAGATACGGGGAGCTTCGGCGGCGGTCAAGGGAAAATAGTAGTGATAATAAAAAGTTAGCTATGTCATTCTTGGCATATTCCTGGCCGGGCCAGGGCCTTGGCCCAAAACAACTTGTGCCATCAGGGCATGGGGGGATTCACCCTAGGGACAAATGGGCTGGGGGGCATGGGAGTTTGGGCCGAAGGCCTTATTCCCATGCCTGGCCAAAGGCGCTACACATAGATTCCAGCATTAACACCTATCGGATGGATAGGGTTCGCGAGGGCCAGCCGCAGCAAAGGCCTTGAGGGGCTAGTTTCGGGGCAGGCAGGGACTGCCAGTAAGGTATTGCGGCCCATGAAGTCGGACATCGGCACCTCCTCACTGGATAGCCAGGTCCGCCTGGAAATGGCGCTGTCCAAGCGCACCCGCGAACTGGGCTGCCTCTACAACCTGCTCACGGTCTTCGAGGCGCCCGATCTGGACCTGGCCGAGGTCTGCCAGGGCATCGTGACCCACCTGCCCAGTGGCTGGCAACGGGCCGGGCGGACCTGGGCGCGCCTGGCCCTGGAGGACCGCTCCTGGCAAACCCCCAATTACCTCCCCACCCCCTGGCGCTTGAGCGAGCCCATCGTGCTGCACGGCCAGCCGGCCGGCAGCCTGGAGGTGGGCTATCTGGAGGAGTTTCCACCGGCCGACGAGGGAGCCTTCCTGGTGGAGGAGCGGGTGCTCTTGGAGGTGGTGGCCGGCCGGCTGTCACGCTTCATCGAGCGCCGGCGCTACGGCCAGGAGCTCAGGCGCCAGCGGGACTTCGCCCAGGGCCTGGTGGAGACCGCCCAGGCCATCGTGCTGGTTCTGGACCAGGAGGGGCGCGTCGTCTACTTCAACCCCTTCCTGGAAAAGCTCACCGGCTACCGCCTGGCCGAGGTGCGCGGCCACCAGTGGGCCGATGTGTTCCTGTCCCCGGAGCTGGACGAAGAGCAGCGGGCCTGTTTCCTCCCCGGCCAGGACCAGGCCCCGCGCCAGGCCCAGGCCCCGCGCCAGGCCCGTCTGGTACCCATCCACGACAGCCGGGGCAACCGGTTGCAGGTGGAATGGCGCAACCGCACCCTGCAAAAGCGGGACGGCTCCCCGGGCCAAGAGGTCCTGTGCACCGGCCAGGACCTCACCCGGCGCCTGGAACTGGAGGCCGAGCACTACCGCCTGGCCGCCGTGGTGGAGCAGTCGGTGGACGCCATCGCGCTGACCGACTCCCGGGGGGTGATGATCTACGTCAATCCCGCTTATGAGGGCCTGCACGCCCGCGGCCGCCAGGATCTCTTGGGCCAAGAGGCCCCGCTTCTGGCCCAGGCCCGGGCCAATCAGAGCATTTTCAGGCAGATGTGGGCCGACCTGGCCGCCGGGCGCTCCTGGAGCGGCCGCTACGGCATCGCCCGTGGCAATGGCCAGGAGTTCGAGGTGGAGACGGTCATCTCGCCCATCCGCGACCACTCCGGGGCGGTAATCAATTACTATGCCCACCACCGCGACATCACCCAGGAGCAAAAGCTGCGCGACCACCTGCGCCAGGCCCACAAGATGGAGGCCATCGGCACCCTGGCCGGCGGCATCGCCCACGACTTCAACAACATCCTGGGAGGCATCAGCGGCTACGTGGAATTGGCCCGCATGTTCCTGGAGGACCAGAACCGGGCCGCCGACTACCTGGAGCAGGCCCTCAAGGCCGGGGCGCGGGCCAAGGAGCTGGTGCGCCAGATACTCACTTTCAGCCGCCAGGCCGAGCAGCGGAAAAAACCCCTGGACCTGGCCTCGGAGGTCAAGGAGGCCTTGCGGCTGATGCGGGCCATGCTGCCCTCCACCATCGAGATAACCCAGGATTTGGCCGCCCCGCCGGCCACGGTGCTGGCCGACCCCACCCAGATACAGCAAGTGATCCTCAACCTGTGCACCAACGCCGCCCACGCCATGCGCCAGCGGGGCGGGCACCTGGAGGTGTCCCTGCACTTGGCGCGCATAGACGCCAGGGAAGTGGACAACTACCCGGGGCTCTCGGCCGGTCCCCACCTGAAGCTGTGCGTCAGCGACACCGGCCACGGCATGCCCCGGGAGGTGGTGGAGCGCATCTTCGAGCCCTTCTACACCACCAAGGCCCAGGGAGAGGGCACCGGCCTGGGTCTGGCGGTGGTGCACGGCATCGTCAGCAGCAGCCAAGGCATCGTCAAAGTGTACAGCCAGCCGGGCAAGGGCACCGCCTTCCATGTGTTGTTGCCCTGCCAGGAATACGGAACCGCCGACGAGGACCGCCAGCCCCAGGACATCCCCGGGGGCCACGAGCGCATCCTGGTGGTGGATGACGAGGAAACCCTGGTGGAGATACAACGCAACATGCTCAGCAGCCTGGGCTACCAGGTCAGCGCCTTTGTTTGCAGCCTGGAGGCCCTCAAGCAGTTCAGGGAAAACCCGGTAGGGTTCGATCTGGTGCTCACCGACCTGACCATGCCCAACCTCACCGGCCTGGACCTGGCCCAGGCCCTCTTGGAGTTGGCCCCCGATCTGCCGGTGATCCTGTGCACCGGCTTCAGCGAGTCCAGCTCCCTGGAGACGGCCCGCTCCCTGGGGGTGCGTGAGGTGATACTCAAACCGGTCTTGCGCGGCGACCTGGCCAGGGCCGTGCGCCGCCACTTGGATGCCCGCGCCAAGGATTCCCCGGCCCAAGAAGGAGGGCAGACATGATCTCCAGGCTCACCCAGGTTAAGCTGGCGGTTAAGGTGTTGGGCGGTTTCGGCGTGGTGCTGGCCCTGTTGGCCGTGGTGGCACTATGCGGCATCAGCGGCCTGGAGGCCGTGCGCCAGCGCTGGGACAAGGCCGACCAGGTGGTGCAGGTGGTCAAGGCCAACCTGGAGGCCCGCCGCCACGAGAAGAACTTCATCCAGCGGGGCGAACAGCAGTACGTGGACCGGGTCAAGGAGCAGGTGGAGACCATGCGCAAGGTGGCCGTGGCCGCCGACGCCAGCTTCAACGACCCCGAGGACCACCGGCGCACGGCGCAGTTGTTGGATTCCCTCAAGGCCTATGAAGCTAGCTTCATGGACCTGGTGGCCCTGTTACGCGAGGAAAAGAAGACCGTGGCCGCCTGGGGCGAGTGCGGCGAGCGCATACTGACCGAGCTGCGGAAGGCCGCTGGCAAGGACGACGGCGGCCAGGCCCAACTGACGGCCTTCCTGGTGATGCGGGTGCGGGCCAACGGCTTTTTGCTTAACCGCGACAAGGCCTCCTGGGAGAAGTTCCAGGCGTCGCGGGCCCAGGCCGCTCAGGAATTCCAGGGCCGCTCCTCGGCGGACCTGACCGGCCTGATGGCCGAGTACGACCGCCTGGGCCTGAGCCTGGAACCCCTGGCCGAGGCCCAGCGCAAGAAGGACGCGGCCATGATCGCCGCGGCCCGCGCGCAGACCATAATGACCAGCATGAGCGCCGGGGCCATCCTGCTGGGGCTGGCCTTGGCTTGGGCCATCACCATGGCCGTTACCAGGCCGGTGCGCCGCATCTCGGCCAGCCTGGGCCAGGGCGCCTCCCAGCTCTCCCAGGCCTCGGACGAGGTCTCCTCGGCTAGCCAGTCCCTGGCCGAGGGCGCCAGTGAGCAGGCCGCCGCCCTGGAACAGACCTCGGCCTCCCTGGAGGAGCTGGCGGCCATGACCCGCCGCAACGCCGACAACGCCGGCCAGGCCAACGCCCTCATGACCGAGACCAAGGAGGTGGTGCAGCACTCCACCGCCTCCATGCGCCAGGTGCGCCAGGCCATGGAGCGCATCGAGCAGGCCAGCCAGCAGACGGCCAAGATCATCAAGACCATTGACGAGATCGCCTTCCAGACCAACCTGCTGGCCCTTAACGCCGCCGTGGAGGCGGCTCGCGCGGGCAGCGCCGGCCTGGGCTTCGC
>JACQYR010000284.1 GCA_016208115.1 Desulfarculus sp.
CTCGGGAATGTTGACGTTGCTGATGGCGGCGCACGCCAGCACCCTAAGCCCCCGGTGGCGGGCGGCGATCACCTCCAGCACCGTGGAGATGCCCACGGCATCGGCCCCCAGGATGCGCAGCATGCGCGTCTCGGCCGGGGTCTACATGGATGGCCCGCGCAGGCCCACGTACACGCCCTCGTACAGGTCCACGCCCCCTTCCTGGGCGGCCCGGCGGGCCAGGGCCAGGAGGCCGGGGTCGTAGGGCTGGCTCATGTCTGGGAAGCGCTCGCCCCAGGCCTCGAAGTTGGGGCCGGTGAGCGGGTTCTGGCCGGTAAGGTTGATGTGGTCCCTGATGAGCATCACCCGGCCGGCTTGCATGGCCGGGTCCAGGCCGCCGGAGGCGCAGGTGAAGACCATGGTCTCCACCCCCAGCTCGGCCAAGAGGCGCACCCCGCGCACCACCTCCAGGGGGGAATAGCCCTCGTAGAGGTGGAAGCGCCCGGCCAGGGCGGCCACCTCCTGGCCGGCCAGGCGCCCCAGCACCAGCTCGCCCTGGTGGCTCTCCACCGTGGAGACGGGCAGGCCAGGTATCTCGGCGTAGGGCACTCGGGCCTTCACCTCAATTTTACTGGCCAAGCCCGACAGGCCCGTGCCCAGGGTCAGTCCCACCCGGGGCCGGAAATTGGCCGGCACGCGCCCTCGCACCGCCGCCGCCGCCTGGCGCAGCCTCTCTGGCTCTTGCATGACATCCCCTCGTAATTGCTGCCCTTTAAGCTAAATACCCGACCAAATAGGTTAATCGGGTCCGAGCCGGCAAGTCAAACAAATTTTTTCGCGCTATAAGTCGCCGCGATAACGCACTAAAACATCAATGCACATGCGCCCTGGCGATTAGCCTTCTTGACAGCTCAGGTTACGCCTATATATTTCACGTTGAGGTCCTGACCAATTATGGCCGAACCCCATCGCCTACATACCCGTCTGGCATCCCTGCTGACCCTCTTCGGGGTGCTTGCCTTGGCCGCGGGGCTGCTTTTGGCAGCCAGTTGCCTGCACGGCCAGCCCATGTCCTCGGACCGTCCCGCCGACTGGGTGGCCGAGGTCAAAACCGCCCCCCCGCGCCTGGCCCCCCATCGCCCCTGGCAGGAGCCCCCCCAGGCCGAGGCCCCCCGGCGCCCCTGGCGGGAAGCCGGCCTGGCCGAGGCCCCCCGCCGCTACTGGCCGGTGGTGCGCCGCCTGAGCGAACGCGAGGGCATGGACCCGGCCCTGGTCATGGCCGTGGTGCACGTGGAGAGCGGCTTCGATACCAACGCCGAGAGCCAAAGGGGGGCCAAGGGCCTGATGCAAATCGCCCCGGCCACCGCCGAGGAGCTGGGCCTGAACAACCCCGCCGACCCCGAGGCCAACCTGCGGGCCGGCATCCGCTACCTCTCCAGCCTCAAGAAGACCTTCCAGAACGACATGGTGCTGGCCCTGGCGGCCTACAACGCCGGACCGGGCAAGGTGCAGCGGGCCGGCGGCGCAATGCCGGACATCGAGGAGACTCGGGATTTCGTCTCCCAGGTGCTGGCCCAGGCCGACATCTACCGCAGCCAGATCACCACCCTGACGGGGCGCTGAGCGGCCCAGGCACCTCCGGAAGCCCGCCGGCGGGGTTCAGGCCCATATCCATAACAATACCGAGATGACTACCATGGGCGACGGGGGGCGTTGATCCCCTGGCTCCCCGGCATGGACGCCTGAACGCACAGGCGGGGATGAACCCCGCCCCTACACCAAGAAGATCATTCTTCAATGTTGGGGCGGGGTTCATCCCCGCCCGTCTTGGCTTTTCTGAAGCACAACCCCCGCAAGGGGGAGCCGCTCGCGCAGATCACTTTTGCAGCGCCAACCGAACCGTCTAGGCCCGGCGGGGAGCGCCCCGCCGGCAGGGACTACTTGCGGCGCTGGTGACGAGTGCGCTTGAGCAGTTTGCGGTGCTTGTGGCGGCGGATCTTCTTGCGGCGCTTCTTGATTACGCTGCCCATCTATACCTCGGCATGAAAAATTTTTTGGGTACGAAGACGCTCTTATACCCGATGATCCGCCCCAGGGCAAGGGGAATCAGGCCCAAAAGACTTGGGGGGCCTGGTACCTGAGCAACTTTGCCCTGTTGCGGCCCTCCGTGGATGACCCGGCCGCCTCCCGCCGCAGCCGATGGCTCGCCGTGCGGCAACGCGGGCGGGGCCGGGCGTCCGGACATGGCCAGGGCCGGCGGGCGGGAGATTGTCCAGGTTTGGCTATTTGGCGTGGGTGATTGGCTGGCCTTGGCGAGTTCTTTAGTATAATTCAGCCAACCACAACGGGAGGCGCCGGGCTCGGCAAGGGCCAAAACCTCACTCGACCCGTATGGGCCCAGCGGGGGGCACCCCGCCCGGCAGACGGGTGGTGTGGCGCACCTCAACCCCCGGGGTCTGGGACAGCTCCTTGTAGCGCTGGCGATAGGCCAAGAGCTCCGGCCCCTCCTGGGCCGGCACCAGGAAGACGAGGTGCTCCACTCCCGGGGCAGGGGCCTGCTCCGGGCTGGTGAGCAGTTGCACCGTGGCGGCGTTGGGGTTGTGGGGCTGGCTGACGATCAAGACCGGCTCGCTCTCCTGGTCCGGGCCGCCGGCCAGGGCATGAGGCACGAAGGAGGCCGGGTCCACGGTCCACAGCAGGCGGTCCAGCTCCTGGGCCTGGTGCTCGTCAGCGACCAGGATCAGCACCCGCCGGCCCTGGGCCTGGTGCCAGGCCGCCAGGCGGGCCAAGGCCTGCTCCCGGCTCAGCCCCGCCTGCCTGAGGTTGACGAACTCGGCGATCACTCCGCTGCCGTCCTTTCTCCCCTGGACCCGCCCCGCCAGCCCCCCATCAGGGGCCGCCCGCAATATAACACAGGCCCCCCCGGCCCCCAAGCCCGCCGCCGGCCTTGTGGCCGGGCCGGCGCTTTGCTAGGATTTAGGTAAGCCTGGGCCGCCAACGTCGCCCGGCCGGGAAGGAGCCCCATGATCCGCGTGCCCGTGCAGGACTTGCAAGAAGGCCAGGTGCTGGCCCAGGACGTGGCCCGCCAGGACGGCATGGTGCTCATGGCCAAGGGCAATACCGTCACCGCCGAGGTAAAAAGCCTGCTTCTGCGCTTGGAGGTGGAGGCCGTGGTGGTGGAGGGCGACCACTTCGCCTCCGAGGAAGAACGCCAGGCCTTCTTGGCCGAGATGGAAAAAGAGCTGTTCAAGCGCTTCTCGCGGGTGGAGAGCGACCCCGTGCTCATGGGCCTGCGTGAGATGTACCGCCGGCGCCTGCACCAGGGCTGCTACCCCCGGCCCCGGCCCCAACCCCCGCCCGAGCCCGAGCCCGAGGCGGAATACCAGGGTCCACCGGTCATCTACGCCAAGAAGGACAGGAAAAAACCGTGAGCGACCAGCGGGCCGAGGCCCGCAAAAAGATACAACTGCTCAAGAACCTGCCCACCCTGCCGGGCATGATCGAGCAGATCAGCCGGGCCGTGGATTCCAAGCGCTTCACGGTGGCCGACATCGGCAACCTCATCAGCCGCGACCAAGTACTCTCGGCCAAGGTGCTCAAACTGGCCAACAGCGCCTTTTTCGGCTTCTCGCGCAAGGTGGGCTCCCTGACCCAGGCCCTGATGCTCCTGGGCTTCGACGTGGTCAAGGGGCTCATCCTCACCTCCAGCGTCTTCGACATGATGAAGGACCGCGACCAGGGCCTGTGGGAGCACTCCATGGGCGTGGCCACGGCCTCCAGCCTCCTCGCCCAGCAAGTGGACCTGCCCGACGCCGAGGAGGCCAGCCTGGGCGGGCTCCTGCACGACCTGGGCAAGGTGGTTCTTCGCGCCCAGATGACCGAGGACATGCAGTCCATCGTGGAGCTGGTGGAGGTGGAGGGCATGAGCATCCGCCAGGCCGAGCAAGAGGTGCTGGGCTTTGACCACAGCCATATCGGCATGTGGCTGGCCGAGAGCTGGAAGCTGCCCGAGGAGCTGATGGACCCCATCCGCTGGCACCATCAGCCCGAGGGAGCGCGCAAGGCCCCCCTGCTCACCGCCGTGGTGCACCTGGCCGACATCATGGTGCGGGGCTATGGCCACGGCGACGGCGGCGACCCCTGGGTGCCCGAGCTGGACCGGGGGGCGCTCAAGCTCTTGAACCTCACCCCCCAGAAGCTGGAGCGGGTGGTGGACGGCATCTGCGAAAAGCTGGTCAACACCGGCGGGGACCTGGCCCAAGGCTAGGGGTCCGGTGACACAACCCCGCCACACCACGGCCTAATCGGCTTTGGCCCCGCCTTGACAGCCCTGGGGGCCGGTCTTATAGTAAAGCCAAGTCCCTTGAGCTCTCCAGGGCGCGGCCATGGCGGCCCTGCCCTGTCATCGCCAGGTCCGCCAGCACCAGGAAGGGTTTGCCCGCACTATGGCCAAGGATTATTACCAGGTCCTGGGCGTGGAGAAGACGGCCAGCCCCGAGGACATCAAAAAGGCCTACCGCAAGCTGGCGCTGAAATTCCACCCCGACCGCAACAAGGACGATAAGGGCGCCGAGGAAAAGTTCAAGGAGGTGGGCGAGGCCTACGCCGTCTTGAGCGACCCAGAGAAGCGCAAGCAATACGATACCTTCGGCAGCCAGGGCTTCAGCCAGCGCTTCAGCCAGGAGGACATCTACCGCGGCTCCGACCTGCACGACGTGCTGCGCGAGATGGGCCTGGGCGGCGATTTCTTCTCGCGCATCTTCGGCGGCGGGCGCGGCGGCGGTCCCCAGGGCTTCCGCACCTATTCCGTCCACGGCGGCCCCCGGCCCGAGGCCGGCGGCGGCTTCGACTTCGGCCAGGCCTATGGCGAGCACCCCGGCCCCCAGCGGGGCACGGACCTGATCTACGAGCTGCCGGTGAGCCTGGAGGAGGTCTTCCACGGGGCCACCAAGATGGTCTCCTACCGCCGGGGCGGGCAGGTGGAGCGGGTGAGCGTCAAGGTGCCGGCCGGCATCCCCACCGGCAAGAAGCTCCGCCTGGCCGGCAAGGGCGAGCCAGGCCCCGCCGGCGACGGCGACCTCTTCATCCGGGTGCGGGTGCTGGACCACCCCACCTTTGCCCGCGACGGCGACGACCTGGAGGTGAGCAAGACCGTCAGCTTCACCCAGGCCGCCCTGGGCGGCAATCTGGAGGTGAGCACCCTGGAGGGCGGCACGCTCACGGTCAAACTGCCCAAGGGCACCCAAAACGGGGCGCGCCTGCGCCTCAAGGGCCAGGGTCTGCCCAAATTCCACGGCGGCGGGACGCGCGGCGACCTCTTCGTCAAGGTTAACATCACCGTGCCCAGCAAGCTCTCCAAGCGCCAGAAGGAGCTTCTGGAGGAGTTGGCCCAGGAGGGGCTGTGAGCCGGGTGCCCCCGGCTGGGCATAACGGGTCGGGTGGCGTGCTGGTTTTGGCCAAGGCCGGCGGCTCCCGCTGATGGGTCGCGCGGGGCAAGGAATTGTGCAAACATTGCCCGTGGCCGGGGCATGGTGCTTATTGAACCGGCGCGACCCAAAACCTAGCCGCGCCGCCGCCCTTGCCTGGAGTTGGCTCCTGCTGGCCGGCCTGGCCCTGCTCTTGGCCGCCAGCCCTGCCCTGGCCCAGGACTGGCCCCGGCCCAGCGGGCACCTGGGCGACCACGCCCAGGTGGTGGAGCCCGTCTATCAGCCCAAAATCGAGGACGCCGCCCGGGAGCTCCAGCAAAAGACCGGCGTGACCGTGCTGATCGCCACCCTGCCCTCCCTGGACAATGAGCCCATCGAGCAGGCGGCCCCCCGCCTGTACCAGGCCTGGGACATCGGCCACAAGGGCGCCCTGATCCTGGTGGCCGTGGACCAACGCCGGGTGCGCATCGAGCTGGGCCAGGGCCTGGCGGCCAGCCTGGGCACTGCCCGCGCCGGCCAGGTCCGCGACAAGGTCCTGGTGCCCCACCTGCGCGAGGGGCGCCACGGCCAGGGGCTTTACGAGGGGCTCGTGGCCCTGGCCCACCTGGCCGCCCAGGAGGCCGGGGTAAAGCTGGAGGGCCTGCCCCAGGCCCAGGCCTTGACCAGGGAGGAAAAATCCCACGGCTCATGGTATTTGTGGGGGACGGTCCTGGTGCTCCTGTTGGTCTACGCCCTGGCCAAGGCCCGCCGCCTGGCCAGGGGCCGCAAGGCTTGACGCCAACGCCCCGGGCCGCCCGGACGGCCCTCTCCCGCCCATCTCCCGGTAAAATTGCCTGGACCGCCGTCCCCGCCTTGGTTAGTATGGGCCAGTCCGCCCGCAACGGACGCGGTATCCTCATTTTCTTGGCCAGCGGGAGGGCAGCCTTGTACGTTGACGACCAAACCATGATCCTGCGCATGGTCCTGGCCGCCGGCCTGGGCCTGTTGGTGGGCTTCGAGCGCGAGCGCCACGGGCGGGCCGCCGGGCTGCGCACCTACATGCTGGTGGCCATGGCCGGGGCCATGTTGATGGGCCTTTCCCTACACCTGGCCCAGATGTTCGAGGCCGCGGGCACCGCCAGCTCCTTCCGCCTGGACCCGGGGCGCATCCCCTCCTACGCCATCGCCGGCATGGGCTTTTTGGGCGCCGGGGCCATCATCCAGGGCTCCTTGAGCGCCCGGGGGGTGACCACGGCGGCGGCCATGTGGACCTGCACCGGCGTGGGCCTGGCCGTGGGCTCCGGCCTGTACTGGCCGTCCCTGGCCGCCGTGGCCCTGGTCCTGGTGGCCCTGAACCTGCTCCGGCCCCTGGCCCACCTCATACCCCACGAGCAGTACGTCATCCTCACCGTGGAGGCCACCGCCAGCGACGTGCGCCAAACCCTGCGCGGCCTGCTGAAGCAATACGGCATCAAGATTCTCTTCGCCGGGCGCGAGCGCTGCCTGATGAGCGGCACGGTCAAGCACAAGTACTCCCTGCTGGTGCCCTCGGGCCAGCAGTGGAACGAGATGCTGTTGCAGTTGGAGGCCATCCCCGGGGTCACCTGCTACTCCTGGCTGGAGGATAAGGTGCCATGAGGCCCGCGCCCGGCCATTGGCGGCTGCTGGCCCTGGTCCTGGCCTTGACGCTGGGCCTGGCCCTGGCCGGGGAGACCTGGGCCGACGGCCGCAAGCACCGGAACAAGAAGGACCACGCCGCCCGCTGGACGCCCAACCAGACCTATGCCCAGGCCTGCGGCCAGTGCCACATGGTCTACCCACCCTGCCTGCTGCCGGCGGCCTCCTGGGGCCGGCTGTTGGAGGGCCGGGCCGACCACTTCGGCCAAAGCCTGCCCCTGACCGACGCCGAGGCGGGAGAGATCAAGGCCTACCTGGAAGCCAACGCCGCCGACCGCTCCGGCGGCAAGCGCGGCCGCAAGATCATGGCCAGCCTGGGCGGGGCCACCCCCCTGCGCCCCAGCGAGGTGCCCTATCTGCGGCATAAGCACCACGACATCGCCGAGGCGGTCTTTGCCCGCCCGGCGGTGGGCGGCCGGGGCAACTGCAAGGCCTGCCACCCCGGGGCCGAGCAGGGCGACTACGGCGAGCACCGCGCCAACATCCCCCGCTGAGGCAGGGCGCCCCAGCCAGCATAATTAGCAAACCACCTTTTGCTTATTTCTTTTCGCCCGGCGAGTAGCGGGAGAGGCACCGGCCCCCTTCAGGCTCAACAAAAGCTGCTTTGGTTTTTAATTATCATTAATTCATCGCCTTATGTTTTGCGTAAGTTGTCTTCTCTTTGGCGTGGCGGCCTTGGGCGTTGCTGGCGGGGCCATGGCCGGCAGGGCGGCCCGGCATCGCCCCGGCGCCCCCGGGAGGCGCTGGCCCTTAAGGGAAAGGCGCCCCAGGTGGTTGGGCATGTGCCGCCGGCCACAATCCCTGGGGTGCCCCCGCCCAGGGCAGGCCCTTGGCGGGGCCGGGCCACCTAGTGGTCTGGCTGTCCGGCCATTGGCCTTGCCCCCGGCCTTGCCGCCCAAGCTCCGGGCGGCGGGGCCGTCGCCTGGCGGGTCACCGCCCGCTGCCATGGGCTGGGCGAGATTTGCCTGAAACCGGCCGTTCCCCGGCTGGCCAGCCTCCGGGGCGGGTCACTAGGGGCTATTCATAATTTATTACGTTATTTCGGTCTAATCCATTATAATTGCCCATCGCCGGTGTCTGACCGGGGATAGCAACTATGGTGGAACCATTTTCAACAAATCTAATTTATTTTGTTATTTCAGTCTAATCCATTATAGACGCCAAGCCAGGCTCCAGCCCGGCCCCAGTCCTGCCGGACCATGGGCGGGGCCGCCTGGCCCGCGCGCCTCAGGCATGATTGCCCTTGACCAGCGAAAGCGGTTTTCGTAATATTCAGGAAAGGCCGGGCGGACGGAGACCCGGCGGCCCCTTCCCCGCCAGGGCGGAGGCCTGTTTCCTCCGGCGGTCAACCCCAAGGCGCTGCCCCTTGCCTGGCTGGCGCCCCCAGGAGTTGCCCAGGCCCCGCCCTTGGAGAGCTAGCCAATATTAGCTTGAATGTTTAATATTTTATATTATAGTAAAGCGATGGTTTCTTTTGGGGCCTTTTGGCCCCGGAGCAAGCGAGGCCCACTTGGACCACCCCCGGCCCAGCCAGCCCCCCGAAGCCGCCCCCCTGGCCAGCCCCGACCCCGATGACGAACGCATCCAGCGCGCCGCCAGCGAGGTCCTGGGCCTGGGACAGGGCCTGGCCCGGGAACTGGAGCGCCTGCGCCTGGCCCAGGCCCGGGCCGCCGGGCTGCGCCCGCCCACCTGGGCGCTCTTAAGCCTGGTGGCCGAGGCCGGCGACCTGGGCGTCACCGTCTCCGACGCCGCCGTGAACCTGAGCGTGCGGCCCCAGGCCCTCAGCGGGGCCGTGGCCGAGCTGGTGGAGGAGGACCTCCTGGAGCGCGAGGTGGACCCCACCGACGGCCGCGCCCGCCGGCTGCGGATCACCCCAGCGGGGCTCTTGCGCCTGGCCCCGGGCGAGGAACTGCGCCAGCGCCTGCTCAAGGAGGTCGTGGGTCAGATACCCCAGCCCACGGTGGCCAAGCTGGTGCTCACCCGCCTGCAAGCGGCGCTCAGGCACTGCCTCAGCGACAACCCCAAGGGCTAAGGGGCCAATATAAGCAATATTATGCTGCTGGCCCGTCCATGTTGACCAACCAGTCATGCGCTCCCGGCCAGGCCCGGGAGATCAATTGCTGGTGAGGTTGACCGCGTCCAGGAGCCAGCCGCCGACCTCCAAATGGGCCTGGGCGTCAGCCCCCTGCCGCCATTGGGCGAGCTGCTGGTGCTGGTCCTGGTCCACCTCGCGCAGCTCCAGCGTGAACGGCCCCGCCGCCGCCCGGCGCACCTCCCAGGCGGTGGTGGCACCGCCCGGCGGCATCTTCACCTCCTGGCGGGGCCAGCACCTGGCCCCCTGGCGCAGCACCAGGTAGTAGTGATGGCCCGGCCGGGGCCGCTCAACCCTCACCGTGCAACCGAAGACCTCCGGCACCGCCTGCCGGGCCTCCGGCGACAGGATGCTGCCCTTGGCCGGGCTGGCCTCGGCCCCGGGACGCGGGGCCGGACCGGCGCCAGGCCGGGCCTGGGCGGCCCCCGTGGCCTGCGGGGTCAAGGCCAGCAGTTGGGCGTGCAACTGGGCGATCTGCTCCTCCTGCTGGCGCTGGAGCAAGGCCATCTGGCTCACCTGGCCGCCCAGCCAGTAGAGGCAGACCACCAGGAGCAGAAACAACAGCACCAGAGCCACGGCCCGCCCGTTTCTGCCCACCAACGCCAACAAGTTGGCCCCGGCGTCATACGCCCGGGGCCTGGCTTGGGTTTGTGGCATATCCCCCCCTTTCCACAAATCACCATAGGTAATATAGCACTTTGTGCAATCGCCCGGCAATAGGGAGCGCTGGGGGGACGATTGCCCCGGCTGGGCTTATTCGAGTCCTGGGCCGCGGTCCCCGCGGCCAAACTTGCGGGCAGCCGCCAAGGGCTCCCGGAGAAACCAAAACCAGAACAGGCCTGGAATGACCCGCGCGCCATTCCCTTCTCCACAGCCCCTCAACGGGAGCAGATACTATCCGCCCGCGCGGCAGCCCTCCCGGCTCATATATGCCCCACCGGGCGACGGGCTGGTAACCAGTTGCCCCGATTACCTTTTACTGATAAAGTTAGACGGTTTGCCCCTATGGGACCCCGCCGGGGCCTCCCCGGCCAAAGCCCCGTGATGCCGGCTGGTTATCACCGGCCCGTCCTATATCACCCTGACAGGTTGCCCAATGCTCCCCATTGACCAGCGCAAGGAAGACGTGCTCATCGAGGAGGAGATCAAGCGCTCCTACCTCGACTACGCCATGAGCGTCATCATAGGCCGCGCCCTGCCCGACGTGCGCGACGGCCTCAAGCCCGTTCACCGGCGCGTGCTCTACGCGATGCACGACCAGGGCCTGCAGCCCAACCGTGGCTACCGCAAGTGCGCCTTCATCGTCGGCGAGGTGATGGGCAAGTACCAGCCGCACGGCGACTCGGCGATTTATGACGCGCTCGCCCGGCTGGCCCAAGACTTCGCTATTCGACAACCGCTCGTTGATGGCCAAGGGAACTTCGGCTCGATCGACGGCGACCGCCCGGCCGCGATGCGTTACAC
>JACQYR010000067.1:0-12950 GCA_016208115.1 Desulfarculus sp.
CCTCCAGGGCCGGGTCCAGGGCCGCCACCTGGGACAAGCTCAGCTCAGGCCGGCGCAGGACTTCGGCGGCGGCCAGGGGCCGCTTCAGGGGCGCGCTACCCATGGCGGCCAGGCGCTCATTGCTGGCCGCCGTGGGGCGCACCTGCACCGCCTCCAGACGCCCCCAGGCCTCCTCGATGGCCTGGCGCTTGGCCGTAAAAACCGCCCAGCGCCGGTCGTCCACCAGGCCCAGTTCGCGGCCCAGGGGGGTCAGCCGCAGGTCGGCGTTGTCCTCGCGCAGGCTCAGGAGGTACTCGGCCCGGGAGGTGAACATGCGGTAGGGCTCTCTCGTGCCCCGGGTGACCAGATCGTCCACCAGCACCCCCAGGTAGGCCTTGGAGCGGTCCAGGATGAACGGCCCCTGCCCCACGGCCTGGCGGGCGGCGTTGATGCCGGCCAGGAGCCCCTGGGCCGCGGCCTCTTCGTAGCCAGATGTGCCGTTGATCTGCCCGGCCAGGAACAGCCCCGCCAGGTGCTTGGATTGCAGGTCCGGGGCCAGGTCGCGGGGGTCGGACATATCGTACTCGATGGCATAGCCCGGCCGCGCGATGTGGGCCCGGGCGCAGCCCGGTAGGCCTCTGACCATGGCCACCTGCACTGGTAGCGGCAGGCTGGTGGAGACGCCGTTGGGGTAGATCAGGTTGCTGCTGAGCCCCTGGGGCTCCAGAAAGATTTGGTGGCTCTCGCGCTGGGCGAAGCGCACCACCTTGTCCTCGATGGAGGGGCAGTAGCGGGCGCCAACGCCGGTTATCACCCCGGCGTAGAGGGGCGAGTGCCCTAGGTTCTCGCGGATGACCCGGTGGGTGGCCTCGGTGGTGCGGGTGACCCAGCAGCCCACCTGCCTAAGCGGCGGCGGACCCTGGCTCAAAAAGCTGAACAGGCGCGGATGCTCATCGCCGGCTTGCAGGGGCAACCCCTCCAGGTCCAGGCCGCGGCGGTCCAGGCGCGGGGTGGTACCGGTCTTGAGCCGGGCCAAATTGAAGCCCAGCTCGCGCAGTTGATCGCTCAGCGCGTTGCTGGGCGGGTCGCCCAGACGGCCGGCTGGCCACTGCTCCAGGCCCACGTGGATCACCCCCCGCAGAAAGGTGCCGGTGGTGAGCACCACCGAGCGGGCGGCGATCTCCTGGCCCAGGGTGGTGACGATGCCTTCCACCCGGCCCCGGCGGGTCAATAGGCCCCGCGCCTCGGCCTCCAAGAGCCACAGACCCGGCTGCTCCTGGCAGACCTGGCGCAGGCGGCGGGGGTAGAGGTCCATGTCCACCTGGGCGCGGCTGGACCACACCGCCGGCCCCTTGCCCTGGTTGAGCAGGCGAAACTGGATGCCGGTAGCGTCGGTGTTCAGGGCCATCTCGCCGCCCAGGGCGTCCAACTCGCGCACCAGGTGGCCCTTGGCCAGACCGCCCACGGCCGGGTTGCAGGACAAGGCCCCCAGGTGCTCCAGATTGAGGGTGACCAAGAGGGTGCGCCGGCCCAGGCGGGCGGCGGCCAGGGCCGCCTCGCAGCCGGCGTGGCCCGCCCCCACCACGATCACCTCGAAATTGTCGCCTTGGTCAATCACGAAAACCCCTGCCTGGGCTGGCCGCGCGAGGCCTCCCCACCTCTTGGGGCGGCTGCGGCAAGGCTATCACGGCCATGGCGGCCCGGCAAGCCGGGCGGGCGGCAACCGGCTCAAGACCCGGCCGGTGTCTGGGACGGCGCGCTGGCCGGAGGGCGGTTTAAGTACTTGAGTCTGAGCCACAGATGGCCCAGGTACTCGTAGAAGGCGATCTCGGCGCCGTGCAGGCTGCCGGTGGAGGGCAACAGGGTGTCGAAGTCCAGGCGGAAGCCCCGGGTGCGGAAGTCGGCCGGCGCGGGCAGGGGATTGAGGCCGTGGGCCCGGAAGAAGGCCAGGGAGCGGCGCATGTGATAGGCCGAGGTGACCAGGGCGAAGGGCCGTTTTTGCACAACCCCGGCCAGGAGGCGGGCCTGGTCCTCGGTGTCCCAGGACTGGTCCTCCAGGACCAGGGCCGAGGCGGGCACCCCCAACTCCAGGGCCAGGCCGAGCATGGCCTGCCCCACGGTGACGCCCTGGCGGTGCCCCCCGCCGGAGATCACCAACCTGGCGCCGGGCAGGGCCTTGAACAGGCGCAGGCCTTCCATCAGCCGCAACATGCTGGACCCGTGCAGACGGTCGGCGACCGTGAGCTGGCCCTGGCCCACGCCCCCGCCCAGCACCACGATGTGCTCCACCCCGGCGGCGGCCAGGCTGGCCGGGTCGGCATAATCGCCGGCGGCCTCTTCCAGGGGGGCCAGCAGCAGATAGGTCAGGGCCGGCACCGACAGCAGCAACAGCAGCAGCCAGGCCCCCCACAACAGCCCCAAGCCCCAGCGCGCGCGGCGGCGCCAACCCAGCAGCAACAGCCCGGCCAACCCCAGACCCAGGATCAGCTCCACGGGGAACAGCAGGCGCGACACCACTTTTTTAAGCACAAAGGCCAGAAGGTCCAATACGGCCCCTTTTCACCTGGCAGGCCTGGCCCGCCCTTGGTCAACTATTGCTCGGCAGCCCCTCGACCTGGGGTATTATAATTCATATCATCCGACAATCCATTGTTACCCCAAAGGGGAGGTCGCCATGCCGGTAAAGGTGCAGGTTATCTTCTACAGCATGTATGGTCATATCCACCAAATGGCCCAGGCGGTGGCCGAGGGCGCGGCCCAGGTCTCCGGGGCCGAGGTGGAGCTGTTGCAGGTGGAGGAGTTGCTCTCCGACGAGGTGTTGGGAAAGATGGGGGCCGTGGAATCCCGCCAGGCCTTTGCCGGCCTGCCCCTGGCCTCGGTGGAGCACATGACCCAGGCCGACGCCCTGATCTTCGGCACGCCCACCCGCTTCGGCATGATGTGCGCCCAAATGAGGAGCTTTTTTGACCGTACCGGCGGGCTGTGGGCCCAGGGCGCCCTGATCGGCAAGGTCGGCAGCGTCTTCACCTCCAGCAACACCCAGCACGGCGGCCAGGAGTCCACCATCCTAAGCTTCCACACCACCCTTTTGCACCACGGCATGATCCTGGTGGGCGTGCCCTACAGCCAGCCCCAGTTGTCGGTGGCCGGCGAGATGGCCGGCGGCAGCCCCTACGGCGCCACCACCCTGGCCGCGCCCGACGGCGCCCGCCAACCCAGTCCCGGCGAGCTTGACCTGGCCCGCTACCAAGGGCAAAGGGTGGCCCGGATCGCCGCGGCCTTGAAGGCTGGCGGCGGCGTGCCCGCCGCTGGGCTGTGAGGGGTCCATCAAAATACACGGGCGGGGGTAAACCCCGCCCCTACATCAAGTAAAAAATAGCTATTACAATGTCTTAATGTAGGGGCGGGGTTTATCCCCGCCCGTCTTGGCCTGTCCCCAGAAAACAGCCTCCGCTAGTATTTCCCCTCCCGTGTTTTTGCCCCGCCCGGCCCCCACAAAGAAGAGGGCCGGAGCCTCGCGGCCCCGGCCCTCCCTGGGGTGATTTAGCCGGTCAGACGACTAGAACACAAAGCGGAACTGCAGGCCCAGCAACCACTCGTTGCCGGAGTCCTTGTTGTCCACGATGTTGTCGCCATAGTTGAAGTAGGAGAACTCCGGATGAAGCGAGAAGTTCTTGGTGACGGTGTAGGGCAGGGCCACGAAGTAGGCCATGCGGGTGTAGTCGTCGTTCTTGTAGCCAGCGCCGCCATGAGCAGTGGACTTCTTCCAGGCGTCGTTGGTCAGCTTCTCCATACCGAAGCCAGCGGTGATTTCCAGATTCTTGATGATCATGTACTCGAGGGCGACGAAACCACCCACCATCTTGGTGTCTTCGATCTTGCCGTTGCTGCCGATGTATGGGGTATTGCGGGGCAGCGTACGCAGACCGCTGTCAACGCCGTTCCACTCGATCTCGCTGTTGACACCGTAGTGGATCTCGGCCTTGGCGGTGAAGGGGCCAGCCGTGAACTTCACGGGCAGCAGGGCCATCCAGGAGTTGATGGTGTTGTCGGCGCCACTGGCGACGCCCTCGACCTTCAACTGGGACCAACCAAAGGCGGGCATGGCCAGGAAGCCGCCAGCCTTGAACTTGGTGGCCAGGTCAAAGCGGGGAACGTTGGCATAGGCATCGGTGCCGGCGGCCAGGGTGGGGACCTTCTCGGAGCCAGGCTGCACGACGGCCAAGGAGAAGCCGAACATGCCGGCTTCCCACTCAAAGCGGGCCTGGGGATGACGGCCGCTGTAGGTGTAGCCCCAGTTGGAGAGCAGCAGCTTGGCAGACTGGGACAGACCCAGGTACTGCTTGGGCGCGAAGGCCAGGGAGCCCAGCCAACCGTCATCGTGGCCGGCCAGCAGCCTGCAATTGCCGACCTTCCACCAGCCGTAGGCGTAACGCAGGAGGACGCTCTCGGAGTTGTTGATCTTGGAGGACAGGCCCAGCTCGACGAAACCACCGGTGGTCTTGTCCACGCTGGTGAACTTGGCATTGAGGTAGGAGTGGGCGGCCAGGTTCACGAAGGCCGTGGTCACGTCTTCCTTCTTGTTGTTGGTCAGCTCTTTGCTCAGCTTGTTGTAACCGACGTCGGTCAGCATGCGGCCGCCAACCACGAAGCTGGGGCCAGGGGCGTCAGCGGCCCAGGCCGGGGCGGTGAAGGCCACCAGAGCGGCCACCGCCACCATGATCGCGAAAAACTTCTTCATTCCCTTTGCTCCTTTTCAGATTTCGCCCGGCCATGCTCGGCTTACGACAACCAGCTTTCCCTGCCGGCCTGGCCAGGCCATGTATTGGGCCGCACCCTATAGGGGGCTCACCCCAGACCCTTCAAGGGTCCGGCCCTGCCTTCAGCACCCCAGGGGGGCGCCTATTGCCTTGCTTCAGCCCCGGTCTCCCCGCCCTTGGCGCAAGCGCGGGGCGCGGTGGTTTGGTGCCGCCCGCTCCCGGTAGCTGGATTGTAATCTAGTTCAACACAGCCGGGCTGGCAAGTCAAGGGGGTTTTTGCATCCAACGGCCCTGACTTGCAAGTTTTTCCCGCCTTGACAGGCAACGCCCTCCGCCCCTGGCGTGCTCCGCCGCCCCTCCGCCCCCGCCGGCCCCCTGGTTATTTCACCAGGGGCAGGGTGGCCTTGAATTCCTCGGTGCCAGCCTGGCGCAAAAGCTCGTACATGGCCATCTCGGTGGAGGTTATCACCGCGCCGCATGCGCGCATGCGCTCCACGGCGATGACCCAGTTGTGCAGTGAGCGCGAGGAGATGGCATCGCTGACCACCTGCACCTCGTAGTCCTTGAGCCCCCCCAGGGCGGTCTGGGCCACGCAGATGTGGGCCTCCACTCCGCACAAGAGCAGGGTGCGCCGCTTCAAGGCCTCCAGGCGCGCGCAAAACTCCTGGTTGGCGAAGCAATCAAAGGTGATCTTGCCCACGGGCTGGGCGCCCGGGGCCTCGGCCAGGATGCCCGGCAGGGTGGTGCCCAGTTTCTCCTGCTCGGTGAAGATGACGGGCAGGCCGATTATCTTGGCGAACTGCACCAGCTTGAGCACGTTCTCGGCCACCTTGTCCTTCTCGGACATGACCCGCATCAGCTTTTCCTGGACGTCAATCACCACCAGGACGCAGTCCTCGCGGCTCAGCAGGGCCGATTTGTGCGACATGGCGCGTTCCTCCTTTCGGGCATGTGGGGTGTCCGGGGTAAAGGGCCTAGGGCAAGGTCATACCCCGTGGGGGGCCGGCAAATCAAGAGGCGGGCTGTGAGGGGATCAATACCAATTTTGCGATCACCCGAATAGTTTGATCGCAAAATTGGTATGCGGGCCATGGATGGCCCGCCGGGCGCGAAAGCGCCCGGGAGGCCGGGCAAAACCACGTTTTTGCCCGGCCGATAGGCAATCAAAGCCATGGACGGCTTTGATTGCCATCGTGCATTAGCCCCGACGCTTGACATAGGCGGCCGCTTCCAGGCCGGCCACGCAGCCCTCGCCCACGGCCTTGGCCATCTGCCAGGGCGGGCCGGTGATATCGCCGGCGGCGAAGACCCCGGGCAGGTTGGTGGCCTGCCGCTTGTCCGTGGCGATGTACTTGAAGGTCTCGCTATCCAAGAGGACCCCCAGCCCGCCGGCCAGTTCCACGGCGCCCTTGGCCCCCAGCTCGATGAAGACCCCGGCCACGGCCAGGCTGGTGCCGTCGTCCAGGTCCAGGGCCTGAACCTGGCCCTGGCCCCGGATGGCCTTGACCTTGCGTCCCTCGTGCAAAACGATGGCGCTTTCCTTGAGCTTTTCGCCCAAAACCTCGCCCACGGCCAGTTCCTGGCAGACCAGGTGCACCTGGCTGGCCATGAACAGCATGGTCAAGGCCCCGGAGACGGCGGCGCTGGCCCCGCCCACCACGGCCACGGGCTGGCCCCGGAAAAAGCCGCCGTCGCAGTCCACGCAATAGCTCACCCCCTTGCCCAGCAGCTCCTTCTCGCCGGGAGCGCCCAGGCGGTTGCGCGACACGCCCATGGCCAGGATCAGGGCCTGGCAGGCGATCTCCTGGCCGCTCTCCAGGCGCACCAGAAAGCCGCCCCCGGGGGCTGGCTCCAGGGCGATGACGTCCTCCTCCCGGAACTGGGCCCCGGCCTGGGCGGCCTGGTTGCGCCCTTCCTTGAGCATCTCGATGCCCGAAAAGCTGGGGACCAGGCAGCAGTAGTTCTCCACGTGGGCCTTGAACAGGCTGCTTTGCTGGCTCTTGCCCAAGACCAGCACCGAAACCTTGCCGCGCGCGGCGTGTATGGCCGCCTGCAGGCCGGCCGGCCCGGTACCCAAAATCACGAGGTCATGATCCTTGGCGGACATGGTGAACCTCCCCTCCCCTTGGACCCGCGACTCTGGTTCAATTCTAAGGACTGGGTCGCCCCGGGCACAACCCCCGGGGCGGCGCGCCCTAGTTGCCGAAGATGGAGAGCAGGTCCACGAAGGGCTGGTACCAGGGGGGTGGGGCGGCGGGCTTGACGGTGATGACGTCCACCAACAGGTCGGCCACGCCGGGGAAAAAGGACACCCGGCACTCCAGGGCGGTCAGGAGCTGCTCGGAACTGAAGGCCAGATCGAAGTCGCGGAACTTGCCCGAGACGAAATCCTCGGCCAGCACCTCGCGCTTGGCCAGGATGCGCTGGCCGTTCTCCACGCTGACGTCCAACTCGGCCACCCGGCCCGGCCCCAGGGGGCGGGCCAGCTTGAGGCGGAAGCGGGCCACGTAGTAGCCGGCCGGCAACACGTCGTACTGGCCATAGACCACGGCCCCGGCTTTGGGGGCGTCCTGGCGCGCCAGGGACACCCGGCCGCCGCTGGCCCCGCCCTCCTCGGCCACGCTGGCGGGCTCGTGGGTGAAGTCCTCGGCCTCGTAGACGAAGTCGGGCCGGGCCGCGGGCAGGCGGGGCCAGGCGCTTGACGTAGATGTCGTACTTGCCGGTGCCCATGTCGTGGGAGTAGAGGGGGCTGGCGGCCCAGGCCAGCCATTGCTCGTCGGGCGAGAAGACGGCCTGGTAGTTCCAGTCCAGGTTGCGGGTGAGCTTCTCGCGGGGTCCTTGCAGGTCGCACAGCCAGACCTCGGTGCCCGGCCCGCCCCGGAAGGTGAGGAAGCGCGAGGCCAGGAAGGCCTGGGAGTCGGCGCGCCAGGAAACGAAGCAGCCGTCGGAGATGTAGCGGGTGTTCGCGGTGCGGCCGTCGGGCTCCAGGTCCACCACGTAGAGGCCGCGCTCCGGCCCGCCCGGGGCCTCGTCCTTGTAGAAATAGGCCAGGCGGCGGCCATCGGGCGAGAGCGTGGCCTCCAGATGGCCATCGCCCAGGCGGCGGTCCTCGAAAACCACCGGCACCTCCAGGCCGCTGCCCAGGCGGCGCAGGAAGTACTCGTTCTTGTGGCGGCTCCTGGCCACCAGCATCACCTTGCCGTTGGCGGTGAGCCCCTGGAACCACTCCTGGCGCCCAGGCGGCGACAGGCGACTGGGCGAGGACAGGTCGGGCTCGGCCATCCATATCTGGACCGGCCCCTCCTCGTCGCTCTGGTAGACGAGCCGGCTGCCGCCCAGCACGAAAACGGGGCGGGTGTGGTTGGCGATGCCCGAGGACAGGCGCACCAAGTGGCTGCCGTCGCTGAAGACGCGGAAGAGCCGCCACTTGCCGTCGCGGCGGGAGGAAAAGACTATCTCGCCCTGGGTAACCCCCTTAAGGGAGTCCAGGGCCTCGCGCTCCTCGGCGCTGGGGGCCACGGGCTGGCCCAGGGCCAGGGCCTGGCCGGCCAGGGCCAAGCCCAGCAGGACAAACAGGGCCAGCACGGCCCCGCCACGCTGACAAGCCTTGTCCAAGCGCTCTCCCCTATGGTCCGCGCGCCGCTACTTCCCCGCCGGCCCTACTGCCTGACCAACTCTACCCGCCGGTTCTGGGCCCGGCCTTCTTCGTCGTCGTTGCCGGTCAGGGGCACCTCCTGGCCGAAGCCCCGGGCGCTCAGGCGCCGCTGGTCCACCCCGGCCCGTACCAGGGCCTTGACCACCGCCTGGGCGCGCTGCTCGGATAAGCGCTTGTTCCTCTGGGGGTCGCCCTGGTTGTCGGTGTGGCCGTCCACGCTCAAGCGCAGGCCGGGGTTTTCCTTGAGCAGGGCCACCACCTTCTCGATCACCGGCCTGGCCTCGGGCTTGAGGTCGTGCTTGTTGGTGTCGAAGTTGAGGTACAGGGCCACGCGGCCGTCCTTCTCCAGGGCGTTCATCAGCTCGCCGCTGGTGACCTCCTGGGGCATCTCGCCCACCTCCAGCACGGTCAGGCGGTAGCCCTGGCCATCGTCAATGGGCAGCACCCAGACCCAGATTTCCTTGCCGCTCTTGTTGAGCTTGTACACGCCCTGGCGGGTGCCCTCGCCGGCCACCCTTTCGTGGACTACCTCGCCGCCCATCTTCTTGACGGCGTTGCTGTAGTTGCGGATGATCTGCAGGCTGCTGGGGCGCGGCGAGCCGTCGTTCAGCCAGTAGTCCAGGTAGGTCTTCTGGCCCTCCAGGGTGACGCTGGTCTCCGGGCCGTTGGGGAACTCCACGGCGTCATAGTTGTGCTCGTAGTGGGTGATATCGAAGCGGGGCAGGCGCGAGAACAGGGGGTGGTCCTTGGCGTTGGTGACGTCCTCGGCGGCGGCGGGCAGGGCCAGCAAGCCCATCAGCAGGCCGGCCACGGCCCAGGCCATCAGTTTCCCAGGTTTCATGCGCTACGCTCCCTGCCAGGCGGTATGCCGGCCATAAGTCCAGGCCCCCGGCGCCGCCATAAAAAAACGCCAGCCGCTTTAGTGCCCGCGCCCATCCGGTTATGCATTGTGCTGGCGCGATTCTAATCCCGCCGGCCCCGGGGGTCAAGAGGCACGCGAAGCCAGAGGCCCCGGAGGGACCACCGGCCAAAAATCTTTGATTTCAGATTGGTTTTAACCATGGGCGCCGGAGAGTGACCACCGGCCTCAGCGGCCCAGCATGGGCATGACCAGCACCGTGGCTGGTCCGGGCAGGCAGGTTTCCTGGCCGGGCCGGCGCCTCCACAGGGAACATGGCCCGCAGGTGAAGGAAGGCCAGCGCCGCCGCACCGCCACCTGCAGGCACAGGCCATAGAGGCCGCAGGTCAGGTTGCGGTGCTCGCCCACCTCCTCGAAGGCCAGGGCCTGCCCCAGAAAGGCTGGTCCATGGGGGCGATGGTTGCGGTGGCGCATGGGTCCGGGACTCCTCGTTCAACCATGCAACCGCCCTGGGGGGCGGGGGGTTGGGCCGGGGGCCAGGGGCCGGACGCCCGCTGGGGGCGGCGGCGGGCCAGGGGCCTAACGGTTGTGCAATGTTTTAAAAAACAATAGCACACCCCAGGCCTGGGCGCCAGAGGTGGCGCCACTTGCCAATATCCACGCCTGGCGCTAGTCTTGATAGCCATGGAACTGATCTTCGAAGCCCAGGAGGCGGCGGCCTACGAGCAGTGGCTGGAGACCCCGGCCGGCCAGCGTTATTTGCTGGCCTCCCTGGCCCTGGTGGACCACATCCTGGACTGCCGCCCTGGCTGGCGGGTGCTGGACGTGGGCTGCGGCCTGGGCCTGCACCTTAAGCACCTCATGGAGCGCGGCCTGTTATGTCAGGGACTGGAGGCCGGGCCGGTGCTGGCCCGTTTGGCCAGCCAGCGACTGGGCGAAAAGGTGGAGGTGGAGGTGGGCGACGCCCACGACCTGCCCTACGAGGACAACAGCTTCGACGCAGTGATAATGGTCAACACCCTGGAGCTTTTGGAGCGCCGGGCCCAGGCCCTGGCCGAGGCCGCCCGGGTGGCGGCCAGCCGGGTCTGCCTGGTCAGCTTCAACCCCTTCTCGCCCACCCGCCTGGCCTGGCGCCTGCCCCACCTGCGCCATCCCCTGTCGGCCGGCCATCCCCTGGCGGTGTGGTCCCTGCGCCGCCTGGTGCGCGAGGTGCTGGGGCCGGTGCCCCTCATTTGGGCCGGGGCCACCCTGTGGCCCAAGGCGCGCGTGGGTCCCTGGCCCCTGGCCGGCCTGGTGGGGGTCTCGGCGGCGGTCACGCCCCGCTTCATGACCCGGCCCCTGGTGGTGCCGGTGGCCAGCCGCCGGCGCTCGCCCCGGCCGGCCCACAGCCATGGCCGGGTGACCCTGCTGACCAGGCCCGACAACCGGTGAAGCCCATGGACCATAATGGCCGGCAGAGCGCCGGCGGCCAGGGCCTGGTCCACGAGCAGCGCCCTCCCCTGGCTTTGGTGGACCAACTGGTGGAAGCCAGCGCCCGGGCCCACGGCCACCTCTGCCCCGGCCAGGTCATCGGGGTGCGCATGGCCATTCTGGGCCTGAGCCGCCTGGGTTATACCTGCCCCCTGGGCTGGCCGGAGATCAAAAACGTGGTGGGCATCGTGGAGATCGAGCGCTGCCTGGCCGACGCCGTGGCCACGGCCACGGGCCTGCGCTTCGGCCGGGGCTCCTTGAAGCTCATTAACCTGGGCCTTCTGGCCGTCACCTTCCTGGACCTGCCCAGCGGCCGGGCGGTGCGGGTGGTCAGCCGGGACCAGGCCCGCGACCTGGCCGCCCAGTACGCGCCCGGGACGCCCAGCCCCCAGGCCGCCCAGGTGGCCGCCTACCGGGTCATGCCCGACGCCGAGCTTTTTGACCTGCAATGGGTGCGCGTCAACCTGCCCCCCTCGGAGATGCCCGGCGCACGGCCGCCCAAGGTGCCCTGCCAGGGCTGCGGGGTGCTGGTGCGCAGCGGTCAGGTGCATCGCCAAGACGGCCAGAACCTGTGCGCGGTCTGCGCCGGCCAGGCCTATTTCAGCACGCTGGATCAACCCGCGAGGAACCCATGAGCGATTACGATTGCGGCGACCAGTGCGCCTCGGCCCCAGCCGGGCGCCTGGTTGACCTGGAGGACGCCGTGGGGCTGGTGCTGGCCCACGACATCACCGAGATCGTGCCCGGCACCCACAAAGGCCCGGCCTTCAAGAAGGGCCACGTGGTGGGGCCGGCCGACCTCCAGCACCTGGCCCGCCTGGGCAAGCAGCACCTCTACGTGCTGGAGATGGGCCCCGGCCAGATGCACGAGGACGAGGCCGTGCAGCTCATGGCCAGGGCCCTGTGCGGCCCCGGCGTGGCCCCGGCCGGCCCGCCCAGCGAGGGCAAGATCACCCTCATCGCCAGCCACGACGGCCTGTTTGATCTGGACATCGAGCAGCTCATGGCCTTCAACCTGGTGGACCAGGTGATGTGCGCCACCATCCACCGCCACACCGTGGTCAAGGCCGGCCAGGCCCTGGCCGGCACCCGGCCCATACCCCTGGTCATCGAGCGCCGCCTGGTGGACCAGGCCTGCCAGGTGGCCGGCCAGAACGGCGGCCTGCTCAAGGTCCTGCACTTAAGCCCGCTCAAGGCCGGGGTGGTGGTCACGGGCAACGAGGTGGCCAGCGGGCTCATCGAGGACCGCTTCGCGCCCATCGTCAGCGGCAAGATCGAGGCCCTGGGCGGCAGCGTGCTGGGCGTGCGCTTCTGCCCCGACGACCGCCTGGCCGTGGCCATGGCCATCCAGGGCCTGGTGCAAGCCGGGGCCCAGATCATCATCACCACCGCCGGCATGAGCGTGGACCCCGACGACGTCACCCGCCTGGCCATCGCCGACGCCGGCGGCCGCGACCTGCTCTACGGCACCCCGGTGCTGCCCGGGGCCATGTTCCTGGTGGGCATGCTGGACGGCCCGGCCGGTGAGGTGCCCATCCTGGGGGTGCCGGCCTGCGCCCTGTTCCACCCCGTGACCGTGCTGGATTTGATCCTGCCCCGGGTGCTGGCCGGCGAGCGCTTCACCCGCCCCAAGATCGCCGCCCTGGCCCACGGCGGCTATTGCCAGAACTGCGCGGACGGCTGCCGCTTCCCGGTCTGCGGTTTTGGCAGGGGTGGCCCTGTGCCCGGGCTGGCATAGTCGGGGTGGCCCTGTGCCCGGGCTGGCATAGTCGGGGCGGCCCGGTGCCCGGGCTGGCATAGTCGGGTCGAGCGAGGCCGTGGCCTGGGCCGAGGCCCCGGGCTCCCGCCGAGAGGTTGTCCGCCAACTGCCTTGTCATTGCGCGGAGCCCCTTGGGGCGACGAAGCAATCTGTTGAATCCAAACAAAAAGAGATCGCTTGAACGTCCTCGCTCCTGGTAATGACGATCCCCCAGGCATCGTAATTCAGGACACCATTTCCCCGGCCACCTGGCCCCGCGCCCGCCTGGGAGATGTTGCCAAGCCGGACCTTATGGACTATGGTAGCCCCCGGCCCCGGCGGGCGGCTGCCGGCCCCGGGGGCGTTCCTTCACCCTTAACTCCCTGAGTTGACCCATGAGCATCTGGCAAATCCTGGTCCTGGCCGTGGTGCAGGGGGCCGCCGAACTCCTGCGCGTCTCCAGTTCGGCCCACGTCATCGTGGCCTCCA
>JACQYR010000067.1:13011-29761 GCA_016208115.1 Desulfarculus sp.
CAAGCTCATGGGCCTGGACCCCACCAGCCCGGAGATGGTCATGCTGCTGGTGATGCTGCACACCGGCACCATGTTCGCGGTGATCTGCTACTTCTGGCGCGCCTGGCGCTTGAACTACTGCGGGTCGCGCCACGACCTGTGGCAGTTCTGCAAGCAGATCATCATCGCCACCGCCTTCACCGGCGGGCTGGGCCTGGGGCTCAAGTACCTGATCGAGAAGGTACTCCTGGGGCACCGGGCCGATGCGGCCGTGGAGCACCTCTTCGGCGAGCTGGGCCTGGTGGCCCTGGCCCTGGCCAGCGTGGGCTGCCTCATCATCTTCGCGGGCGTCAAGGCCGGCCGGCGCTCCGGGCGGCTGGGCCTGTTCTTCCGCGACTCCATGTGGATCGGCCTGGTGCAGGGCCTGTGCCTGCCCTTCCGGGGGTTCTCGCGCTCCGGGGCCACCATCAGCACGGCCCTCCTGCTGGGCATCAACAAGGCCCGGGCCGAGGAGTTCAGCTTCGCCCTGGTGGTGGTGCTCACCCCGCCGGTGATCGTGCGCTCGGTGTGGCGGCTAATGAAGGCCCAGTCAGCGGCCCAGCTCTCCGGCGCCGCCCTGTGGGACATGTTCTATCCCAGCCTCCTGGGCATGGTCTTCAGCTTCCTGGCCGGGCTGGTGGCCCTGCGCTGGCTGTCGCGCTGGTTGGAGGGCGGGCGCTGGCAATGGTTCGGCGTGTACTGCCTGCTGGCCGCCGGGGTGGTCTACACCCTGCACCGCGCGGGGTTCTGATACCAGTTTAGCGTCAATTTTAATGCTTTGATTTTTGGGAAGACGGGCGGGGATAAACCCCGCCCGTCCCACCGAAATTAGAACACTATGTTTGACGTTAAACTGGTGTGATGCCAACCCCGCCTTAGGCAAAACAAGGCCCCCGGTCGGCGTGACCGGGGGCCTAGGTCTTGGCGATGGTGAGGCGCGCTAGACGGCCACGGCGCTCAGGCCGGCCAGGCGGCCCCGCACGTAGGCTTCGAAGCCGGGGCTGACCCAGCAGCCAGCCTCCTGCAAAAAGGCGCGCAGGTCTTGGCCCAGGGACTGGGCTTGGCGGTGGCACTGCAAGGCCAGCAGGAAGTGGTTCTCTGCCTCGTCGCGCTGGCGCAAAAGCAGCATCAACTCGGCCCACTGGGCATGGGCCGCCCCGCCGCACTGCTCCAGCCCCACCTCGCTGCCCAGCAGGCGCACACGCTTGGGCAGGGACTCCAGGAGTTCCTTGGCCTTCCACAACAGGCCGATGGCGCCGGTGCCCACGGCGGTGTCGCGGTACACGGCCACCAGGGCGATGTAGGCCGGCAGGTAGTCGTCCTTGACGGCGATGGCCTCGGCCAGATAGGCCTGGGCCCGCAGGTAGCCTCCCCAGTTGGCCCATTGCTGGCCGCGCCGGGTCAGCCAGGCCGCCTTGGCCAGGGCCACCTTCTGGGGATCGCCGGCAAACACGGCCTCGAAGTGGTTGAAAACCCACTGCTTGGTCCACTGGCCCAGGAACAGGCCCCGCCAAATTCCTATGCGGGCCGGCTTGGCGAGGGCGGTGGACTCTGGCCGGGTGGCCGGGACGGAGGGGTTCACACCCGCCAGGGCGGGGGGGACGGGGGCGTTTGGTTCGTGATGTGTGTCCATGGCTGTTCTCGCGCAGGCAGGTTCATCCGTTGTCCTTAATCTACTTTTCGGTCCTCGGGGTGACCAACTTGAGCCTTTGTTCAAGGCCTTCAGTAATTTTAGTATAGCGCACCCGTCAAACCCGCAACCCGTGGCCGCCCCTAAATGCATGAGAAAAGACGCACAAGCGCGCACTCCCGCACTCGCGCCCGAGGGGTATGGCCGAGGTGGCAACCCTTGGGCGAGTGGCGAGGCAAAACCGGTCCTGGGTGAAGGCTCCTCGAGCACCCCCGGAGAGGCAAAGCAATGGTCCCCAGGGCGTTCCCCAGGGACCATTGTGATAAGGTTTTTACTTAAAGGTTATCCTAGCATCTCCACGAAGGCCTCCACCCTATTCCTCAAAAGCTCCACGTCCTCCATGGAGTAGTCGGTCTCGATGCGCAAGAGGGGTATGCCCTCCCGTTGCAGGCGCTGTTTGACCCGCTGGGCCTCGATGCCATAGGGCTGGCAGAATTGCAGGGCATAGTGCACCACGCCGTCGGCCTTCAGCTCGCGGGCCAGGCTGACGATGTTATCCAAGCGCTCGTCGTTGGGCGTGAAACAGGCGCAGTCTATCTTCATGTAGCGGTCCACCAGGGCCTCGATCATAGCCGGCAGGTCACTGGCGGTCTCGTCCACCAGCTCGCGGGTGGAGCGGGTGCCTATGCAGGATTCCTCGCCCACGATCACCGCGCCGGCACCCTCCACCACATAGGGCAGCTTCCAGTTGGGCACCGCCATGGGGCAGCCGCTCATGAGCAGGCGCTTGGTTCCCGCCGGGGTCACGCCCTGGCCGGCTTGTACCCGTTGCTCCATCTCATCGCAGAGCTTCTCGATGGCCCCGCAGAAGCGCTCGGGGTCGTCGTAGAAGGCCACCTGGTTGATAAGCAAGGCGTCGCGGCCGCTTATGGGGCTGGGCTCGGCGGCGCGCAGCCTAGTGAGGCGCTGCAAGGCCCGGCGCTTGCGGTTGACCAGCCTGATGGCCTGGCCCAGGGACTGGGCGGTGATGGCCTGGCTGCTGAGTTCTTCCATCTTTTGCTTGAATTTAAGCACCTCGGCCTTGAACAGCTCCCGGGCCGCCGGCCCCTTGGTTTGGGGCACCTCCATGACGTACAAGGGCGCCAGCTCGCCGAAGATCTCGTAGGCCTTTTTCTTGCCGTCGCAGGTGGTCTCGCCCACGATGAGGTCGCTGGCGTTGGTGAAGGGACACAGGCCGGCCAGGCGGAAGCCGAAGAAGCTCTTGATGAGGGCGCAGGTGTTGCGGGGTAGATAGGTCTCGGCCTGGGGGTAGCCGGCCTCGGCGCCGGCGCACAACCCCACGCAGACCGCGCCAGCGGCCAGCACCAGTTCCTCGGGCACGAAGACGCAGAAGGTGCCCACCACCTTGCGCCCCTGGGCCTTGGCCTCCAGTAGCTCCTGGATGCGCAGGCCGTGTACCTCGCTCAGCACGAAATCCAGGTACTCCATGCCCCCCAGCCGGCCCTGCTGGCTCAGGTAGATGTCGTTGTAAAACTGGCCCAGCACCCCCAACAACTGGTCGTGGGCCGGCAGGTCCAACTCCAGGCGCTCCCACATCTCCTTGTATTTACTGCTGGCTTCGCTCATGATCGGCTCCTTGGGCGCTAAGGCCCCGTATACATTTGGTTGGGTTGCCTACTTGGCCACCCAACATATTTTGAAATTACCAACGCGTCAAATAGCTAATATCAATGGTTTTGCCCGGCGGCCATGGCTGGGCTCCATGGTCAACCCGCTGTTCCTTCACGGCATTGTTGTGCTATCATTCCTCTGCCGGATCCCTTGCCGCGAGCCCGGCTCCCCCCGCCATCAGGAGCATCCATGCAGGTCTACATGGCGCGCCAGCCCATCTTCGACCGCCGCAAACGGGTGGTGGCCTATGAACTGCTCTTCCGCTCCGGGTTGCAGAACGTCTTCGACGCCGCCGATGGCGAGCACGCCACCTCCCGGGTAATCAGCGACAGCTTCCTGGTCTTCGACAGCCAGGCCACCACCCGGGGCAAGCGGGCCTTCGTCAATTTCACGCGGGATTTCCTGCTGGGGCCCTATGCCCGGCTCTTGCCCAAGCAATGGCTGGCCATCGAGATACTGGAGACCGTGGAGCCCGACGCCGAGGTGGTGGCCGCCTGCCGGGCGCTGTGCCAGGCGGGGTACTTCCTGGTGCTGGACGACTTTGTCTACCACCCCCGCTTCGATCCTCTGCTCAAGCTGGCCAAGGTGGTCAAGCTGGACATCCTGGCCACCCCCATGCCGGAATTGGCCTTGCAGGTGCAGCGCCTGTCCCCCTTCGGAGTCCGCCTGCTGGCCGAGAAGGTGGAGACCCAGGAGGAGTTTGAGCGCACCCTGGCCATGGGCTTCACCTATTTCCAGGGTTATTTCTTCAGCAAGCCGGTGGTGGTCAGCGGGCGCGACGTGCCCGGCTTCAAGCTGACCTATCTGCGCATGCTGCAGGAGATCAACAAGCCCGACCTGAATTTTGCCCGCGTGGAGAAGATCATCAGCCAGGACGTCTCCCTGTCCTACAAGCTGTTGCGCTACATCAACTCGGTGGGCTTCGGTCTGTTGGGCGAGGTCAAATCCATACGCCAGGCCCTGACCCTCTTGGGCGAGGAGAACGTGCAGAAGTGGGCCTCCCTGGTGGCGCTCACCCACCTGGGCCAGGACAAGCCCGACGAGCTGTTGGTCTCCAGCATCGTGCGCGCCAAGTTTAGCGAATCCCTGGCCCCCCTGGTGGGCCTGACCGACCGGGCCTCACACCTGTTTCTCATGGGGCTGTTCTCCCACATTGACGCCCTGTTGGACCAGCCCTTGGAGCAGGTCCTGGGACAGATGCCCATAGACCGGGACGTCAAGGCCGCCCTGGCCGGCAAGCCCGGCCGCCTGGGGCAGGTCTACCTGCTCATCGCGGCCTACGAGCGGGGCGACTGGGACCAGAGCGCCCAGATCCTGGCCAGCCTGAGCCTGGCCGAGGAGGCCCTGCCCGATCTGTACCTCAAGGCCTTGCAGTGGAGCCGGCAGTTGGAGTCGGTGTGAAACCGCCGGGGCCGCACATTACCCCTTGCGCGAAGGCCGGCTGTCTGCCAAATAAGTAGGCGAAACGCGCGGACCGGCGCCGTGCCCCCCCCAGGGCCGCGGGGCCAGCCCAGCCAGCAACCTCCATGGCCCAGGCCGCGGGCCGGCCGGGGCCCTTGGCGGCCCAGAAAGGCATCTCAAGGCATGCGCAAAGCTTTGGCCGCCCTCATCCTGACCATGGCCCTGTGCGGGGCCGGGCCGGCCCTGGCCGACGTGGGCCAGAGCGCCCGCCAGACCCTCAGGGGCATCAAGGGGGTCCTGGTGGTGGTGACCGGCATCTCGCCCGAGGCCGAACGCGACGGGCTAAGGAAAGCCGACCTGCAGGCCGACGTGGAGGCCAGGCTCAGGCAGGCCGGCATCCGGGTGCTCAGCCGGGCCGAGCGCTTCCAGGCGCCTGGGCAGCCCCACCTCTACGTGCGCTTCATAGACCAGAAGCGCACCGACATGGAGCTTTACGCCATCAGCATCGCCGTGCACCTGGAGCAGCACGTGCGGCTGACCCGCGACGCCAAGGTGCTGGTGCCGGCCGAGACCTGGGGCATGACCGGAGTGGTGAGCGTGGGCGCCAAGGAATTGCAGAGCGTGCGCCGCCTGGTGGTCAATTACGTTGACCTCTTCGTGGAGGCCATGAACGCCGCCAACGGCGGCAGCCTGGCCCCAGCCTCCCCGGCCGCCGCAATACCGGTCACCGCCGCGCCAGAGAATGAGGTCCCCGCCGCCGAGGCGCCCGGAGCCCCCGGCGAGGCCCCGGCCGAGGCCCCGGCCGATCAGGCCCGCTGAGACAACAACCCGGCCCCCGGGGCCGGGCTTGGCAACATCCTGCTTACGTGGGGAGAACGATAAGACCAATGGCACCTAGCAAACTGATTGGGATCGCCCTGGCCTACCTTCTGCTGACGGTCCTTTGCGCCCCGGCCTGGGCCGCCGCCCCCTCGCCCGCCGCCGCCATCCTGGCCGGCAACCGCGCCGCCGAGAAGGGCGACCTGGACGGGGCCATCAAGCACTTCAGCGCGGCCATTGACTCCGGCAAGCTGTCCAAGGAGAACCTGGCCATCGCCTACAACAACCGCGGCAGCGCCTACGACGACAAGAGCGCCACCGACAAGGCCATCAAGGACTTCAGCAAGGCCATTCAGCTCAATCCCCGCTACGACGCCCCCTACTTCAACCGCTCCCACGCCTACGAGCGCAAGGGCATGATCACCGAGGCCTACGCCGACATGGAAAAGGCGGCCCAACTGGAGCCCGACGACCAGGACTTCCAGCAGCGCCTGACCTACCTGAAGTCCAGGATGAGTAGTGCCAACTAGCGCGCACCCCAGGCGGGGGCTGATTCCGCTGTCCCTGCTGCTGTCGCTGCTGCTGGCCCTGACCGCTGGCCCGGCCTGGGCCGGGGCCCTGGACGACCTGGAGGAGAGCGCCGCCCTGGACGACGTGGCCTCGGGCCTGGCGGCCCGCGGCCGGGGCGATCAGACCGGCGCCATCAAACGCTTCACCCACGCCCTGGAATCGGGCCGCCTGTCGCCCGAGAACCGCGCCGTGGCCCTGAACAACCGCGGCAATGCCCATGACGACCTGGGCAACAGCGAGCAGGCCGTCGAGGACTACAGCCAGGCCGTCAAGCTGGTGCCCGGCTTTGCCGAGGCCTACTACAACCGCGCCTTCGCGCTGTTCAAGCTGGGCCGCCTGGACGACGCGCTCATTGACCTGGACCGGGTAATCGCCCTGCAACCCCAACTGGCCAGCGCCTATTTCAACCGCAGCTTCATCCTGCTGGCCAAGGGCCTGGTGGCCCGGGCCATCTCCGACGTGGACAAGGCCGTGCAGTTGGAGCCCACCAACCCCAAGTACCGCCAGCACCTGGCCGAGCTGCAGGCCGCCGAAGCCAAGCACCCGCCCCAGGAGATCAAGCGGGCGCCCCAGGAAGGCAAGCCAGCTTCCCCCGAGGGTCAGCGTCCGCCCCAGCCCCGGAACGACTAGCCCTAGGCGCGCGCCCCCTGGCCCAGCCGGGACGCGGCTACTTTTTCCGCGAACGCCGGCTGCGGGCCTGGGGCCGGGCCACTCTGGTGTGCACCCGGGCCTCGGCGGTCTGTTTGGGGAGCGCTAGTTGGTGGGGGGTGGTGCCTGGCCAGGGGATGAGCTTGGCCACGTCCTCGATGGAGCGGTTGGTGACGTCAATGATGCGCAGCATGCCTATACGCGCGAATATCTCGTGGCAGTAGGTCAGCTCGCGGCGCACGTGGGACAACTCCCAGTAGCCCGCCAGGTTGCTGTCCTTGAAGCGCTTCTGCCGAATCATGGCCAGCTTCTCGGCCTCGATGGTCAGCCCCACCATGGTGGGCCGCCTTAAGGTGAAGAGCTTGGCCGGCGGCTCCATGCCCTGCACGATGGGCACGTTGGCCACCTTGAGCCCGTGGTTGCAGGACAGATACAGGCTGGTGGGGGTCTTGGAGACCCGCGACACCCCCAGGATAACCACGTCGGCCAGGCCCAGGGTGTCTATGTTCTGCCCGTCGTCATGACGCAGGGTGAAGTCAATGGCCTGGGCCAGGCGCATGGATTCGTCCTCCAGCCTCACCGCCGTCATCACCGGCTCCAGGCTGGGGCGTGCGTCCAGCACCTGGGCCAGACGCTCGATCAGGGGACCCAGTAGGTCAATGATCTCCAGGTGGGGCCGGGGGGTCTCCCGCTGCATCACCTCCAAGAGCCGCCGGTTCAGCAAGGAATAGATCAGCACCCCGCCCACCGAGTCGGCCTGGTCCAGGATACGCAGAAGCTGCCGCGAGTCCTTGACAAAAGCCCGCCGCTCCAGCACCGGCTCGATGTCCTTGCGAAACTGGGCCAGGACCTGGCTTATCATCTTCTCGGTGGCGAAGCCGGTGGAGTCGGAGACCACGTGCACCGGCACCCGCCTGAGCTTGACATCCATGGAAGGACCTCCGCGGGTTCGCGCCGGCCGTGCCCCCTCCGGCCGGACAGGGCATAGTTTAGCACCATACCAAGTCCCGGCGCTCAACAAAGATGGCCGCCTGTACCCCGGGCCGGCGTAAATGGGTCGGCCCGGTGCCCGGGCGGCCTATTCGGGCCGGTAGGCGCCGTCCCCTGGGCAGAAGTCGGCCAAGGCCAGGCGTCGGGCGGGTTAGCGAAAGCCCAGCCCGCCAAGTACCAGATTATGCGTTGAACAAAAAAGAGAAAGGTCGAGACGCCTTTGGCTAACCGTGGCCGCCGCGGTCAGGACCCTCGGGCGAGGGCCAGAGTTGGGCCTGGGCCGCCACCTGGCGGCGGCGCTGGCCCAGGTGCTCCACCAACTGCCGCACCTGGCGGGTGACGCCCTTGCTGTCCTCGGCCAGAAGCTCCAAGACCTCCAGGCGCTGGCGCAGGGGCGGGGTCAGGTCCTGCAACAGGGCCAGTTGCAGATGGGCACGCAGGGCGGCCAGCAGGTTGTTGACCTGGTTGCCCACCTCGCCGCAGCGGCTAGCCAATTCCTCCAGTTCCTGGGGCGTCAGCACCCCCCCCTCCAGATGGCCGGCGGCCTCCACCCGGTGCAGGCGGCCCAGGGTGCCGGCGGCCTGCCCGCTCCGGAAGAAACGCCGCAGGCACAACCGGGCCGGCACCCGGGTGCCGCACTGCACCACCAGGGGCAACTGGCGGTCCACGGCCGGCAGGCCCTGCTCCAGGGAGCGGCTGATCTGTTCCCAGTCCTGGGGCTGGGCGAAGAACTCGGCCAGGCTGCGGCCCAGCAGATGGTCCCGGGACCAACCCAAGAGCCCCTCCAGGGCCGGGTTGCAGCGCACCAAGCGCCCCCGGCCGTCCATGATGAACAGGGGCTCCGGGTCGTGGGACATCAGCCCGCTCAGGCAGGCCTCGGTCTCCTGGTGGGCCTGGTCCAACTCGGCCAGGGTCAGGGCGTTGCGCCGTGACTCCTGGCGCAGGCTGTGGTTGAACTCCTGCAAGCGCCCCCGCAGGATGAAGTTCTCCAGCACCGGGGCCACGGCCTCGGCCACCATGGCCAAATGCCGGCGCTGGCGGGGGGCCAGGCCCTGGCCCAGCACCATGGCCAGCCCGCCCAGGCGCTCGCTGGTGCCCAACAGCGGCAGGCAGGCCAACTGGCCCTGACCGTGCTCCTGGCCCAGCCAGCCCGAGAAGGTGGCGCCGGCCCTGATCTTGTCTTCCATAAGGGCGGCGATGGCCGGCGAGGGGGGCTGGCCGTGGCTGGCCGTGAGCGCCTCGGCGCCGTCCAGGCGCACGTAAAAACCGCAATACTCCAGGCCCAGATAATTGACCAGGTGCCGGGTGATGGCCTGGGCCCCGTCCCGCAGGCTGTCGGAGCCGGTGGCGATGCCCCCCAGGATGCGCAACAATCCCAGCAGGCGCACCAGCTCGTCGCGGGCGGCCTGGGTCTGGGCCAGACGCCGCGCCCAGCGCTGGCCGGCGGGGTCCAGCCCCATGCCTATGGGGGGGGCGGGCTTATCCATCCAGCAAGGCGCTCCACAGGGCCTCCAACTCGCCGGCCTTGGCCAACAACTCCTGGCGGCAGGCCTCCACGCGCTCCTGGTCCAGGCCCAAGACCCCCAACAGCCAGCCGGGACAGGCCGCCGGCGCCGGCCAGGCCCAGGGGCCTTGCCCCAACTCGCCGGCCAGGCCATCGGCCAGGTGGGTCAGCCCCACCTCGGCGGCGTGGGGCAGGCTGGCCTGGGGCTGGTGGTGGTGGCCCATGACCCGCGCCAACAGCGGGGGCAGGTCCCAGTGCTTGGCCAGGGCCAGGCCGGCCTCCTGGTGGCTGAAGCTTAAGCCGGCCTCGGCCTGCTCCAGGCTCAGCCCCTCCTGGTCCACCCCCTGACGCAGGCGCTCCCACAGCTCGGGGCGGTAGGCCATGAGCACCACCCAGCCCAGGTCGTGCAGCAGCCCGGTGGTGAGCGCCACCGACTTGTTCACCGCCCCGCTTCGCTCGGCCAAGAGCCGGGCCGCCTGCTGGGTGGCCAGGGAGTGGCGCCACAACTGGCGGGCCGACTCCTCGTCGGCAAAGGCCCGCGGCCCCAGCATGGAGGCCAGCACCGTGCCCAGGCAGATGGAGCGCACCTCATCCAGGCCCAGCACCATCACCGCCCGGCTGATGCTAGTCACCTGGTGGCGCAGGCCGTAATAGGCCGAGTTGGCCACGGACAACAGCTTGCTGGTGGTGGACTGGTCCTGCTCCAGGATGTGCTCGATGTCCTGGGTGGAGGTGGTCTCGTTGTCCAGGGCGGCCAGGAGATTGGACAGCACAGTGGGCAGCGAGGGCAGGCGCTCTATGCGCTGTGGTAGGTCGGGGGCCATGGCTGCTCCGAGGTGATGCTCCTACGGATACTGATCGGCAGCCCTGCACCCAATCTTTAATGCCCCGGAAAAATTAATCGTTTTCCCGCCGGCCCGGGGCGAAAAACGCACCAGCGGACAGGCGTTACCCTGAATAGGTGGGGCCGGGCCGGGGGGCGCCAAGGCCGCGATTGGAAGGGAAAGAAAGCGCGCGCTTTAAGGTTGGGGCCGTGCTCCGGGGGGGCCGGCCCTAGGCGGGGGCGACCTGGGGCAGGCCCAGGAGCTTGAGGAGTTGGTTGTATTTGAACCCGCTGGCCGGGGGGATGTCTGGCAGGTCTTCCTCGCGGGCGGCCCAGGCCTTCTTGATGGCGTGCTCTATGGCCTGCCAGGCCTGGGCGGCTGGCTGCTTGCCCACGCCGGCGTCGGCGGCTTTATCGCGGTGGGTCTGGAAGAATCCCAGGCCCTTATAATCGCTAGGGTCTATTTCCGGTCCCAACTGTCCCACGGCACCCAAGGCCAGGGCGTAGTCATGGTCGCCTGTGGCCTCGTGCAGCTTCAGAAAGGCCATGCCCAGGCCGGCCAGGGACTGTTTAGCCCGCGTATTGTCGATTGTATCCCGCCCGCCGGCGTCGGCCAGGGAATAAGCCGTAAGCCAGGCGGCGATGGCGTCACGCCCGGCCTCGCCCTCGGCGCTGGCCCATTCGAAGAAGAAAGCGCGATCGTTGTGAGGGAGTGGGCGGTAAGAGCGGAAGAGGCGGGCGGCGCCTTCCTTATCCCCAGCCCCGCGCAAGAGGGCTGAATGTTTGGAAAGGTAAAACTTGTCGTTTGGCGCGGCCTGGCGCTGGGCCTGGATCAGGCGCAGCGCAAAATCGGGCCGTTTTTTGGCGAAGATAGCAGGGAGGCGGTTCCATTCTTTGATCTCAGGCAAAGGACCTTGCTGGCGTATCTCTGTAGCAGCCCTAATTAAGTCAACATAGACCTCATCCATGTCCGCCCCGAATTGCTCGCGCAGCAACTCGCAGGCTGCCTTGGCGATCTTTTGGTGGCGAGTGGTAATGAAGCGGCCAGGGGCGGCGATTAGGGCCTCTTGCCCCAGGGGGGTCAGCAAGGCCGTGCCCACCTGCTGCACGGTGCAACCCAAGGCCTGGGCCAGCACCGGCTTGGTAAGCACCAAAATTCCCACATCGTGGGGGGCCGCGATGTAGGCAAAGGCATCGGCCAGGGACACCCCCGGCTTGAACTCACGGTCCCGCAGGATGGCTAAAAGGGCTCCCACCCTGGCCCGCAAGGCCTCCGGGCCTTCACGTATCTCCAAGAGAGCGCCCAGGAAAGAGCCCTCGGCGCCAGGCTTGACCTTGGCCGCTTCCGCCACCAGCGTCCTGGCGGCCTCATCGTCGGTCCGGTCCTTTAACTGACAAAGGCCGGCATCCCCCATTTTTCGCCAGGCTTTCACCAATTCCCTGGCATCCTCCAGGGTCAGCCCGCTTACCACAAAATCCTTATCATTGAAGGTAGTGAAGTCCCTCCATCTCAGCCTTTCAGGATTGGTGGCTATCCAAGAAGTAGAACGGACCGACAACAGGAAATGAACATGGCCATGGTTGGCACCATGCAACCACTTGGCCGCCTTGTGCAGGCTTTGAACAATCAGGTCGGCTTCATCCGAGACGATCAAATACGGCCCGCCAGCGCTGTCCAGCCCTTCAACGAAATTCATGGGCAATTCCGTCTCCAGATCATCATGCCAAAAGACCTTGATTTGGGGTTGGGCCTTCAATAGCTCGGCCACGGTCTGGCGCAGGATGGTGGACTTGCCCTCCCCGCTGGGGCCGGAAAGGAGGGTAACGCTGGGCAAACTGCCCCGTAGCGGCCCACCGGCACCACCGGGGCCTAGCAGGTAGTTTTTCAGCTTGGCCACGACCCCCCGCCGGGGGGCGTGTTCCGAAAGGGCCAAGGCCCAGTTGGGCTGAAGGCCGTTGAAGAACTTCAGGGCTTCCTCGTCAGAAATATCTTTCTTTTGTTGTTGCAGAAAATCCGGGGTAATGACCTTCCAGCCTTTGGGGGCCAAGGGTTCCATGACGCGGCCAGGCAGGGGTAAACGCCAGTGTATACGATCAGGCATTTGAAACTTCTTATGAAAAGCCGCATTATCAGATACCCATGCCGTGCCCACCCGATACAAGGGCTCCGTTATCACACAGCCGGCATCTAGGTTAAGTTCGGCCCACATGACGCGGCTTTTTAGGCGTTCCGTGGGTGTTGGCTCGAATACCGCGCCGGTTTGCAGTACCCGAAAACTGCTGGAGCCAGCTTCTTCCATCCTGGACTCGCCATGGTGGAGGTGGCCATGAACATAGAGAACATCTTTATCACCAAACCATTGGCGAATATATTCCTCATCGTCCCCGTGGAACCACGGCAAGGGGTGGTGTCCCACGACAAGCTTCAACTCCGCATCTTCTATCGCCCGCAGCCCTTCTTCCACAATGTAGCGGCCAGGTGAAAGCTGTCCTTTTTCGTCCTTTTTTCGAGACACCCAGGCCGTATTAATTAATAAAATACCAACCCGCACAGTCTGCACCTCGATAATTTTTGCCCACGCCCCTTCCTTGCTAAATAACCACTTGCCCTCATCGGGCGGCAGCTTGGCATTGGTAAAAGCCTCGAACCTTGAGAAAAGTTTTTCTCTGGCTTTGTGACTCTCCGTGTTGGGTTCAAGTACTCCCGGATTTTCATCGAAAAAGTTGCGCTTGGGCTTTATCTCATCAATGGACTTTTCCCGATTGAGATCATGGTTACCCGGGACAACAAATATATTAACATGCCTACCCGTGAGCAACTTTTCCAAAGGATCATAAAAAACATCGCGAAACTCGTTATATTCCTTGGCCTGGCCCTTATTGGCGATATCGCCGGTTAAGAACACCAGGTCAGGGCAGTACCCCTGGTTGCATCTCTTTTCAATTTCCTCAAACAAACTCTTGCTTGCCGAGGTCACACCAGAACCCTTGCCGCAATGAAAATCCGACAGGTGCAGCCATCTTATTACGCGCTCGGGCATGATTTCCCCCTGGTGTGCAAAGGCCCAATGATAATGCCACGCCCGGCGGGCATTGGTCAAGCCAGCCCATGGGCGCAAAAAAAAGGAGCCAGCCCCGAAGGCCGGCTCCCCTGCTAGCGTAATGAGTCGGGGCGGGCTACTTGCCGCCCTTGTCGGCGGCCACGATCTTCTGCCAGGTGTCGCGCAGGGTCACGGTGCGGTTGAAGACCGGCTTGCCGGCGGCGTGCTCCTCCAGGTCGGCGCAGAAAAAGCCCTTGCGCTCGAACTGGAACATCTCGCCGGGCTGGGCCGTCGCCAGGCTGGGCTCCAGGCGCGCCCAGGTGAGGGCCTTGAGGGAGTCGGGGTTGATGAGCTCGCGCCAGTCGTGGTCCTTGTCGGCCCCGGGGTTGGCCACGGTGAACAGGCGGTCGTAGAGGCGCACGGTGGCCAAGAGCGAGTGCGCCGCCGAGACCCAATGGATGGTGCCCTTGACCTTGCGGCCGTCGGGGGCGTCGCCGCCCTTGGTGGCCGGGTCGTAGGTGCAGTGGACCTCGGTGATGCGGCCCTCGTCGTCCTTGACCACGTGGGTGCAGGTGACGAAGTAGGCCCAGCGCAGGCGCACCTCCCGCCCCGGGGCCAGGCGCCAGAACTTCTTGGGCGGGTCCTCCAGGAAGTCCTCGCGCTCGATGTACAGCTCGCGGCCAAAGGGCACCGGCCGGCTGCCCATGGCCGGGGGGGCGTCGGGGAAGTAGGGCGCCTCGAAGTGCTCCACCTGGCCCTCGGGGTAGTTGTCAATCACCACCTTGATGGGGTCCAAGACGGCCATGACCCGCCGGGCGCTGGTGTTCAGGTCGTCGCGCACCGCCTTTTCCAGAAGCTCCATGGGGATCAGGCTGTCGCGCTTGGCCACGCCGATGCGCTCGCAGAAGGCGCGGATGGCCCCCGGGGTGTAGCCCCGGCGGCGCAGGCCCACCAGGGTGGGCATGCGGGGGTCGTCCCAGCCGGCCACGTGCCCCTCCTGCACCAGGAGGAGCAGCTTGCGCTTGCTCATGAGGGTGTATTCCAGGTTGAGCCGGGCGAACTCGATCTGCTGGGGGTGGCAGGGCACGGGCAACTGGTCCAGGCACCAGTCGTAGAGCGGGCGGTGGTCCTCGAACTCCAGCGTGCAGATGGAGTGGGTGATGCCCTCCAGGGCGTCGCTGATGCAGTGGGTATAGTCGTACATGGGGTAGATGCACCACTGGCCGCCGGTGCGGTGGTGGTGCACGTGCTTGATGCGGTAGATGGTGGGGTCGCGCAGGTTGATGTTGGGCGAGGCCATGTCTATCTTGGCGCGCAGCACCCGGCTGCCGTCGGGGAACTCGCCGGCCTTCATGCGCCGGAACAGGTCCAGGTTCTCCTGCACGCTGCGATTGCGGTAGGGGCTGTGCTGGCCGGGCTCGGTGAGGGTGCCCCGGGCGGCCCTTATCTCCTCGGGAGTGGAGTCGTCCACGTAGGCCAGGCCCTTTTGGATCAGGGCCTCGGCGTATTCGTAGAGCTTCTGGAAGTAGTCGGAGGCGTAGTAGAGGCGGTCCTGCCAGTCGAAGCCCAGCCAGCGCACGGTGTCCATGATGGAGTCCACGTACTCCACGTCTTCCTTGCTGGGATTGGTGTCGTCGAAGCGCAGGTTGCAGGTGCCGCCGTATTCATTGGCCAGCCCGAAGTTCAGGCAGATGCTCTTGGCGTGGCCGATGTGCAGGTAGCCGTTGGGCTCGGGCGGAAAACGGGTGGCCACCCGGCCGGCCCATTTGCCGCTTGCCATGTCCTCGTCAATGATGCTGCGGATGAAATTAGAAAATACTGGCTCGGCCGTGGACATAACCCTGGGCTCCTTTTTCGGGGTCAATAACCGTGCCTGCTATTGTACGGCCAGGGGCCGCCGGGCGCACCCCCCTGGCAGGCATGTTGGCCGCAAAGCCCGGCCCTTGTCAACCTCGTGCCGGCGTCCTGCCCGGCGGCGGGCTGGCTCTTGACAGGGCCGCCCATAGACGATAATTCCTGAGGATATTGTGACGGCCCGAAATCAAGCACCCCGCAGGCGAGGACCAGCCATGATCGTGATGAAATTCGGCGGCAGCTCGGTGGCCAACCGCGCGCAGATCGCCAAGGTGATGGAGATCGTCCAGGGCCGGCTGCCCCGGCGGCCCATCGTGGTCAGCTCAGCCCACAAGGGCATGACCGACCATCTCATCAACGCCGCCAAGGCCGCGGCCAACCGCCAGTTCTCCCTGCCCGACGTCATAGACTTTCAGTCGGAGATCGCCCAGGAGCTGGGCTGCCCGCCGGATATTCTCAGCGACCTGTACCAGGACCTGAGCGATCTGTTGCGCGGCATTGGCCTGGTGCGCGAACTCTCCCCCCGCAGCCTGGACCATATCGCCAGCTTCGGCGAGCGCATGGCCGTGCGCTGCCTAGCCGACTTCTTCACCCGCCAGGGGCTCAAGTCCCAGGCCTACGACGTCTGGGACCTGGGCTTCATCACCGACGCCAACTTCGGCGGCGCCCGGCCCCTGCCCGACTACGACCGGCGCATGCGCCAGGCCTTTGCCGAAAAGGTGCCGGCCGACGTGGTGCCCATCGTCACCGGCTTCGTGGGCCAGACCGAGCAGGGCGACATCACCACCGTGGGGCGCAACGGCAGCGACCTGACCGCCACCCTGGTGGGGGCCGCCCTGGGGGCCGAGGAGGTGGAGATATGGACCGACACCGACGGGGTCATGACCGCCGACCCCAGCGTGGTGCCGGGCGCGCGCAATATTCCCCTGATGCGCTTTGACGAGGCCGCCGAGCTGGCCCACTTCGGCGGGCGGGTGCTGCACCCCTCCACCCTGCTGCCGGCCATGGAGCGCGGCATCCCGGTGCGGGTCTTGAACACCAACCATCCCGACCACCCCGGCACGGTAATAGACCGCCAGGGCGAGGCCGAGCCCCGCTCGGTGACCTCCATCGCCTACAAGGAAAACCAGGTGGTGCTGACCATCAGCTCCACGGGCATGCTGCAACAGGCCGGCTTTTTGGCCAAGGTCTTCCAGGTCCTGGCCCGGCACGACGTGGTGGTGGACATGATCTCCACCTCGGAGATCAGCGTCTCCTTGACCAGCGACCGCCTGGACCTGGTAAAACGGGCCATACCCGACCTGGAGGAGTTCGGCGAATGCCAGGTGCGGGCCGGCAAGACGGTGCTGGTGGTGGTGGGGCGCAACCTGGCCCAGCGCGGCGGTCAGGGCGCCGAGATCCTCAAGGCCATGGCCCAGGCCGGGGCGCGGGTGGACATGGTCAGCCTGGGCATGGGCAGCATCAACTTCTCCATGGTGGTGGACGACGCCGACATACCCAAGGCGGTGCCCATTCTCCACCAGGTGCTCTTCGAGCAGGGGTGAGGCTGGCCAAGGATCAACCCAGTTGCCTTAATTTGGGATACAAATCCCGGGCGGGGGTAAACCCCGCCCCTACGAAAACCAAAGGCAACAAGAGGCCTTTTCTTCGTAGGGGCAGGGTTTATCCCCGCCCGTCTTGTTTGGGGCGCCCCACGACGGGAGGCATCATGGACGCTTGAACGGCAGCCTCAACCGACCCGCATTGGGTGCCGAGGCACTCGCCCCCCCGGCGGGCGCCGA
>JACQYR010000067.1:29788-42028 GCA_016208115.1 Desulfarculus sp.
ACCCGGCCAGGGCCACCAGGTCGCCCACCAGATCGTGCAGGCGCTTGGCCTGGGCGCTCATCTGCTCGGAGGAGGCGGCCGACTCCTGGGCGTGGGCGGCGTTCTGCTGGGTGACCTGGTCCATGGCCGCCACGGCCTTGCTCACCTGCTCGATGCCCTGGGCCTGCTCGGAGGAAGCCGAGGCGATCTCGCCCACCAGATCGCCCACCTTGTTGGTGCTCTGGGCCACCTGGCCAAAGGCCTGGGCGGTCCGGTCCACCAGGTCCGAGCCCTCCTTGATCTTGTGCACCGTGCCCTCGATGAGCTGGGCCGTGTTCTTGGCCGCCTCGGCGGCCCGCATGGCCAGGTTGCGCACCTCGCCGGCCACCACGGCGAAACCCGCCCCGGCCTCTCCCGCCCGGGCGGCCTCCACGGCGGCGTTCAGGGCCAGCAGGTTGGTCTGGAAGGCGATCTCGTCAATGGTCTTGATGATCTTGGAGGTCTGCTGGCTGGCCTGGCTGATCTCCTGCATGGCCCCGGTCAGGGCGCCCATGGCCGTGTTGGCCTCCTCAACCACCTGGCGGGCCTGGCCCATGAGACCGTCGGCCTGGCGGGCGTGGCCGGCGTTGGTGCTGGTCATGGAGGACATCTCCTCCAAGGCGGCGGCGCTTTCCTCCAGGGCCGCGGCCTGGCGGGAAGATCCCTCGGCCAGTTGCTGGCTGGTGGAGGAGACGTGGCCGGAGGAGGTGGCCACCTGGCCCGAGGAATCGGTCAGCCCGGCGATGACCAGGCCGATGGCCCGGGTGATGGAGCGGGTGATGAACAGCGATATGAGCAGCACCAGGGCGAAGACGGCCAGCACGATGGCCAGCTTGTAGGCGTTGAACTCGGAGTTTTTCTGGTCCAGCTTGGCGCGCAGGCCCTCGCGCTCCTCCACCACGTTGTCAATGTAAACCCCAGTGCCCACGAAAAGGTCGGTGCCGGGGATGAGCTTGACGTAGCTAAGCTTGGGCTGCACGCCCTTGCCGGGCTTGTCGAAGTAGTATTCCACGAAGCCGCCGCCGGCCTGGGACTTCCGCACCATCTCGGCGATGAAGCTGTTGCCCTTCTGGTCCTTGAGGTCCAGGAAGTTCTTGCCGTTGCCGGCCTTGTTAACCGGCACGTTGATGCGCACCCCCGCCAGGTCGTAGGCGAAAAAGTAGCCCGACTTGTCCTCGAAGAAGCGCTGGGGGTCGGTCGCCTTCTCCACGATGGCAAAACGTTGGGCCTTGTCCTCCACGCCCTTGACGGCCTGGCCCAGGCTCAAGGCCTCGGCCTCCACCAGGGCCTTGAGGGCGTTCTGGTGCCCGGCCAGCACCTGGCCTTCGAACTCGGGGAACAGCACGGCGTCCCTGATGCGCCCCTCCAGGAAGAAATTGGCCCCTTGCAACAGGAGGACCCCCGCCAGGAACAACAAGGGCAGGGCCAGGATGCGGGTGCGGATGCTCATCTGCCGGGCGCGCCCCATGGCTGGTCCTCCGGGTGGGGGTGTGGGGATGTGTTACTTGTCCTAATAATGAACTTGACCCAGCAGCCGGGTCAACCGCTGGGCCACCGGCCGGCGCCGGGTCACTTCAGTCCGCCCAGGGCCTGGGCCAAAAGCTCGGCCGTGTGGCGCACCTTGAGCGGGCTCCCTTGCTTGTCCAGGCCGCCCTGGATCTGCATCAGGCAGCCCGGGCAGTCCAGGGCCACGGTGCCGGCCCCGCTGCCGGCGATGTTATGGAGCTTGCGCTCCAGCATGGGTTGGGCAATCTCGGGGAACTTGAGGGCGTAGGACCCGCCCATGCCGCAGCACATGTCGCTTTCGAACATCTCCCGCAAGGGGTAGCCGGCCTGGATGAGCAATTGCCGGGGCTCTTCTTGGACGCCTAGGCTGCGCTTCAGGTGGCAGGAGTCGTGGTAAGTGCAGGGCTCCAGGCCCAGGGCGGCGGGCAGAGCCAGCCGCCCCTCGTCCACCAGGCGCCTAACCAGGCTGGAAAAGTCCCAGGTCTTGGCGGCCAACTCCCGCGCCCGGGGTAGCCAGTCGCCCAGGCCCTGGGCCTCCAGGTCCTGGCCAAAGGCCTCCTTGAGGGCCACGGTGCAGGTGGGGCAGGCGCTGACCACGTAGTCGGCGGGGGTCTCCAGCAGGGCCTCGATGTTGTCCCGGGCGTTTTTGGCCGCCACCTCCACGGCCCCGGCGTAGCGGGCCGGGGCCCCGCAGCAGGTCTGCCCCTGGGGGAAGGCGACCTCGATGCCGGCCTTGTTCAGCACCTCCACCACGGCCTGGCCCACCCCGGGGTAGGCGAAGTCAATCAGGCAGCCGGCGTAGAACAGGGCCTTCTGGCGGCCCTGTGGCTGCCGAAGCCGGGGCAATAGGTCACGCAGGGGCTCGGCGGCGATGGCCGGCAGGCTGCGGAAGCTGGCCAGGTCGCCGCCCAGGAACTGGGGCAGATGGCGGATGAAGCCGTCCTTGGCCAGGGGTTTGCTCGCCAGGGAGGCGGCGCGCAGAAGGCCGTGGAACAAACGGCGGTTGTTCACCACGGCGTAGGCCGCCTTCTGGCTCAAGGTGCGCGGCGTTTTCTTGTCCAGGCGGCGGCGCAGCTCCATTATCAACTCGGGGATGTCAATGCAGGCCGGGCAGACCTCCTTGCAGTTGCCGCAGCCGATGCACAGGCCCTGGATGTCCTCGGTTTTCTTGAGCTGGTCGAACCAGGCCGTGAGGACGGTGCCGATGCCGCCGGTGTACACGTCGCCGAAGACGTGGCCGCCCACCAGGCGGAAGACCGGGCAGACGTTGAGGCAGGAGGCGCAGCGGATGCACTGCAAGGCCTGTTTGAAGACCGGGTCCGCGGCCATCTCGGTGCGGTGGTTGTCCAGCAGGATGATGTGCAGGTCCTTGGGGGTGCCGTCGGTGTTGGGCACCGGGCCGGTAATCATGGTCACGTAGCTGGTCAGGAGCTGGCTGGTGGCGCTCTTGGGCAGGGCCGTGAGTATGGGCGCGATGTCCTCGAAGCGCTCGATGAGCTTCTCCAGGCCCACGATGGCCACGTGGACGCGGGGCAGGGAGGTCACCAGGCGGGCGTTGCCCTCGTTGGTGATGATGACCAGGGTGCCGGTCTGGGCCACGGCGATGTTGGCCCCGCTGATGCCGATGTCCGCCTCCAGGAATTTTTGCCGCAATTCCCGGCGGGCCACCTTGACCAGGCGGGGGATGTCGCCGGCCAGGCGCTCCTTGACCTCCTTGCTGAAAATCTCGGCCACCTCCTCCTTGGTCAGGTGGATGGCCGGCATGACCATGTGCGAGGGGCGCTGCCCGGCCAACTGGATGATCCATTCGCCCAGGTCGGTTTCCTTGACCTCCAGGCCGGCCTGGATCAAGGCCTGGTTGAGGTGTATCTCCTCGGAGGCCATGGACTTGGACTTAACCACCCGCTTGAGGCCCTTCTCGGCCGCCAGGTTGAGGATATAGGCCCGCACCTCCTCGGGTTGGCTGGTGCGGAAGCCGTGGGCGCCCTTGGCCGTGGCCTGGCGGGTGAACTCCTCGGCCAGCTCCTCCAGCTTGCCGGCGGCATCGCCCTTGATGGCCGCGATCTGCTGGCGCAAGGCCTGAAAGTCAATGCCCTCGTAGGCCTTGGCCCGGCTGAGGGCGTAGGCCTCGGAGAAGCGGCCCAGGGCGCCGGTGAGGTTGGGGTCCTCGATGGCCTTCTTGATCTGCCGCTTGAAGTCCTGGCTCACCGGTTCACCTCCTCCAGATCGTCCACGCAGACGATGACCAGCCGCTCCGGTCCGTGCACCCCGATGGTCAGCACCCGCTCGATGTCGGCGGTGCGGCTGGGGCCGGTGACCAGCGCCAGATAGGCCATGGCCGCCGGGTCCACGCGCTCGATCAAGGCCGGCAGGTCGGGCAGCAGGCCGGCGGTGGGCAGGATGGCCAGGTGTATCCAGGGCAGGGTGGAGACCAGGCGGCCCTCGATGGCCGTGGCGTCGCCGGCGATGGTGCCGGTGTTGGCCAGGCCCCAGGTCACTTGGTTGATACCCACCAGGGTCTGGGCGGCCTTTTCCCTGGTCACGTCGAAGCTTAAGCCCGGCACCTGGCGGGCGAGCTCCGCCTGGTCCAGGCCAGCGAGGAAGGGGCACGGCGCCCACAGGGCGAAGGCCCCGGGGCTATCGGCCACGCCATTTGCCTTCAGAAAATCCAGGATAAAGGCCAGGGCCGCGGCACGGCCGGGCAGGCGGTGCACCTCGGCGCTGACGCCCTCGGCCTTGGCCTTGAAAAGTTCGTAGTCCATGGGTTCACCCCCAGGGGCGCGGGGAGAGGCTCTTTCCCCGCGCCCCAGGTTGAGAGAGGAGGTGGGAGACGGCGCCCCGGCAAGGTCTGGAACGCCGGGAGGAGACATCAGGCCGGCGGGTGGCCGGCGGGTGGCCGCCGCCCCGCGCCAGCCGTTACTTTAAGGCTAGCACGGGACGGGGCGGGAGATTGTCAGGTTATTTCACCACCATCAGGCTGAAGGGCCAGACGTAGGCCTGCAGGAAGACCAGCACGCCCACCAGGGAGGCCAGGGCGATGCTGTGCCAGAAGACGTAGCGCAGGATTTCGCCCTCCTTGCCGTACTGCTGGGTGGCGGTGGAGGCCACCACGATGCTCTGGGCGTCTATCATCTTGCCCATGACGCCGCCAGTGGAGTTGGCCGAGGCCATGAGCACCGGGCTCAGGCCGATCTGCTCGGCGGTGATGCGTTGCAGGCCGCCGAAGAGCACGTTGGAGGCGGTGTCGGAGCCGGTGAGCGCCACGCCCAGCCAGCCCAGCAGGGTGCCGAAGAAGGGATAGAACCAGCCGGTCATGGCGCAGGTCAGCCCCAGGGTGGCGTCCAGGCCCGAGTAGCGGGTGGTGAAGCCCAGGGCCAGCATGGCGGCAATGGTCAACATGGAGAAGCGCACCGTCTTGATGGTCTCCCAGTAGGCCTTGGCCAGGCCCTTGAGGGAGTAGCCCATGAGCAAGCCCGAGATGATGGCCGAGATGAGGATGCCCGTGCCCGTGGCCGAGAGCCAGTTGAGCACGTAGACGGCCTTTTCCTTCTCGGGATGGAGCACCACCGGCGGCACCCGCTCGATGAGATTGTGCAGGAAGGGGATGTTGAACTTGGGGCAGGACAGGCCGTTCAAGAAGCCCTTGACCACCGGCAGGCCCCACAGGAAGACCAGCACGCTAAGGATGATCCAGGGCATCCAGGCCCGCAATATCTCGGCGCGGGTATGCTGGGAGGTGCCCCGGGCCTTCATGTCGGCGTCGTGGCCGTTGAGGCCCCAGACCTTCTTGGGCTTCCAATTCAGCAGGAACAGGGTAAGGCAGGCCATGGAGACCAGGGAGGCGATGATGTCCACCAGGGAGGGGCCGTGCAGGTTGGAGACCAGGAACTGGGGGATGGCGAAAGTCACGCCGGCCACCAGGATGGCGGGCCAGACGTCCTTGATGCCCTTGAAGCCGGCGTAGGCCCAGACCAGCCAGAAGGGCACCAACAACGAGAAGAAGGGCAACTGGCGCCCGGCCATCATGCTCAGTTGCATCTCGTCCAGCTTGGTGACGGCGGCCAGGGTGGTGATGGGGATGCCCAGGGCGCCGAAGGCCACCGGCGCGGTGTTGGCGATCAAGGCCAGGCCCGAGGCCTGCAAGGGCGGGAAGCCCAGGCCGATGAGGATGGCGGCGGTGACCGCCACGGGGGTGCCGAAGCCGGCGGCGCCCTCGAAAAAGGCGCCGAAACAGAAAGCGATGAGCACCAGTTGCAGGCGGCTGTCCTGGGTGACGCCGGTCAGGCTTTCCTGGAGGACGTCGAACCAGCCTTTTTCCTTGGTCAGCCTGTACAAAAAGATGACGTGCAGGATGATCCAGCCGATGGGCAACAGGCCGAACAGCGCCCCGTAGCCGGCGGTGGCCAAGGCCATGTCGGCGGGCATGTTGAAGATGAAGATAGCCACCACCAGGGCCGAGGCCAGGCCCAGGATGGCCGACCAATGGGCCTTCATATGGAAGATGGCCAGGGTCCCCAAGAGGACCACCACCGGGATGGCGGCGAAAAAGGTGGATAGGGCCACGCTGTTTAGAGGGTTGTATACCTGTTGCCAAATCATCGCTCACCTCGCGGGTTAGGGGGCATGGTTTCCTGGTTGCGCAGGGAGGGCCGCGGCCGCCCCAGGTGGGTAGGGCGGCCCTCGGCCGGGATCGCTGGGGCGGTTGGGCAGGGGGAGCTGGGGATTGGCAACTGGCCGCCTCATTGGTCGTACCAAATAACATATAGTAGGCTGTTTTTGGATGTCAAGCCAATTTTTTAGATTGCACAATTATTTTTTCCTCTATAATATGCACTATATATAACAGAGGCCCAATATTGGTCCTTATTGTTTTTGGTTTGATTTTGTTACCTTTAGCGCCCTCCGCCCCTGGCGGCCCCCCTCCCCAAGGAGACGCCATGATCCCCCCCGCCCTGCTCAAGCAATTCGAGGACCTGGCCGGCGCCGACAACGTATTCACCGCCCCGGCCGACCTCTTGACCTACTCCTACGACGCCGCGGTGCTAGAGCCGGCCCTGCCCGCCCTGGCCGTGCGCCCGGCCACCGTGGAGCACCTGGGCGGCCTGGTCAGGCTGTGCAATGACCACGGCTTGCCGCTTACCGTGCGCGGCTCGGGCACCAACCTCTCGGGCGGCACCATACCCGCGGCCGGCGGCGTGGTGGTCTTGACCAACGCCCTTAACCGCATCCTGGAGATCAACAGCGCCGACATGTACGCCCGCGTGCAGCCAGGGGTCATAACCGCCAAGTTCGCCGCCGCCGTGGCCGCTCAGAAGCTCTTCTACCCCCCGGACCCCGGCAGCCAGGCCGTCTCCACCCTGGGCGGCAACGTGGCCGAGAACGCCGGCGGCCTGCGCGGCCTTAAATACGGCGTCACCCGCGACTACGTCATGGGCCTTAGCTACTACGACGTGGAGGGCGGCCTGGTGAAAACCGGCGCCAAGACCGTGAAATGCGTCACCGGCTACAACCTGGCCGGGCTGATGGTGGGCTCCGAGGGCACCCTGGGGGTCATCAGCGAAATCACCCTCAAGCTGGTGCCCCCGCCTTTAGCCGCCCGGGCCATGATGGCCGTCTACGACGACGTGGACAAGGCCTCCCAGGCCGTGGCCGCCATCATCGCCGCGCACATCGTGCCGGCCACCCTGGAGTTTCTGGACAACTTCACCATCCGCGCCGTGGAGGACTACAGCCACGCCGGGCTGCCCACCCAGGCGGCGGCCCTGCTCTTGATCGAGGTGGATGGCCACCCGGCCCAGGTGGCCGAGGAGGCGGCCCGCGTGGAGGAGATCTGCCGCCTTGAGGGCGCGGCGCGCCTGGAGGTGGCCCAGGACGCGGCCCAGCGCGACCGCGTCTGGGAGGCCCGGCGCACGGCCCTCTCGGCCCTGGCCAAGCAGAAGCCCACCACGGTGCTGGAGGACGCCACGGTGCCCCGCAGCCAGATACCGGCCATGATCGCAGCGCTGGGCAGCATAGCCCGCACCTATGACCTCACCATCGGCACCTTTGGCCACGCCGGCGACGGCAACCTGCACCCCACCATCTGCTGCGACAAACGCGACCATCAGGAATGGCAGCGGGTGGAGGCCGCCGTGGAAGCCATCTTCAAGAAGGCCCTGGAACTGGGCGGCACCCTCTCGGGCGAGCACGGCATCGGCCTGGCCAAGCCGCGCTTTTTGGAGATGGAGACCAGCCGCGCCAGCGTGGACTGGTCGCGGCGGCTCAAAAAGGCCCTGGACCCCAAGGGCATATTGAACCCCGGCAAGATCATCGGAGGCTAAAGCCCATGGCCGATCCCCGCGAACTGGCCCGCCTGCTGGGGGATTTGGAAGACCAGTTGGTGGTCTGCATGCGCTGCGGCCTGTGCCAGTCGGTCTGCCCCCTCTACGCCCAGACTGGCCGCGAGTCCGACGTGGCCCGGGGCAAGCTGGCCCTCCTGGACGGCCTGGCCAAGGAGATGCTGAGGGACGCCGGGGCCGTGCAGGAGCGCCTGAACAAATGCCTGTTGTGCGGCTCCTGCGCGGCCAATTGCCCCAGCGGCGTGAAATCCCTGGACATCTTCCTCAAGGCCCGGGCGGTGCTGGCCGGCTACCAGGGGCTCTCCCCGGCCAAGAAGCTCATCTTCAGGGGGCTACTCACCCGGCCGGCCCTGTTCAACCTGCTGGCCAGCCTGGCCGGACGCCTGCAAGGGGTCATGGGCCGGCCGGCCAGCGAGCTCTTGGGCACCTCCTGTGCCCGCCTGACCTCACCCCTGGGGGACCGCCACTTCCGCCGCCTGGCTGCCAAACCCCTGCACGCCCTCATCCCCCAGATGGACACCCCCCCCGCGCCGGGAAAGCCCCGGGTGGCCTTCTTCGTGGGCTGCCTGGTGGACAAGCTCTACCCCAGGGTGGGCCAGGCCGTGGTCAAGGCCCTGACCCATCACGGCGTGGGCCTGGCCATCCCGCCGGCCCAGGCCTGCTGCGGCATGCCGGCGCTGTCGGCCGGCGACAGCCAGGCCTTCGAACAAATGCTCACCCACAATCTGGCCCACCTGCGCCCCGGCAACTTCGATTACCTGGTCACCGCCTGCGCCACTTGCACCAGCGCCATCAAGAAGCTCTGGCCGCTGATGGCCCAGGGCCTGAATGCCGGACAACGTGCCCAGGTGGAGCGCTTAAGCCGAAAGACCATTGACATCAGCCAGTTCTTGGTGGATAAGCTGTTAGTGGGTAATACCATTTGCCCGGAGGACCATGAGGGGCGGGCCATCACCTACCACGACCCCTGCCACCTCAAGAAGTCCCTGGGCGTGGCCGCCCAGCCCCGCAAACTGCTGGCGGCCAGCCCCGGCCAGCGCCTGGTGGAGATGGCCGAGGCTGACTGGTGCTGCGGCATGGGCGGCAGCTTCAACCTGCTCCACTATGAGCAGTCGGCGGCCATCGGCCGGCGCAAGCTGGAGAACATCAAGGCCAGCGGCTGCCAGGCCGTGGCCACCTCCTGCCCGGCCTGCATGGCCCAGATCAGCGACGCCCTGTCCCAAGACGGGCAGGCCATCGCGGTGCGGCACGTCATCGAGGTCTACGCCCAGGCCCTGGGGCCGGGCGGCAAGGCCGGCTGACCCAGGGGACCCCACGGCGGGCATCAATGGGGCGCCGGCGGAAAAGAGGGCCAGCCATTTTTGAAGTCGTAAGACCCAAGAAGATCTCGGACCAGGTCTTCGAGCAACTGCGGGACCTGATCTTTCGCGGCCAGCTCAAGCCGGGGCAGCAGATACTGCCCGAGCGCGAGTTGGCCCAGTCCATGGGCGTCAGCCGGCCCACGGTGCGCGCGGCCATCAACAAACTGGTGGACCGCGGGCTCTTGGAACACCGTCAGGGCCAGGGCACCTTTGTGCGCCAGCCCCGCTCCGACCAGGACAACAACCCCCTCAAGCTCCTCCTGGACGGCCACGAGGCCTCCCTGGTGGAGCTGTTGGAGGTGCGCCTGGGCCTGGAGTGCAACGCCGCCGCCCTGGCCGCCCGCCGGGCCAGCGAGGAGGACATCCACCTTATCGAGAAGAGCCTGGTGGCCATGCGCGAGAATGTGGAAAAGGGCGGGCTGGCCTTCGAGGAGGACGCCCACTTCCACATGTGCATCGCCTACGCCAGCAAGAACCCGGTGCAGATACACATCATGAAGCACCTCTACGACCTCTTGCGCTTCGGCATCCGCGAAAACCTGGCCCACCTCTACGAGTCGCCGGCCAACATCCGGGCGGTGATCGCCCAGCACGAGAAGGTGTTGGGGGCCATCAAGAGCCACGACACCCAAGCCGCCTTCGAGGGCATGCTGCAACACATCAATTTCGTGGTGGACTTCTTCGCCGGCCGGCCCACCGTGGCCGTTTGACGGCCCGCGTGGCGGGTTGATGACAAAACGGGCGGGGTTCATCCCCGCCCGTTTTTGCCGGTAGAGGGGAGCCAGCGCCCAGGCCGGCCCCCCCTGTTGGGAAGGCTTAGAACTCCTGGCCCTCGGGCGCGGGCAGGGCCGAGGGCGGCTTGCCCCCGGCGGCCGCCGCGCCCGGCCTTGCCGCCGCGCCGCCGCGCCCCACCAATTCGCCCAGCCTGACCACGTAACCGCGCATGGTGTGCGACTGGGCCGAGAGTTCCTCGGCCGCCGCCGCCGATTCCTCGGAACTGGCGGCGTTGGCCTGGGTGACCTTGTCCATGCTGGCCATGGCCTGGTTGAGCTGCTCGATGCCCTGGGCCTGCTCGCTGGAGGCGGCGGCGATCTCGGTGATGAGGCCCTGGGCGTTGGCCGCCCGCCCCTCCACCCCGGCGAAGGCCTGGCTGGTCACCGTCAACAGCTCAACCCCGGCCTTGACGTTCTGGATGTTCTCCTCGATCAGGTCGGTGGTGTTCTGGGCGGCCTGGGCCGCGCGCATGGCCAGGTTGCGCACCTCGTCGGCCACCACGGCGAACCCGGCCCCGGCCTCACCCGCCCGGGCCGCCTCCACGGCGGCGTTCAAGGCCAGCAGGTTGGTCTGGAAGGCGATCTCGTCAATGGTCTTGATGATCTTGGCCGTCTGGGCGCTGGCGGCGCTGATGCGCTCCATGGCCTGGCTGAGCTTATCCAGGCTCTGGTTGGCCTCGCCCACCGCCTGGGAGGTCTCCCCCACCAGGCCCTTGGCCTGCTGGGCGTGGTCGGCGTTCTGCCGGGTCATGGCCGAGAGCTCCTCCAGGGAGGCGGTGCTCTCCTCCAGGGACGAGGCCTGGGCCCCCGTGCCCTCGGCCAGGGCCTGGCTGGTGTTGGAGACCTGGCTGGAGGCGTCGGCCACCTGGCCCGCGCCCTCGGCCAGGGCGTCAATGCAGATGTTGATGGGGCGCACGATGCCGCGGGCCACCAGGAACATCACCAGGCCGGCCAGGGCCAGGGCGGCCAGGGCGATCACGCCATTGAAATAGCCCAGCCGCCGGGCCGGGGCCATGAGGTCGGCGTGGTTGGCGGTCACCACCACCAGCCAGCCCAGCTCCTTCTCCTGGCGGAAGGCGGCCATCTTCTCCACGCCCTCGAAGGCGTAGGACAGGATCCCCTCCTTGGCCGCCAGCATGCGCTGCCCGAAATCCTGCTTGGACAAGTCCAGGCTGAGCACCTTGGTCTTGTCGGAATGGGCCAGGGCCAGGCCCTCCTTGTTGGTCAAAAAAGCGTAGCCGCTTTGGCCCACCTTGATTGGGTCCACGAACTCCTGGGCAAAGATGGCCAGGTCCAAAACAGCTATGAACACGCCGGCGGTTTCGCCCGAAAAGACCATGGGGGCTGCTATGCTGAACACGGGCTTGCCGGAGGAACCGCTCTTTTCAACCGGCGAGACTGTTACTTGCCCTTGCATGGCTTGCTTAAAGAACGGCTGGCCGCCCACGTTGAGCTTGCCCACCACTTGGGGGTCGGAGGCGGCCGTAACCAGGCCCGAGGAATTGGCCACCGCGAGCATCTCGAAATAAGGCGCCTCCTTCTTCAGCCGTTCTAAATAATTATGAACAGTTACCGAGGCCTCGTCCGCGGCCATCGCCGCCGAACGAAGCATGGGGTCCTGGCTCCACTGCCGCGTGTTGAACTTGCGTTCCTTGATCCAGGAACTAATCTGCAAGGAGGCAGAGGCCGCCAACTGTTGAACCTGGTCAGCCACGGCCTGTTGCAAGGCCTCCTTGGTGTTCAGGTAGGAAAACAGGGTGGCGGCGCTCATGCCCAGGAAAATGAGCACGAGGGTGGGGATCAAAAACCGGCTGCGCAGGCTGAGCCGCATGGCGTCTCCTTGTTTCCTGGTGGGCAGGCGTACTAGTCGGCCAACCTGGACAAGCCAAGCCGATGAAAGCGGCGCGGCGGGTGGCAGGCGACCAGCGTTTAGCTATATTACAGCTATCTAATATATTTTGGCAACTGCGCAATGATGGGCCTAACGCCGTGAGCCCTGGGGCTCGCGGGCGCGCCCGAAGAATAAGGCGGGCATGTGCTGGCCAAGACGCTGGGCGGCAAGCTACGCTTCCGCACCCGCTGGCGGCTGTGCTAGAACTCCTGACTCTCCGGCGCCGGCAGGGCCGAGGGCGCCCCCGGCCGGGCGGCTAGGCCGCCGGCCTCCCCTGCCGCCGCGCCGGCGCGCCCCACCAGTTCCCCCAAGCGAACCACGTATCCGCGCATGGTGTGCGACTGGGCCGAGAG
>JACQYR010000283.1 GCA_016208115.1 Desulfarculus sp.
GAGAGGATCTGCGGCGAGTTCGGGCTCAATCCCGGCAGCCTCAAGGTGCGGCGCATCGCCAGCCGCGCCCCCCAGGTGGGCGCCCAGTTCGATCCCTCCATCGCCGGTTCCAAGATCGGCCAGCGCTCCACGCGGCTCAGGCCCAATCCCCAGTGGGCCGACGTCTGCCTGACCTGCGGCTCCTGCGCGTCGGCCTGCCCCATCTCGGGCGTGGACGGCCTGGACCCCCGCAAGGCCATCCGCATGGTGGTCCTGGGCCTGGAGGACCAGCTCATCGCCTCCCAGTGGCCCTGGAAGTGCACCCTGTGCGGCAAGTGCGAGGAGGCCTGCCCCATGAACGTGGAGATCGTCTCCATGTTCCGCACCGTGCGTGGCCTGCGCGAGCGCGACAAGGTGCCCGGCCCCATACACAAGGGCGTGGTGATGTGCCTCAACCGGGGCAACAACCTGGGCATACCCAAGGAAGACTTCCTGTTCCTTTTGGAGGAGCTCTCCGAGGAGTTGGCCGAGGACGCCTGCCCCGGCTTCAAGGCCCCGGTGGACAAGAAGGGCGCCAACCTCATGGTGACCTGCAACTCCAAGGAGCCCTTCGGCGAGCCCGACGACATGAAGTACTGGTGGAAGATTTTCCACGCCGCGGGCGAGGACTGGACCATCCCCTCCGAGAACTGGGAGGGCGTCAACTGGGGCCTGTTTAGCGGCGACGACCAGTCCATGAAGACCATCGTGGGCCGCATCGTCGAGAACATGTACAAACTGGAGTGCAAGACGCTCCGCTTGCCCGAGTGAGGCCACGCCTACTACGCGACCAGGCTTGGTCTCAACAAGTGGTTCAAGGACGACATGAAGAACTTTGAGGTGCTCAACATCTTCGAGCTCCTCATGCGCTACTTTGAGGAGGGCCGCATCAAGGTGGACCCCTCCATCCATCATCACCTCACCACCTATCACGACCCCTGCAACTACGGCCGCAAGTCCCTCAAGGCCTTCGGCAAGGGCTACGGCGACGAGGGGCGCTGGATCACCCGCCAGTGCTGCCCCAACTTCGCCGAGATGTACCCCAACCAGGAGGGCAACTACTGCTGCGGGGCCGGCGGCGGCGCCTGGGCCATGCCCTTCAAGGAGGAGCGCGTCTTCTACGGCCGCCTCAAGGCCCAGCAGATCAAGAAGACCAGCGCCAAGATGGTGATCGCTCCCTGCCACAACTGCCGGGACCAGATCATGAAGAGCCTGTCCAAGGAGTACAAGCTTGACGTAGAGGTCAAGTACATCTGGGAGTTGGTGGCGGACAGCCTGATCCTGCCCGGCGCCGCACCCCAGGCTGAAGAGGAGTAACGAGGCATGGCACAACAAGATATCGGCGCGGTGATGGTGGTGGGCGGCGGCATCGCCGGCATGCAGGCCGCCCTGGACCTGGCCGACAGCGGCTACTTCGTCTACCTGGTGGAGCGCGGCGCGGTGATCGGGGGGGCCATGTCCCGTCTGGACAAGACCTACCCCACCAACGACTGCGCCATGTGAATTATCTCGCCCAAGCTGGTCGAGTGCGGTCGGCACTTGAACATCGAATTGATGACCCTTACCGAGCTGGAAAGGGTCGAGGGCGAGCAGGGCGACTTCACGGTGCACATGAAGCGGCACCCCCGCTATGTGGACATGGACAAGTGCATCGCCTGCGGCGAGTGCGCGCGCAAGTGCCCCAAGAAGGTCCGCGACTTCAACTACAACGAGGGCATCGGCTTCCGCAAGGCCATCTTCGTGCGCTACCCCCAGGCCGTGCCGCTCAAGTACCGCATAGACCCCGATACCTGCATCCAGTTGCAGAAGGGCAAGTGCGGGGCCTGCGAGAAGGTCTGCCCCACCGGGGCCATCAAGTTCGACGACGTTGAAAGCAGCGTGTCGGTGAAGGTTGGCTCCATCATCCTGGCCCCGGGCTCGCGCACCTTCAACCCCAGCGGCATCCGCACCTGGGGCTTCGGGGTTTTCCCCAACGTCATCACATCCTTGCAGTTCGAGCGCTATCTTTCGGCCTCCGGCCCCACCGAGGGGCACATCATACGCCCCAGCGACAACAAGCCGGTCAAGAAGATAGCCTTTTTGCAGTGCGTGGGCAGCCGCGACTACAACAAGGCCAGCCATGGCTATTGCAGCAGCGTCTGCTGCATGTACGCCATCAAGGAAACCTTGATCGCCATGGAGCACGTGCCCGACCTGGACGCCTCCATTTTCTTCATGGACATGCGCACCCACGGCAAGGACTTCGAGCGCTACTACAACCACGCCCGCGACAAGGGCGTGAAGTTCCGCCGCTGCCGGGTGCACTCCCTGGAGCCGGGCGAGCGCGAGGGCGACATCTACCTGCGCTACATCACCGACCAGGGCAAGCAGGTGGCCGAGGAGTTCGACCTGGTGGTGCTCTCGGTGGGCATGGAGACACCCGACGAGGTGGTGGAGTTGTGCTCGCGGGTGGGCGTGGGGCTAAACCACAACCGCTTCATGGACACCTCCAACACCACGCCGGTCAACACCTCGCGCCCCGGGGTCTACGCCTGCGGCACCATCGTGGGTCCCAAGAACATCCCCCACTCGGTGATGCAGGCCTCGGCCGCCGCCGCGGCGGCCTCGGGCCAGCTCAGCCAGAGCCGTTATAGCCTGAGCAAGACCAAGGAGTTCCCGCCCGAGCGCGACGTCAGCGGAGAGCAGCCCAAGGTGGGCGTCTTCGTCTGCCACTGCGGCTCCAACATCGCGGGCGTCATAGACGTGGCCGCCCTGGCCGACTACGCCGCCTCCCTGCCCCACGTGGCCTTCGTGGAGCGCAACCTCTTCACCTGCTCCCAGGACACCCAGGAGCTCATCAGCCAGAAGATCAAGGAGCAGGGGCTCAACCGCATCGTGGTGGCCGCCTGCACCCCGCGCACCCACGAGCCCCTGTTCAGGGAGACCTTGAAGGCCGCGGGGCTCAACGAGTACCTCTTCGAGATGGCCAACATCCGCAACCAGGCCTCCTGGGTGCACGCCGGCGAGCCGGCGGCGGCCACCGACAAGGCCAAGGACCTGGTGCGCATGGCCGTGGCCAAGGTGGCGCTTCTGGAGCCCCTGCCGCCCCTGTCAGTGGCGGTCAAGCAGTCGGCCCTGGTGGTGGGCGGAGGCATGGCCGGTCTCACGGCGGCCCTGGGTCTGAGCGAGCAGGGCTTTGACGTGCACCTGGTGGACAAGGCCTCCCGCCTGGGCGGCAACTCCATGCACCTGTTCAAGACCTGGAAGAACGAGCCCATCCAGGACCACGTGCAGAAGGTCCTGGGCCAGGTGGATACGGACTCCCGCATCAAGGTCTACCTTAACAGTCAGGTGAGTCAGGCCGAGGGCTTCGTGGGCAACTTCCGCTCGGTCATCAGCGGCCCGGCCGGCGACACGGCCGTGGAGCACGGCGTGGCCATCATGGCCACCGGCGGCAAGGCCCACAAGCCCGAGGAGTACGCCTACGGCCAGTCGCGGCGGGTCTTCACGGCGCTGGAGTTCGACAAGCTGCACCTGTTGCAGGACGACCGCATCAGAAGCGGCAGGAACTTCGTCTTCATCCAGTGCGTGGGCTCCCGCGAGCCGTCGCGCCCCTACTGCTCGCGGGTCTGCTGCACCCACGCGGTGCAGGCGGCCATCGCCCTCAAGCAGGAGAACCCCGAGCGCGGGGTCTTCATCCTCTACCGCGACCTGCGCACCTACGGCCAGCGCGAGGAACTCTACACCAGGGCCCGCGAGCTGGGCGTGGTCTTCATCAACTACGAGATGCACGTCAAGCCCC
>JACQYR010000047.1 GCA_016208115.1 Desulfarculus sp.
GCGGGGGCCGAGGAGCCGGCCTCGGCGGCCGAGGAGCTGGACAGCCAGGCCCACCACCTGCAAGACATGGTGGGCGACCTCCTGAACCTGGTTGGCGGCGCCCACAAGGCCGGCCGCCGCCAGCGGAGCTCAGCCTTGCAGACCCTGCCCGCCCCGGCCCATTTGGAGTAGGCGGCCGGCGGTTGGTTCGGGCCACGTTAGGCCCATGGCGTTTCCGCAAGCCATGACACCTGGGGCGGGGGTAATCCTCCGCCCCAGGTTTTTCAGCAAGGCCGCCACGGGAGCCGGTGAGGCGCGGCAGGGGAGAGCCTCTCCCGACCCGTATCGGGGAGTCGAGGCACTCGGCCGGGGGTCTTGTTCCTTCAGGCGAATTGTTCTAAGCTGTGAGCCAGGCCGCCGAACTCGCGGCGGACTCTTTTTGGGCCCCCCACCCTCGCAGAGGCGATACCTTGCAATTGACCAGGCCCGCCTGGCGCCGGCGGCTCTCCGGCCTGCACAAAAAGGCCCCCAGCGCGGGCGGCTACAGCCTTTCCTTGACCGCCGAGCCCGGCGGCGGCGCCCGCTTGGTCCTGGCCGGGCGCCTGGACCTGGGGGGCCTGGAGCAGATCGAGGACGACTTGGGCGGGGTGTGGGAGCAAGCCTCCCCCAAACGCTTGGTGGTGGACTTAAGCGGCGTGACCTACCTGGACAGCGCCGGGGCCTTGGCCCTGGGCCAGTTGGAGCAGCAGGCCGCCGCCCGGGGGGTGGAGCTTGCCTACCAGGGCCTGGGGCCGGCGGCCCAGGGCATAAAGGGCCTGTTGGACTGGCAGGGACTGATGCGGCAGCCCCTGATACCGGCCCAGCTCTACGCCGGCCTCCTGGACCAACTGGGCGAGACCTGGCTGGCCGTGGTGCGCGACGTCTACCTGGTCATCGCCTTCCTGGGCGAGTTTTTGGCCGCCTGCGGACGGGCGGCGGTCAATCCCAAGCTGCTGCGGGTGAGCGAGGTGCTTTTGTACATGGAGCAGGTGGGGGTCAACGGCCTGCCCATCGTGGGGCTCATCAGCTTTCTCTTGGGCCTCATCATGGCCTTCATGTCCTCGCTGCAATTAAAGCCCTTCGGGGCCAACATCTACGTGGCCAACTTGGTGGCCCTGGCCATGGTCAAGGAGTTGGGACCCATCATGACCGCCGTGCTGGTGGCCGGCCGCTCGGGCTCGGCGTTTGCCGCCGAGATCGGCACCATGAAGGTCAACGAGGAGGTGGACGCCCTGGTGGTCATGGGCTATGATCCCCTGGTCTTCCTGGCCCTGCCCAAGGTGCTGGCCGCCGTGCTGACCGTGCCCATCCTCACCCTGTTCTCCGACCTCATGGCCATCGCCGGCGGCTTGGTGGTGGGGGTGGCGGGCATGGGGCTCACCGCCGGCTCCTACATTGACCAGACCATCAAGAGCCTCAACTCCGGCGATATCCTCACGGGCATGCTCAAATCGGCCATCTTCGCCCTTCTTATCGCCGGCATAGGTTGCCAGCGGGGCTTCATGGTGCACGGCGGGGCCCAGGCCGTGGGCACGGCCACCACCTCGGCGGTGGTCTCGGCCATGTTCCTCATCATCGTGGCCGACTCCATCTTCGCCGTGGTGCTGCACTATGCCGGCTGAACCCCTGCCCCCCCTGGCCCTGGCCGGCGCGGCGCCGCCGCCCTCTCCGGCCGCCGCCGGCCACCCGGTCATCTCCGTGCGGGGGCTCACCGCCGGCTACGGCGGCCAGGTGATCCTGGACAACGTCAGCTTCAACGTGGCCCGGGGGGAGATACTGGTCATCGTGGGCGGCAGCGGCTGCGGCAAGTCCACCCTGCTCAAACACATGATCGGCCTGCACCCCCTCATGGCCGGCCGGGTGGTCATCAACGGCGTGGACATCGGCACGGCCCTGGACGCCGACATGGCCCGGCTGCACCAGGGCATCGGGGTGCTCTTCCAGTCCGGGGCCCTGTTCGGCTCCATGACACTGATTGACAACGTGGCTCTGCCGCTGTTGGACTTCACCCACCTGCCCAAGGCCCAGGCGCTTAAACTGGCCCGGGTCAAGCTGGGCATGGTGGGCCTGGCCGGCTACGAGAACCATCTGCCCTCGGAGATCAGCGGGGGCATGAAGAAGCGGGCCGGCCTGGCCCGGGCCATGGCGCTCGACCCATCGGTGCTCTTTTTCGACGAGCCCTCGGCCGGCCTGGACCCTGTGACCTCGGCCGAGTTGGACCAGCTAATATTGCGCATCAACGCCGGCCTGGGCACCAGCATGGTCATCGTCAGCCACGAGCTGGCCTCCATCTTCAGCATCGCCCATAGGGTGGTGATGCTGGACAAGGCGGAGAAGGGCGTCATCGCCATGGGTGACCCGCGCGAGCTATTGGAGCGCAGCGAGGACCCCCGAGTGAGGGGCTTCTTCCTGCGCCAGCCGCCAGCATGAAAGGCAGGCTAACCTAAAAATGTCCAGACAGGCCTCCAAGTTTAAGGTGGGACTTTTTGTGCTGGCGGGCATCTTCATGATGCTGGTGGCCCTGGTCTGGCTGGGCGCCACCCGCTACCTCAAGGGCACCACCACCTATGTCACCTACTTCTCCGAATCGGTGCAGGGGTTGCAGGTGGACTCGGTGGTCAAGTACCGGGGCGTGGAGATAGGCCGGGTCAAGGCCATCCAGGTGGCCCCGTACAACATACTCATCGAGGTGGTGATGGGCATCCACTACGACGGCGCCGTGCCGCCGGACATCACCGCCACCCTCAAGATGGTGGGCATCACCGGCATCGCCTACATCGAGATGGACCGCAAACCCCCCGAGGTGCCCGACCAGTCGCCCAAGCTGACCTTCGCCGCCCGCTACCAGGTGATCCCCTCCCGCCCCTCGGAGATAAGCCAGCTCTTCAGCCTGGTGGAGGAGGTGGTGCGCCAGATACGCTCCATCAACTTCAAGACCCTGGCCGACGACCTGCAAGGCGCCCTGGCGGCGGCCCGGGAGGTCTTAAGCGGAGTCAAGATTAACAAGACCGTGGAGTCGCTGGAAAAGGCCGCCGTCAACCTGGAGAGCCTCACCGGCCGCGTGGACCGCTACCTGGCCCGGGGCGAGCTGGAGGCCACCGTGACCCAGGCCAAGAACGCGCTGGCCGAGGCCCAGGGCCTGATGGTGGACCTGCGCCAGGAGGTCAAGTCCCTGGACCTCTCCAGCACCCGGGAGCGCACCGACCAGGTGATCGAGCAGGTGCAGGACCGCGTGGCTCAGGTGGGCGGCGAGGCGCGCGTTACCGCCGACAACCTGCGCCGGGCCTCCGAGACCCTGGCGCGCCTGCTGCGCCGCCTGGAGCACAGC
>JACQYR010000068.1 GCA_016208115.1 Desulfarculus sp.
CTTGCGCAAGCCCTTTGATCTGACCACCCTGCTCACCCAGGTGGCCGAGCTATTGGACGGACGGGCCTGAGGGCGCGGCGCCGCCGGCATTCCGCACGCCAAGTTTGTTGCTAGCCGTAGATAAGGATCACCGCCGCGCCGGCGGCCATGAGGGCGCTGGCCAATAGGTGCTGCCCCAGGCGCCCCTCCCCCAACAGCCAGGCCCCCCACAACACCGCGAAGAGGGGACTAAGGCGCTTGACCGCCAGCATGTAGGCGGTCTGCACGCTGGCCAGGGCCAGGAAGTGGCAGATGATCTCGCCGCCCACGCACAAGGCCACGGCCAAGGCCGGCCAGGGGCGCCTCAGCCAGCCCCAGCGGAGCTGGCCGCGCAGGCCCAGCACCAGGGCCACGCCCAGCCCCACCAGCAGGGGATAGAGCGCGCCCATGAACAGGGGGCTGGAGTGCAGCACCGCCCGGCGCCCCAGCACCGCCGTGTAGGCAAAGGCCATGGCCACCAGCAGCATGATCCAGGAGCCTTTTTCGCGCCGGATGGCCCGCCAGGGCTCCAGCCATCCGGCGCGGACCAGGTGCAGGTTCAGTCCGTAGGCCCCGGCGGCCAGAAGCAAAAGCCCGCCCATGCCGGCCAGGGTGGGCATCTCGCCCATGATGACCTGGCCGGTGAGCACCGAGGCCAGCGGGGTGATGGCCAGGAAGGGCTGGGTCAGGGCCAGGGGCGAGATCTGGATGGCGCGCACGTACAAAAAGGTGCAGGCCAGGTCCACGGGCAGGGCCAGGGACACGGTGACGAAGAAGTCGCGGTCCAGGGGCGGCCAGGGAATCACCAGCAGCAGGATGGCCCCGGTGGGGGCCACCCCGGCCAGACGGGCCATGACCACCTCGGGCAGGCTCAGGTCGCTGAAATAACGCTTGCTGATAAGGTCGGCGGTGGCCAGGCACAGGGCCGCCCCCAGGGCCAGCCAGAACCAGGTCATGGCTGGGGGGGATGGCTGGCCAGGAAGTCCTCCAGCTCTGGAAGACTGGGCAGGGCCGCCCGGCCGCCCAGGCCGGTCACCGAGATGGCCGCGGCGGCATTGGCCGTGGCCAAGGCCTCCTGGGGAGCCTGGCCCAGCAGCAGGGCGTGCACCAGGCCGGCGTGGAACACGTCGCCGGCGCCGGTGGTATCCACGGCTGGCACCACGAAGCCGGGGTGATGATAGTAGCGCCCCCCCGCTAGCAGCTCGGCGCCCCGGGCGCCCAGGGTGCGCCCCACCCAGGCCGGCCCCAGGGCGGCCAGGCCCTCCAGGGCCTTCCGGGGCTCCTCAATCCCCAACAGCCGCTGGGCGAAGTCCTGGCAGCCCACCACCACCTGGCAGAGGCCCACCAGCTCGGCGGTGCCCGCGAAGACCCGCTCGGCGTCCAGGCTCACCACGGCCCCGGCGGCGCGGGCCAGGCGGGCGGCCTGGATGGAGGCCCGCCAGAAGTGGCCGTCCAGGTGCAGCACCCGGCAGGCGGCCAAGAGGGCCGGGTCCAGGTCCTCCGGATCCAGGTGGCAGGCCTCGTCGCGGGTCCAGACGATGGTGCGCTCGCCGCCCTGCTCCTCCACCATGATGAAGGCCTGCTGGCTCTTGCTGCCCGGCTTGACCACCAGGCCGCAAGGGTCCACGCCGAATTCCCGCAGCCAGGGGGCGGCCTTTTCTCCGGCCTGGTCGTCGCCGCGCACCCCGGCATAGGCCACCCGGTGGCCCAGGCGGGCCAGGCAGCAGGCCGCCGTGGCCGCCTGTCCGCCGCCCATGGTGGCCAGGCGGGTCATGCGCAGCTTGCCGCCCCACTGGGGACGTTCGGGGATGAGGCAGAGGTGGTCAATGGCATTGAGCCCCAGGCTTAAGACGTCCCAGGGCCGCTCTGGCGAGCGGCCGGGCACGGGCAGGGCGCCCGCGCTCACGGCGGGTCTATGACTCCTTGGCCAGGACGCGCACCGGAACCTTGCCCTCCAGGGCCTGGGCGAAGCGTTGGGCGTCGCCCTCGTCTCCCACGATGGCCCCGTAGTGCATGGGGATGGCCAGGCGCGGCTGGATGGCCAGGGCCGCCTGCGCCGCCTGCTCGGCGGTCATGACGTAGGTGCCCGACACCGGCAGCAGGGCGATGTCCACGTCCAGGCCGCTCATCTCGGGGATGTGGTCGGTGTCACCGGCATGATAGATGCTCACCCCCTCCACCGTGATTACGAAGCCCAGCCAGGCGTTTGCCTGGGGATGGAACTGCTTGTCGGTGTTGTAGGCCGGCACGGCCTTGATCTGGATGCCCAGCACCTCCAGGCTGTCGCCGGGCTTGACCACCTTGACCCCGCCGCCCAGCTTCTGGGCGCACTGGGCCTCGGTGACAATGACCGTCTTAGCCCCCCTGATCTTGGCGATGTCCTCGGGCACGCAATGATCGAAGTGTTCGTGGCTGCATAGGATCAAGGCGGCAAGGGGGCCGCCCTTCAGCTCGTAGGGGTCGAAGTACACGGCCCCGGCGGGGCTGTCCAGGCGAAAGCTGTCATGCCCCAGCCAGTGCAGGGACTTGATCTGGCGCTCGATGGCGGACTGGTCGGCCATGGTTCTCCTCCCTTGAGCAGGGGTTGGCGCTCGCCTGGCCGGGCGCGGCTAGCCCTGGGCCAGCACCACGCGGTGGTTGACCAGGCTCATGGACTTGATCGAGGCCTTGAGCACCTTCTGCTCGCCGTAGATGGAGACTAGGCGCACCAGGCCGTCTTCCTGGGGCTCGATGACATCCACGTCGGCCAAGAGAAGCTCCTCCTGGCCGTTTTTGATGATATAGGCCGTGGCTTCACACATGCTTCAGCATCTCCTTGAGGCGGAGGTTGACGATGTGGTCAACTTGGTGGGGCAGGGGCTCGTGCGCCACGCTCACCACCTCGACGTTTTCCTGGGTGAGCGGCAGCAGGAACTTGCGGGCGCGGCAGGTGGCCACGCCGGCGGCGATGGCCGGCGTGACCTCGCCCATCATGGCGTTGGCCAGGACGATACCCAAGGGGCCGATGACCACGTCGGCCTCCTGGATGGTCACCAGGATGGCGTTCTCGCCGGTGGCCCCGCGGTTGGCGTGGGCCTTCATCATCTGGGCCGTGGCGATGGCGTTGGTGCCCAGGGCCAGGACCTCCACCTCCTCGCCGAATTCATCCTTGATGCGGCGGATGATGACGCTGCCGATACCGCCGCCCTGGCCGTCTATGACGCAGATACGCACCATGCCCCTCGTTTTTTGTGAGCTTGCCCAAGCCGTGCCGGCTGGCAAGCGCGTTTGGATAGTCCTTAGACTAATCACTTGCGCGGGCTTTGTCCACGGCGTAATAAAGTAGGCGTCGCCAGCGGCCCCCGCCTCTGGTAATGGATGGGGGCGGGGCATGGCCAACCATAAAGCAACGGCGGACGGATAACCCATGGACCTTTGGGCGGCGGCATTGGTGTTGGGCGGCTATCTGTTGGGGTCAATCCCCTTTGGCCTGCTCATCACCCGCCTGCTGGGCGGCCCCGACCCCCGCGGCGGGGGCTCGGGCAACATTGGCGCCACCAACGTCACCCGTCTGGCCGGCAAGACCGCCGGGGTGGCCACCCTGTTCCTGGACGCGGCCAAGGGCACCGTGCCCACGGCCCTGGCCCTGCACTACCTGGCGCCCGCCCCAGCGGCCGCCGTGGGCCTGGCCGCCTTCCTGGGTCATGTCTTTCCCCTGTACCTGGGCTTCAAGGGCGGCAAGGGCGTGGCCACCGCCCTGGGGGTGCTGGCCGCCGTCACGCCCCTGGGCCTGTTGGCCACCATGGCCGTGCTGGTGCTGGCCGCCTGGTGGTCGGGGCACGTCTCGGTGGGCTCCCTGGCCGGCTGCGCCAGCGCCCCCCTGTGGCTGTGGCTCCTGGGCCAGCCCGCGCCCCTGGTGGTGATGGCCCTGGTCATGGCCGCCCTGGTGGTCTGGCGGCACAAGGATAACATCGCCCGCCTGCGCCAGGGCAGCGAGCACGGCCTTCGCTAGGTC
>JACQYR010000052.1 GCA_016208115.1 Desulfarculus sp.
TTCTATCCCGGATGCACCGCCCATTCGACCGGCCTCGAATACAACGGCTCGCTCCACGCGGCCTTTGAGGCCTTGGGTGTCGAATTCGAGGAGATTGACGACTGGAACTGCTGCGGCGCCTCCATCTCCTACGTGGGCGGCACCGAGATGCAATCCATCGTGCTCAACGCCCGCAACCTGGCCTTGGCCGAGGCCCAGGGCGGGCATGACATCGTGGCCCCCTGCTCCTCCTGCTACATCATGATGAACAAGGTGAACCACCACCTTAAGGAAGACCCCAAACTCCTGGCCACGGTCAACTCCATCCTGGCCGAGGGCAACCTGAAGTACTCGGGCAAGCTCAAGGCCCGCCACCTCTTGGACGTGCTCTACCACGACGTGGGCGTGGAGAAGATCAAATCCATGGTCAGCCGGCCGCTGACCGGGATCAAGGTGGCCGCCTACTACGGCTGCCAAACCACGCGCCCCTTCGGCGAGTACGACTCCAAGGAAAACCCCGTGGCCCAGGATGAGATACTGAAAGCCCTGGGCGCCACGGTGGTGGATCACGGCCACCGGGTCAAGTGCTGCGGCTCGGGCATCTTCCTCACCGAGATCGAGAACTGCGCGCCCCTGGCCAAGGCCATCATTGACGACGCGGCCAGCCACGGCGCCAGCATGATTAGCACCGCCTGCCCCATGTGCCAGATGAACCTGGAGGTCTATCAGCCGCGCATCAACGCCATGTTGGGCTGCAACCTCAACATGCCGATATTGTTCATCACCCAGCTCATGGCCGTGGCCTTTGGCCTGGACGCCGCCACCGCGGCCCTTAACCGCAACGTGGTGGCCGCCCAGGGGTTGTAGCCCTTGGCTCCGTGATTATCATATAGGCATGGATGGACTTTGCCTGCGCCGGGGGGTATCATCCCCGGCGCAGGACTTTGACAACTTGCCTGTAAGTGCCCTAGGGAGAGACCGATGAGCCAAGAGGACAAGACCATCTGCCCCCACTGCGGCCAGCGCCTGAGCAAGTGGGCCTCGCCGGCCACCGCCAGTTGGGGCAGTGAGTGCCAGTACATCTGTTTCAACGACGAGTGCAGCTACTACGTGCGCGGCTGGGACCACACCTTCAAGAAGATCGGCATCAAGGCCAGCTACCGCCACCGTTACGACCCCGAAACCGGCCAGACCGGACCCTTCCCGGTGAACACCCCCGACGCCGGCAAGGACCAGATCGTCAACGAGTAGAGGCGGCCCCTGGGCGGCCCGCTAGGGAGCGCGAGCTTAGTCAGCCATGGATACCAGCAAGATAGACCGCAATGCCCCCTGCCCCTGCGGCAGCGGCAAGAAGTTCAAGAAGTGCCATCTGGGCCGCGAGACCGAGATGGTGGCCGAGCGCATTAGCATGGATCCCTATCAGGCCGCCACCCTTATCCTGGGCCTGCCGGAGTGCGCCCACCCGGTGGCCCTGGCCATGGCCACGGCCCTGGAACCCCAGAGCCCCAGCGGCAAGCCTTACGCCATAATCATCAAGGACCTGGAGGCCTATCTGGCCCTGGGCCTCTACGGCCAGGAATCGGCGCCCCAGGGGGCTGGCGGCATCCTCATCAACCCCCAGAAAACCCGCGTGCTGGCCCCGGGCAAGATATTCCTGGCCTTGAGCCCCCAGGCCGACCCCTCCACGGTGGCCCACCAGTTGGCCCATGCCCTGGACCTGATTAGCGGCTCGGCCCTGCCGCCGGGGCGGGGTCAAGCCCTGGCCTATGAAACCGAACTGCCGGTGGAGCTTCTGGAGCACCCCCAGGAGTTCGGCGACCAGTTGTTGGATCTGGCCCAGCGCTTTGCCGTGGAGCTGGACGCCGAGGACGAGATCGTGGCCTTTCTGGCCCGGCGGCGCATGCTCTTGCCCGGGGAGATGATCGCCAAGGGCGAGCGCGAGCCCCTGCTGGAGGCTACCGAAAAGGCCTTGCGCTTCTTGCGCGAGAACCAGGAGGAGTTGGACGCCCGCATCCGCGCCCGCGCCGGCTACACCGGCGCCGGCGCGCCCGACAAGCGCCCCAAGGACGAGGATGAGTAGGCCAGGGATGGGCGTTCGAGAAGCTTAAAGCATTTGATAAAAATAGCTGGGGCGGGGGTTATCCCCGCCCTTACGAATAAAATGCACTGTTTTCTTTGGGTTCCGTAGGGGCGGAGTTTATCCCCGCCCGCGTTTTGCCTCAATAAACGCTGTCAGCCAAGCACCGACGCGCACAATATTAAACCAATTAATAGAATATTGTGGGACAGTTGGATTTGTCGCCGGCATAGCGGTTTAACCATACAACTGGGAGTGAGTGCCCAGGGCCAGGAACACCACCTCACCCCCTTCGATCTCAATAAATAGACAACGCAAGTCGCCACCGGCGCTAATGGACCATTTCCCGGCCGTTTTCGGTTCCAGCAGGTGCAGGTACAGGCTGGGGTCATCAGGGTTTTCAGCAAACCTGCATAGGGCCTCATCCACTCGCTGCTGACGTTTAACATCCAACTTCTTATAAGTTTTTTCGAACACCCTACTAATCGCTATCCTTCTCGGCCTTTGCATTACCGTGCAACTCCCTTATAAGGTCTTCTACATTCGAATAAGGTCCGACCAAGTTCAAGCCCTGCCGGGCCTCCTCTGCCAACTGCGCCAGCTTGGCCATGTCCCCGGGACTGTATTGTGTCCGCGTGGCCGGCACCACCTTCATTGGGCGCAGTATGGCCCCGCCGTCCGGGGTGGGCAGCACCTCCACCTGGCCGCCCACCGGAAAGCGGTCGCGCAGCTCCTCGGGAATGGTAATTTGGTAGCGATCCCTCACTGTCGCCAGCTTCTTCATTGTTCACCGCCGATCATATTCTGATTTTTAGCCACAATTAAAGCAATTACTTGATTATCACTGCCCCTGCCCCGCGCCCTCCCGCAGCACCATGGTGGCGTCGCCGAAGATGGCGAAGCGCAGCCAGTCAAAGCCCAGGCGCAACAACTCCAGGTCGTTGCTGGCCGCCAGTTCCAGGCGCAAGGGCGGCACCACGAAGAGCTGGCTGAAGCGGGTGGTGGCCACGAACTTGCGGAAGTTCTCCAGGTCATAGCAGGCCATGAAGAACATGCGCATCTTGCTGGCGATGACCTGAGGGTTGGCATCAGGGGCCTGGCGGGTGATGATGGGCAGAAACTGGTCGTTGACCGCGTTGTAGGTGGCCAGCCCCTGGTCCTGTATCCACTCCTGGGGCTGCCAAGGCCGCCCCTCCTCGAACCCCTGACAGTGCTCCTCGCGCACCAGGAAGAAGCCCTCCTCGCTGGGGCCGCCGTCGCGGCCGCCCTTGGTGGCCCTCCCCAGGGGATAGGTGCGGCAGGCGCCGGGCCGGTCCTCGTAGACCGTGCAGCCCGCGTCCGCCAAGAAAGGACAGACCCGCTCGGGGTCGTCCTGGCGCATGAGCAGCCGGGGCATGGGCCAGCCGTTCTGTCCGGCCTGCACCTCGCTGTGGCGCTCGATGAACTCCTCGCTGGACAGCCCCAGGCGGCGCCTGAGGCGCAGCACGTCATAGGGCGTCAGCCACAGTTCCAGCTTGCGGCAGCACTGGTTGAAGCAAGCCACGCCGGGGTGACAGGCGAAGCGGAAGCCCTCGGGCCCCAGGTCCTGAAAGCGCTTGTCCTGGATGGGGGGCAGCATCTATTCCCCCTTGGCGCTGGGCGTCCTGCCCAGCGCCATATCGGCTTGACAAAAGCGTGGTTTTGCCAAGCCTCCCAAATTGCGAGCCTCGCCGGGCTCGCAATTTGGCGGGCCATCCTCGGGGTCCCCAGCCAGGCACCAGCCTGGCTGGGGTGAATGCATGGCCCGCATCGGCCATTGCAGGGCCGTAATACGCTTCACGAGGCTCTCATTATTCAGAGGTGGCTTCCTCGCCTTAATCAGCAATGGCCTCACTTCTTGCCCCCGGCCTGCTCGGCCCCTTCCTTGAGCTTCAGCGACTTCTGGCCGAACAGGCCGAAGCGCGCCCAGGCGTAGCCCAGCTCCAACAGCACCGTGTCGTCCACCTTGATGGCCTCGATCAGCTCGGGCTCCAGTTCGAAGCGCTCCAGGAAACTACTCTTGAACACGAAGTCGCGGAAGGCGTCCATGTCGTAGAGCGAGGTGGCGATCATCTTCTGGATCTGCTCATTGGTGATGTCCAGGCCCTGCAGGAACTCGTTGGCGGCGAAGGAGTCGTAGGAACCGTCCATCTCCTTGGACTGGGTGGCACCCTGGTCCATGAGCCATTCCTTGACCTTCCACTGGTCGCCTTCCACCAAGCCGTGGCAGCGCTCGGGGCTGGGGATGACCATGTAGCCGCCAGCGAAGCGCTCGTTCAGGGGAAACATGCGGCAGGCCCAGGGCCGGTGGGGATAGTGGGCGCAGCCGTGGGGCCGCAAGAAGTAGCACTGCAGGTTTTCCTCGGGGTTCATGCGCAACTGCACCATGGGCAGGTGCTTGCTGGGCATGATGACCATGTCCGTGTATTGCTGCAGGAACTCGCTGGAGGTCAGGCCCAGGGCCTTTTTCATGCGGATGACGTCGTAGGGGGGGAGGAAGATGGTGACGTCGCGGCAGCAGGAGCGGTAGCACTTGAGGCCTTTGTGGCAGGCAAAGGTGAACTCGTCCTCCAGCCCCAACTGGTTCTTGATTTCGCTCATGGTTGCTCCCCAAAGGCCCGCGCGCGGCGGGCTGGCGCTACGGCCCTGCCGTAGTAACGTCAACATTCAGCCGGCCCGCCCACGGCGGACCGGTCGGCACATTTATCTTAAAATATTGGTGAAAATTACCAGGGGGCCGCCCGAAGGTCAAGGGTTAACGCCAAAGGGACCCCCACGGGGCCACGCGGATATACCTGGCACCTGGCACGCCGCCCAGGCCGAGGTAATGATGACGGGCCATCCCTAGGGCCGCCGGGCCTGCTTGGCGGCCACGCCCTCGAAGAAGCGCTGGCTGTCCACCATATAGCGCACGTGGATGGCCTTGGCCACGGTGTCCAGGCCGTCGCTGGCCGTCAGGTTAAAGACCAGCTTGCGGCCGGCCACCTCGGCCAGCTCGGCCGTGGCCGTCACCGTGAAGCCCTCGGGCGTGGGGGCCAAGTGGTCCATCTCCATGCGGGCGCCCACGGTCATCTGCCCGGGGGCCATGGCCGGCGCCAGGGCGGCGATGGCCGCCTGCTCCAACAGGGTCATCAGGGTCATGGAGGACATGACGTCCACCCCGGTATTGCCGTAGGCGGACGCCAAATCCTGGCGCTGGACCACGGCCTGGCTCTGGCCCTTGAGGCCGGGCTCTATCTGGCTTTTGGACATGCTCTCCTCCCGCCGGGGGCTCGCCCAAGGCGGTGCCCCGCGTTTTGGCGCGTTTTGACCAGCCGGCCTTGCGACGGCCTAGTCTAGCCTTGCCTCGCCGGGCAAGGCAACAGCAAAGCGCCCCCCTGGGACGCCGGCCATACCGCCCCCCAGCCGCTGGCCACTGTGTTAACATGAATTAAATTGCCTGGGATTACCGGGGGTGAGGCCGGGCGGCCCCTTGCTTGACACCCCCCTGGCCCCGTGGTATGAAACCGAATTCGTCGTGCGGGCCGTTAACTCAGTAGGTAGAGTATCTGCCTTTTAAGCAGAGAGTCGCGTGTTCGAATCACGCACGGCCCAATCAGCTCTCTTTCGCGTCCCCATCGTCTAGCCAGGTCCAGGACACCGGCCTTTCACGCCGGCGACACGGGTTCGAATCCCGTTGGGGACGCCACATGGTTTTAAGGGGTTAGGCTTCGGCCTAGCCCTTTTCTTGTGCTGGTCACACCATTAACCAGACGATGCCACCCAGCCCAGCAGATAAAGCCCCCCTGGGTGCTCGTGCGGTTCCCCTCATGGTGAATCCCGGTGGCGCCCAGCTTGCGGTAAAGCGGCGTCCGTCTAACGCCCCTGGCGCCTATCTTATGTATGCCGGCGGGGTATTGGGCCTCTGAACGTCTGATGCCGTGACCACGGCAGGCCTCACACCCTTGGCCGCAGGTCCATTTTCACGGGCACATCGCCACAGACCTCGCGGCTAATCTCCATCAGGCGAAGCTGCTCCTCGGGCCGGTGGATGACCGCTTTCAACTCGATGGCCTGGCCGGTGTAGCTCACCTGCAAGGTGGGCAACAGCAGCTTGGTCTCGCCGGCGATGCGGGCTTTTAGGCGGGCCGCCAGGGCCAGGCCCTTGAGCAACACGCGGTCGGCCTCGCAGGCCTGCCGTTCCTCCTCCTCCAACAGCCCCACCAACATCTGGGCTACTTGCTCCAGGGAATGCGAGCCCGTGTTAAAGATGGCGTCGTATACCGTTAAGTCTTTCCAATCCTCGCCGTAATTGACCTGGAGGTAGCCAGCCCGCTCCGCGTCTATTTCCTGCACCAGCCGCTCGGCCTGCTTGGCGTCCCCTATGCCCTCCTGGGCCATGATGCGCTGTGTGCGCAGCTCGAGGGGGGCCACGATGAGCACCCGCAGGCATAAAGGGGCCTGGCGCAGGATGTAGTTGCACCCCCGGCCCACGATCACCGCCTTGCCTGTCTGGGCGTGGTCGAAAACCACCGACTCCAAGAGGGCCAGATAGGCCTGATAACGCCAGTCGTGACGCTCCCAGAGGTCGGGCTTGAATTCATCCAGTTCCATGCCCAGGCGTGCCCAGAGCGCGCCCCGGGCCAGGAGGTCGCGGTGCAGCCGGGGCTTGTCAACGAACTCGTACCCCAGGCGCTCGGCAACCAACTGGCCAACCAGGTGGCCGCTGCTGCCATATTCGCGGGTGATGGTAAGGATGGCCATGTCTGTTTACTCACCTGCCGGAGGTTGAGGCCCTTGCCCCCTGGGGGCCGGGGGGGCTGCCACCTTGCTGAACTTGATCTTCACCCACAGCTTGCCCATCGCGATCACGCTCACGGCAAAAAAGGCCTCCACCGAGTAACGCAACAGCGCCGATGGCTCCAGCCAGCGTACCATCGTCGGGTCGCTAATAATCATCTCACCGCCCACCCTGCCCAGCACCAGGGCGCCGATGTAGATGATGATGGGATACTTGTCCATTAATAAGGACAGAAGGTTGCTGGTGAACACCACGAAAGGGATGGACAAGGCCAACCCAAAGAGGAGGAGAAAGAGGTTTCCCTGGGAAGCCCCGGCCACCGCCAGCACGTTGTCCAGGCTCATGGTGATGTCGGCGATTACGATTAAGCGGATGGCCTGCCAGAGGTTGGTGGCCTGGTGGTCCTCCTCTTGCTCGCCGCCGCCTTCGGCCAGCAGCTTCACGGCGATCCATAGAATGAGCACGCCGCCGATCAGCTTCAGGAAGTCTATGGTTAATAATTGGCTGACGAAGAAGGTCAACACCACCCGCAGCAGCACTGCCGCCCCGGCGCCGAAAATGATGCCCTTGCGGCGCTGATGGCGCGGCAGGTTGCGCACGGCCATGGCGATGACCACGGCGTTATCGCCGGCCAGGATGATGTCTATGATAACAATATTCATGAGGCTGAGCAAAAAGGCCCAGTCCAGCCTAATCGCTACCAGTGAGGCAAAGTCCACCATGCCACCCATTGGTGAAAAAGTATCTGATTAACGATCTGAAGTGGAACTCAACGGCTTCATGGGTACCAGGGGGCCGATCTGGCCTGGGGTGCCTCGTTCCCAAGATAGGCCGGGCCCTCCCCACGGACCCCCTCGCCTCTCAGATGGTACTAGGCAGCCCCCCACGGAGCCAAATCAACCAACATCCCTGGCACCTTTCGACACCCGTGGCACCAACTGAGCCTTTTCATCATCCAGCATCCCGTCCCGCAATGACCTGACCCAGACCCGGCGCTAAGTACTAATTTACAATTTTTTGCGGTCCCCAGTCCAGCCTGGCTTTCAAGACCCGTGGGGCCGCCTCCCGCGCAAACCCCATGACCTGTGCCGCCGCGTATCCCATACGCCAATTTGCCATCACACAAGTAGTTTGACCGCAAATCGGTATTAAACCATCCCTCAACCAGCGGCCCCCTGACCGGAGCAAGACCGCTGGCCGGATTCCTTCCCCATGCGTACAATCCTCTCCAGGGGGCAGGCCGGCCAGCCACGCCTGCCGCCCACCCATGCTTGGCATTCACGGCAGCCTGGAGAAAACCGGCCCATGACCGCATCTGATTCCAAAAAGCTCGCCGCCTCCTGCCTGATCCTGGCCGGGGGCAAGGGCACGCGCCTTAGCCCGGACAAGCCCCTTCTGGAGATCAACGGCCAGGCCATCATAGCGCGCACGGCGGAGGTGGCCGTCTCCCTGTTCGCGGAAGTCCTGGTGGTGACCAACACGCCCCAGAAGTACGGCTTCCTGGGCCTGCCCCTGGTGGCCGACCAGCGCCAGGGCCGCGGCCCCTTGATGGGCATCTACAGCGGCCTCCTGGCGGCCAGGCATGAAACGGCCTTTGTCTGCGCGGCCGACATGCCCTTCCTCAACCCCGGGTTGATCCGGGCGCAGTATGAGGAGCTGGACGGCCACGACATCGTGGTGCCCTGCCCCTGGGGCCGTCCGGAATTCTTGCACGCCTTCTACCGCAAGGGCTGCCTGCCCGCCATGGGCCAGGCCTTGGAGGCCGGCATCCTCAAGATCGAGAGCCTGGCCGGGCGCTGCCACACCCTGCGGCTGGACCAGGACTGGTTCGCCCGGCGGGGGCTGACCCTGGGCCTGGACCTGGCCTTCGTGAACATCAACACCATGGAGGAATATTGCCGCTGGCAGGGGCAGGGGCATCAGGCGCCGTCCCCGCCATCCTGGGAGGGGGATGGCGGCCCGGACGCCCTGGGCATCATCGCGCCCGAGGTTTTGCGCCGGATCAGCCAGACCTTGATCGAGCAGGAGACGGCCTACCAGCGGCAAATGGCCCAGGAAGAGCTCTCCAGCCTGTGGGCCCACAGCTCCAGGGTGGGGCGCATAGCCCACCGCATCGCCAGGGCCGAGGGGTGGGAGCCGGGGCAGGCCCTCTTGGCAGGCCTCTTGCACGACACGGGCAAGTTCGCCCAGGGGCGCTACCACGCGGACGACACCCCCGAGGAGGAGCACGCGGTGGAGTTCGCCCGGAGCATCCTGGCCGGCAGCGTCCACCAGGCCTGGCTCCCGGAGGTCAGCCAGGCCATCCTGTCCATGTATCAGGCCGGTCAGGACGGCGGCGATCTGGGCCGGGCGTTGTACGACGCCGACAGCCTGGACAAGCTGGGCTGCATGGGAGTGGCCCAGTTTTTCGCCAAGAACGCCCTGCGCCGCCGCTTTTTGGATGATGATCTGCTGGCGCGGGCCAGCATCGAGCTGACCTACGCCCACCACGCCCCCGGCACGCTCAAGACGGCCTTTGGCCGCGCCCTGGCCCGGCAGCGCGGCTCGCGCACCCGCCGGTTCTACGAGGAGTTGTTGGAGGAATGGCGGCAGTTGGGGCTGGGCGTGCTGGACATCCTGGAGGAGGACATAGGCGGCATCACCTGCCTGTTGGTGGTACCCCGCGCCTGCTCCTGCGGCGGCCGCCTGGAGCCGGTGTCCGACATACGCGACGCCCTCAAGTGCAGGTCGGTGATCGTCAAATACTCCTGCGGCCAATGCGGGGGCGCCAGCCAGTATTCCTTCTGCCTGCCCAACGTGCGGGGTCTGCCCCCGCGGGGATAGGGCCGGCGAAGGCCATGGGGACGGGGACGGTCAGGCGGCCGCGCCCCCTGCCCGCCCCTCCCCGCCGGGCCTATATGCGCACGCCGCCCCGGGTCTGGGCGGCCGCCGCCGGGGCCGGCTGCTGGTTCAGCACCTCCTGGGCCTCGGGCTTGGCCACCGCCTCGCGCCAGGCCTCGTTGAGGCTGACCAGCATGCGCACGACCTCATCCAGGGGCTCGGAATCGGCCTTGATCTTGGCCCGCACCAGTTGATCGCCCATGAACAGGTAGAGCCGGCGCAGGTTGTGGGCGATGTCGCCGCCTTGGTCCATGTTCAGCGAGGCGTTCAACTCGTCTATGATGTCCTGGGCGCGGTTTATCAGCGAGGAGGCGGTGGGTATGTCGCCATCGCCCATGCTGGCCCGGGCCTTGGTCAAAAAGCTGATGGCCCCCTCGTAGAGCAGGACGATCAGACGCCCGCGGTCCACGGTGGCTACCTGGGTCTTGCGGTATTGGTTCTGTCCGTAGTTCATCATGGTCTCACCCCGTCCTTGGTGGTGCAATCGGCCCATCCCCTGGGCCTGGTCCCATTGGGCGCGCCGGCAAGGCGGCAAGGCCGCCCCGGCGCCCGGGTTAATCGCTGCTGCTGCTGTTGCCGTTGAGCTTGGCTATGGCGCTCTCCAGCGACTTGGCCTGGTTGTTTAGCGTGCTCAAGGTCGTCTCCAGGCGCGCGAAGAGCTCCAACTGGTGCTGCCGGAAGGCCTCGATGCGCTTGGTCTCCGACGTGATGCGCTTGTCTATGTTGGTGACGATCTCGTTGTAGTTCTTGATGAGCACGTTCAGGGTGCCGGTGTCGGAGTCGGTGAGGTCGGCCATCTCCTGATAAACGCGCTGGGCCGCGCCGTCGGTGCCCTTGGTGGTGTTCTCCACGAAGAGATTGGCCACGGCGTCGGGATCGCTGTTGAGGGCCTCCAAGAGGGTGGTGGATTCTATGACCCACTGGCCTTCGTTGTCGGGGTCGGTGTGGATGCCGACCTGGGCCAGGTTGACATAGGTGTCCTGGCCGTCCACCAGGCCGCTGATGCTGTTGTTCAGGGCCGAGTCCACGCGGGTCTTGATGATGTAGTAGGCGTAGTTGCCGATGAGGATGCCCGACTCCTTGGTGCTGGAGTCGTACTTGGTCTCCTCGCGGATGAAGCTCTGCACGTAGTTGACGGCGTTGACCAGGGCCTCGATCTTGGCCTTGACCGCGTAGGTGTCGGTGGAGACGGTGATGACCCCGGTGCCGGCGTCGTGCAGGCTCAGGGTGATGCCGGGCACGATGCCGGTGACCGTGTTGGTGGAGCGTTGCAGGTAGATGTCGGTCTCGGCGGGGTAGCCGTCCACCTTGGTCATGCTGTTGGTGGCGGCCTGGGAGAGGATGAAGCCACCGCCCACGTCGCCGCCGCTGCCAAAGGTCGAACCGCTGAAGGTGTGGCTCACCGCCGAGATCTGGTTCTGGGCGCCCGGGTCCTGGCCGGTGAGCACCAGCTTGTAGCTGGTGGGCAGGCCCATGCCGTCGTTGATGATGCTGGCCGTGACCCCGGGGTTGTTGGAATCGTTGTTAATCAAGGTGACCAGTTCGCTCAGGGTGGTGTTGGCCGCCACCGAAACCGCCACGCCCTGGCCGCCGTAGGTATAGCTGAAGGAGGCCGCCGCCGTGGTGACTGGGGTCACGTACTGGTCGGCGAAGCCCGAGTGCACCAACTTGGTGGCCTGGGCCAGGCCCTTGTCCTGGCCCCGCTGCTGATCGGGGGCGAAGACGTTGACCTGGAAGATGTCGCCGCTAACCAGGGTGCCGGCCGTGAGCTTGAGCTTGAGCCCCTCGTCCACGCTGTAGGAAAGGTCGCTGTCGGAGAGGCTGACCGTGCCGGTGCCGCCGGATGAGTCGGTCCAGCGCAGCACCGCCGTGCCGGCCCCACCGCCGGCCTGCAAGGTGCCGGCGGTGACCACCGTGAAGCTGTAGGTCTTGTTGGTGGTGCCCAGGTAGTTGCCCTGGGTGGCCACGGCGCTGGTGCCGGTCCAGGTGCCCATCTCGGCGGCGTCTATGTCGTTGGCGTAGGCCCGCAGGTTCAACGCCTGGCCGTTGGCCACGGTGCCCGAGCCCAGTTGGACGTACACGCCGTTTTCCAGCTCAATGCTGTCGCCGGGCTGATAGGTGGCCGGCACGCTGATGACCGTGGGCGCGCTAGGCGCGCCGCCGTCCCAACTGCGGGTCCAGCTCAGCTCGAAGCCGTCGGTGCCCACCACGCCGCCGCCGGTGACGTTCTGCACGGTGATGGCGTAGGTGGCCACGCTGCCGCTGGCCTTGTCGCCGGTGAACTGGCCGGCCAGGCTGGCGCTCACCCCCAGGGTGGAGGACTGCTGCGCCACGTCCTTGGGCGACAGCGAGAAGTTGGTGGGGTTCTGGCTGACGGTTATGGCCCCGTCGGCCCCGCCGGTGCCGCTGGTCAGCACCAGGTGGTAGGGCTTGGAGGAGGTGCCGTCGTCCTCCACGCTGGCCACGATGTTGGCGCCGGTGACGGCGTTGATGGCGTCGCGCAGTTGGGTCAAGGTCTCGGTGCCGGCCAGGACCACGTTGTAGGTCACGCCGTTGCTGGTCAGCTTGAGGGTGCCGGCGGCGCTGACCACGGTGGCCCCGCTGTCGGCCACGCCGGCCGAGCGCATGATGTGCTTGACGTCGGTGCCCACGGTGACCTGGTAGGCCCCGGGCACGGCGCTGTTGTCGCCGGTGGCCGTGACCACGCTGCTGTTGCTGGTGGTGGCGGCGCGGGCCAAGAAGTCGTTGGGCGTGCGCATGGCCCCGGCCGCCTCCTCCAGGGCGTCCATGCGCTGGTTCAGCGAGGTCATGGAGGTGATCTTGGCCTGCCAGGTCTTCTTCCAGGTCTCCATGCGAGTCTTGTTGATGGACTCGATCTTCACCAACTGGTCCACGATCTCGGTGAAGTCGGTGCCAGAGCCCAGGCCGGTGAAGGTGATGGACCCGCTGGCCAGACCGGTGGTGGTCAGGTCGCTGGTGGAAGAACTCAGCCCGCTGATGGTGCTGTCGGCCATGGTCCCGGCCTTACTCCGCTGGCGGTTGACGCACGGTGGTACGCCAACCTGTCGTGCAACATGCGTGCCGCCAGAGCCTTAACGCCAACACGCTGCAATGGCTACCATTTTGCTAGCAGCCTTTGGGCGGGCGGCATTTTTTGCCGCGCCTGACCCCGGGGGTCCACCCGGCAAACCCCGCCGGCCTATTGACTTGATCGGAAGCTAAGGGGTTGGACTTGAATGATCTTTGACAGCCGGCCCGTGCGGGGCCTAGAATCTGGCAGGCTCGCGCCCACGGATAGGGGCATCGCCGGCGAAAGGAGGCCCAGGTGCTGATACAGGACATCCCCCATCACCTGCGCAACACCGTGGAGCGCCTGGACCTGCCCATCTACCTGGATTTGTCGCCAGCGGAGTGCCACCCCCCCCAGGACCTGGCCCTGGGCGACACCCTGATGCTCCTGGGCCTGATCCGCAACCAGGGCCGCCCATTAAGGCTGTACATGGACCCCGGCCCCGCCCGCCCCCTGCTGGAGGGCCACCCCCTGGTGCGCGAGCTTTTGCCGCCGGGCCAGCCCTCTCGGCGCTTCGGGCTACTGCGGGTGCCGGTGGGGCGGGCCGGCCGCAACTTGGCCTGGCTCTCGGACACCATACACCCCCTGTCGGTGCCGGTGCTGCCCCTGGACCAGGTGCGCGCCAACCCGGTGCTGGCCCACAGCCTGTACTATCAATTGGAGATCACCGACGACCGGCCCAGCGTCTTCTTGGACCCGGCGCGGCCGCCGGCCCTGGCCGGGCTATTGGCGCGCGGGCGCCCCACCCTGGTGGTCTATCCCCTGAACCCGGGGCGGGGCGAGCACTACTGGCAGGACCTGACCTGGTGGCGGGAGCTGATCGCCCAGGCCGGCCAGACCATGTCGGTGGTGGCCGTGGGCGGGCGCGACTACGGCGAGCTGGCCCAGGTCTGTGACCACTGCCTGAGCATGGACGACCCTTCCTCCACCCTCTTGGACCTGGCCTGGCTGATGAGCCGGGCCACGGCCTTCGCCGGCCGCGACGGCGGCCTGGCCCACCTGGCCGCCGCCGTGCAGCCGCGCGCGCTCACGGTGTGGGACTCCATCGCCAGCTACCGCTTCTGGGCCGGGGCCACGGGTCACCACCTACTGTTCTGCAACCCCTACGCCTTCCGCTACCCCCAGACCATGCGCCTGTCGCTCACCGACCTCAGACGCCTGGCCCGCGGCTTGGCCGGGCCGGCTGAGCCCCAGTGGTCTGCCCAGGGCTTCGCGGAGTGGGCCCAGGCCAACTTCGGCGGGGTGGAGGAGCTGGCGCGGGTGGTGCTGGCCCAGCAGGAGGTGGCCGAGGAGCGCGGCTACGTGGAGCGCTGGCTGGGCCAACCCCAACTCAAGCGGGACATCTACCGCCAGAGCCTGGACTTCAGCCTGGCGGCCCTCCAGGGCCGGCTGCCGGCGGGCGCCAACTGGGTGGCCCCGGACCTGGCCACCTGATCCCGGTGTCCCGGACACCGGCCCTACAACGGCCTTAAACCATCATCGCTCTGGAATAGCCAAGGTTAGGCGAAGCGCAGGAGCACCTTCAGGGCGCCCGGCCGGCGGGCGTGCTCCAGGGCCGTGGCCAATTCCGTGAAGGGATAGGTCTGCTCTATGAGGGGACGCACGTCCAGGCGGCCTTGGGCCAGGTAGTCCAGGGCCAGGGCCAGGTCGCCACAGCGCGAGCCCAGGATGGCGATCTCGTCCACCACCACCCGGGCCAGGTTGACGTTGGTGGGCAGGTGCGAGGTGGTCTTGAGCACCAGGGTGCCCTGGGGGCGCAAGAGGTCCAGGGCCAGGGCCGGCCCCTGGGGATGGCCGGTGGCCTCCACCACCAAGTCGAAGGGCTCCTGCCCCGGCGGCGGCCAGATGCCCCCCCGCTCCACCAGCAGGGTGCTAATCCCCTGGGCCTGGGCGATGGCCAGCTTGGCGGGGTGGCGGCCCATGAGCATGAGCCCAGGCACCTGGTGGCGCAGACCCAGGGCGATCAGGAGCCCCAGCTTGCCGTCGCCCAAGACGGCCACGCGCATGCCAGGGTCCAGGGGCACCTGCCGGCCCACCTCCAGGGCGGCGGCCAGGGGCTCGGCCAAGACCGCCGCCGGGCTGGGCAGGCCGTCGGGCACCCCGTGCAGGCTGCTCACCGGCGCCAGCAGGTACTGGGCCAAGGCCCCGTCCCAGTGCTTGATGCCGATGACCCGGCGCTGGGGGCAGTGGCGGGGGTCGCCCAGGCGGCAGCGGGGGCACTGGCCGCAGCCCACGTTGATGTCGGCCACCACGCGCAGGCCCTCCAGGTAGTCGTGCCCCGGCGCCTCTTGCACCACGGCCACGAACTCGTGCCCCGGCACCCCCGCGAAGCCGTAGTACCCGGCCAACAGCTCCAGGTCGGTGTTGCAGATGCCGGCCTGGCGCACCTTCAAGAGGGCCTGGCCGGGCTGGGGCCGGGGCGCGGGCCGCTCCACCAGGCTGGCGCGGCCGTCCTCAAACCAGGCGCTTAGCATCATCTCTCCCGGCGGGGCCGTGGCCCCTCTTCCAAGGGCAGCAGGGTATAAACGATGGAGTTGGCCAATATCTTCCTGAGCACCAGGCGGTAGCCCCTGTCCTGCACGTGGATGCGCGTCTCGGCCCCGGGGGCCAGGTCGGCCCTGGTTTCCTGGCCATCCAGCACTCTTACCGTTAGCCGGGCCTGGCGGCGGTCCTTGGCAAAGCCCTCCAGGACCAGCACCAGGCGCCCCTCCAGGAGCACCGCGGCCTCGCCCCGGTGCAGCAGCCGGCTGCCTCCGGTCTCGGGCTCGCCAGGGGGCTCGGTCTCGGGCCGGGGCGGCGGCGGGCCGGGGCGCATGCCCGGCGGGGCCTCGGGCCAGGGCGGGGGTGGACCGGGGCGCTGGCTCAGCGCGGCCTCGGCCTGGATCAAGCGAGACTCCAGGCGCAGGTTCTCGGCGGCCAGGCGGTTGGCCCGGCTGCCCTCGGCGGCCAGTTGCTCCTGGGCCTGCCGGAGTTGGGGCTCCAGGCCGTGGCGGGCCAACTCGTAACCCAGGCCCAGCAGGGCGGCGGCCATGGCCACGGTCAAGAGCCACAGTCCCAGGGGCCGGCTGAAGAATCCTTGCTCCATGGACTATCGTCCCAGGGGGTTGGCTTTCAGGTTAGGGCTGGGCCGCCTCCGCCGTCAATAGCCCAGGCCTGGTCCCCGGGCCGGCCCCACAGGCGCTCCAGGGCGCGCAGGGAGGCCCACAGATGGGGCTCGGCGTGGGGCTCCAGGGTCAAGAGCGGGGCCTGGGGCAGCGCGGCCAGTTCCTGGGCCAGGAAACCCCAGTCCACGCGGCCCTGACCGGGAGGCAGGTGCTGGTCGCCCAGGCCGTCGTTGTCGTGCAGGTGCATCTCGCTTAAGTGGGGGGAGAGCGCCCGCCACCAGGCGGGGAGACCGGTGCGCGAAAAGCAACTGGCATGCCCCACGTCCAGGCAGAAGCCCACCTCCACCCCGGAGGCCCGGGCCAGGGCCTGGCGGCACAAGAGCAGCGGCGAGGGCTCCAACTCGAAGGTGTTCTCCATGACCAGACGGCAACCGCCGCCGGCCAGCAGACGGGCCAGGGGGGCCAGGGTGGCGGCCAGGCGCTGGGCGTAGGGCTGGGCGTCCTGGTGCAGGCGGGGCTCGAAGCCCAGGTGCAGCACCGCCTGCACCGCGCCCAACTCCAAGGCCCACTGCCCGGCGGCCAGGAGCCGGCGTCCGGCCAGGGCCGCCACCTGGGGGTCGGGGCTGCCGGGCACCAGATCGCCGAAGGGCAGGTGGGCGCTCACCCGGCGGCCGGCCAGGATGGCGCGGGCCTGCTGGAGGTCCGCCGGCCCCAGGGTGTCCAAGGCCTGGTGGTCTATGCCCACCTCGGGGTTGAGGGGGTGTAGCCCCACCAGGTGGCAATACTGGCCCAAAAGGTCGCGCAGGGGCACGTTGACCTGCACCCCGGCCATCCAGGGCAGTCTCAGGCCCTGCACCAGGGCCTGGCCCAGGGTCTGGGCCGCGGCCCAAGGCTCGGCGGGCAGGCGTCCCTCGGGGGCGTCCTCGCCCAGGCCCAGCACCGGGCAGGGCAGGCTGGTCAGCCCGGCCGGCGGGGGCCCCTGGCCATCGCCCAGCCACAGGCACAGCCGGGGGCGCATCTCGGGCGGGCAGGACTCCAGGGCTAGGCTCAGGTCAGGCTGCGGCCCCAGGTCCAGGTGTACCTGGCCTTGGGAGCCGTCGCCCAAAATCAGGCAGGAGCCCAGGCCGTCCAGGGCCTCCAGCAGGGGCGCCACCCGCCGGCGGGCCTCGCCGGAGCCGCAGATCCAGATCACGGGGGGTGTGTCGCTCATGCCAGCCGCCTTGTTTCCATGCCGGCAATTATATCAGCCCAGGGACGGCGGGGGGGCGCCCTGGACGGCGGGGGGCGCATTTGGTATTACTGCATTGCCAACCAGGAGGAAGCCATGCCGCGCATCGAACTGGAACTGAGCCCCGAGGTCCATCAGGCCTGGCGGCAATTCTTGGCCAGCACGCCGGCGGCCAAGCTCATTGAAGCCGGGGTGCTGGGCGATTGGGTGGCCGTGGGCTTCATGGCCCACGTGGAGCGCTACCTGGAGCAGGGCCGCCCCGACGGCGAGATCAGGCAGGATGACCCCGACCCGGCCAGCCGCGAGGCAGGTGGACGCCTGGCTGGCCGAGGGCTTTTTGGAGCCCGGCCCCGAGCGCGGCGGCCAGCCCACCTACGTGCTGGGCCGCGAGCGGGTCATGCGCAACCTGGCCGCCAACCGCCCCTCCCTCTACGTGCCGCGCATACCCCACCTGATGTAGCCCATCAAGCCAAGCCAGGGCTAGGGCCAACTAAAAAACACCCGCGGGCGATAGGCACCTTTTTCCCTCTCCCCCATGGGAATGGGGGAGAGGGGGAATACGAATAAAGGCGGGCGGGGTTTATCCCCGCCCGCTCTTATCGGCGTAAAGACTGTCCTGCCCGGTCATGGCCCAGCGTTACACCGGGCGCGCGCGGCCGTCCTCCAGCAGGTAGCCGCGCTGGCAAGCGGCGCACTTGGCCTGGCCCTGCTCGAAGCGCAGCCTCACCCCGCAGGCGCACATCCAGCCCTTCTGCACGGCGGGGTTGCCCACCACCAGGGCGTAGTCGGGCACGTCGCGGTTGACCACCGCCCCGGCCCCCACGAAGGCGTGGCGGCCGATGGTGTTGCCGCAGACGATGGTGCAGTTGGCCCCCAGGGTGGCTCCCTCCTTGACCAAGGTGTGCCGCAGTTCCTCCTTGCGGCTGATGGCCGAGCGGGGGTTGTAGACGTTGGTGAAGACCATGGAGGGGCCGCAGAAGACGTTGTCCTCCAGGGTCACGCCCTTGTACACGCTGACGTTGTTCTGTATCTTGACGCCGTTGCCCACGAAGACATCCGGCCCCACCATGACGTTCTGGCCCAGGTTGCAGTGGTCGCCGATGCGGCTGCCCCTGATGACGTGGCAGAAGTGCCAGACGCGGGTGCCCTGGCCGATGGAGCAGCCCTCGTCCACGATGGCCGTGGGGTGCACGCTGTAGCTCTGCTCCTGCACCACGTTCAGCGCGCTCAAGCCCGGCCGCACCACGCCGCCGCCCATCTCCAGGGACTGCTGGCAGGCGTCCAGCACGCTTAACACCGCCAAGCCCTCGCGGCCGTCGGTGCGGGGGCTTAAACCAGCGGCCACGCACTCCAAAAAGTGGGCGCACTCGTTCTTCAGCGGCTCGGCCTTCTCCAGGGGGATGACCCGGGCCTCCACCTTCTCGGGTATGGGCTGGTGGTGCTTCCAGTGGATGCGGTGGGGATAGACCAAGAGCTTATCGCTGGGCGCCACGTCATCGAACACGGCCATGCCCTCGGTGCCCACCACCACCAGCTTCTGCTCCTTGAAGGGGTGCAGCCAGTTGACGAAAATATGGGCCTTGACGCCGGAGGGAAAGCTCAGGGTGGACATGGTGACATCCTGCACCCGCGATTGCAGGTAGTTACCCCCGAAGCTGGTGACCTGCTCGGGCATCTCGCCGGTGAGCGCCAGGATCACCGAGACGTCGTGGGGGGCGAACGACCACAGGATGTTCTCCTCGTTGCGGAACTTGCCCAGGTTCAGGCGGTTGGAGTAGATGTACTGGAGCTTGCCCAGTTGGCCGTCCTCCACCATGGCCTTGAGGCGGATCACCGCCGGGTGGTAGTGCAAGAGGTGCCCCACCATCAGCACCAGGCCCTTTTTCTCGGCCCGGCGCACCAGCTCCCGCCCCTCGGCCACGTCCAGGCACAGGGGCTTTTCCACGAAGACGTGCTTATTCCGGTTGAGACAGCGGGCCACCAGGGCGGCGTGGCTCTCGGCCGGGGTGGAGATGGCCACGGCGCGGATGGTCTCGTCGCCTAGCACCTGGTCCAGGTCCTCCAGCACCTTGGCCTGGGGATATTCCCGGGCCATGGCCTGGCGCCGCTCGGGGTCGCTGTCCACCACGGCGGCCAAGGCCCCCAGTTGGGCGAAGTTGCGCACCAGGTTCTTGCCCCAGTAGCCCGCGCCGACCACCGCCACGCCCGTCATCGCCTGTTCACTGCTCATGCTCTAAAGCCTCCGGCCTGCTTGGTTGGGCCAGGCCCACAGGCGGCACCTGGCGTTACCGGCAAATGCCATGCAATTACAAGGCCATCAAACCCCGACCCTGGGCCGGCCCCCCAGGCGGCCCGGGTTAACCCATAATAGCACAAATATTGCAGGTCATTGGCCAGGGGCAGGCCGCTGGCGCCGCCCGCCCCGCCCAGGCACAACCCACACGGCCGAGGACCAGCATGCCCACCAGCCACCCCATGCAGATCAACGAAATTCTCAACATGATTATGACCCTCAAGCCCAAGAGCCTGCTGGACATCGGCGTGGGCTTCGGCAAGTTCGGCTTTTTGGCTCGGGAGTACCTGGAGCTGTGGGACGGCCGAGATAACTATGCCGACTGGCAACGGCGCATTGACGGCATCGAGGCCCATGAAAGCTACATCACCCCCTTGCAGCGCCAGATTTACAACACCATCCATATCGGTGACGCCCGTCAAGTCCTGCCCCGCATCCAGGACCAATACGACTTGGTGCTCCTAGTGGACATCATCGAGCACTTCAACCTGGAGGACGGCCTGGCCATCCTGAAACAGTGCCTCAGGGTGGGACACAACTTGGTGGTGGCCACGCCGCGCACCTTCTTCGCCCAGAAGGAGGCCTTTGGCAACCCTTTCGAGAAGCACCAATTCCACTGGCAGGAGCAGCACTTCAAGCCCCTGGCCCCCATGTTCGTCTATCCCAACAACTATTCCCTCATCCTTTTCATGGGCCAGGACGCCCAGGCGGTATACCTGCGGGTCACCGGCCAGGAACGCGGACCCATAAGGTAGTCGCCGGCCACCCCGGCCAACTCGCCGGCCAGCCGCCAGCCTGGCGCCTACTCCCGCGGCCTTCACCAGTAGCCTCAAGCGCCGGCCTGGGTGACAGCGCCAACCGACCCCTCACGGGAGCCGAGGCCCCCGGCCCGGCACGCAACTTGCTTGATATATTGGTTAGAGCCAGGCCCCGAGAGACCACTCTTAGCAACATATTATAATTCCTGGCTTTATGGCGTAAGCCCTTGGCCAGGCCTGGCCAGGGCCGCCTCTGGACGCAGAAATTGCCGCCCCGTCCAGCCCTTGCAGCCCCTGGCGGCAAAAAATACACGGTCCGGCGGCTTTTTAGGCACGCGCCCGCCCCAGGGCTCTGACGCCGCCGCTCCAGCGCCCTTGGCACGGAAAGGCACCTCGTCATGCTTTTGACGCCCCCATTTCCCCCTCGGCTTACCCTGGAGCTGACCAACGCCTGCAACTACCGCTGCGCCATGTGCCCCTCGCGGCTCAGGCCCGACCAGGCCAAGGGCCTGATGGCCCCCAGCCTGTTCCGGCGCATCGTGGACCAGGCGGCCCTGCACCTGCCCGTGACCCTGGTGCCCTTCTTCCGGGGCGAGCCCCTGTTGCACCCCGAGTTGCTGCCGCTGTTGGCCCACGCCAAGGGGCGCGGCCTGGGTCCCATCCAACTGGTGACCAACGGCATGCTGCTGACCGCCGAGATTGCCCAGGGGCTCTTGGACCTGGGCCTGGATTTCATCTCCTTCAGCCTGGACACGGTCAGCCCCGTGGAGTACGCCCAGATCCGCCAGGGCGGCGACTTCGTCACCGTCATGGCCAACCTGGCCCGCTTCCTGGACCTGCGGGGCCGGGGCGGCTACGCCACCGAGGTGCAGGTCTCGGCCACGCGCACCAGCCTCAACCAGGAGAGCATCGGCCATTTCATCGCCTACTGGCAACAGCGCGCCGACCGCACCCGCATCTACTACGAGCACTCCGGCGACGGCCACACCGGCAGCCTGGACTGCCCCGAGGTGCCCCGCTTCATGGAGCGCCGGCCCTGCCACAAGCTTTTTGGCGACATGGTGGTCTACTTTGATGGCGGCGTGGCCCTGTGCAACCACGACTGGTACCGCGCCCCGGCCTTGGGCGACCTAAACACCTCCACGGTGGCCGAGGTCTGGCTGGGTCCGGCCTACCAGGAACTACGGCGCCAGCACCAGGCCTCCCTGGAACTGAGCGACCCCACCTGCCGCCACTGCGACCACTGGAAGATCTCCTACCTGGACAAGCCCTACGTGGGCGAGCTGTACACCCCGGCCCCGGAGGCTCGCCGTGCCGGCCAAGCCTGAGCCCATCCCCATCACCAGGCCGGTCTTCGGGGCGCGGGAGCGCGAGTTGTTGCTCAAGCCCCTGGAGACGGGCTGGGTGGTGCAGGGTCCCTACGTGGCCATGTTCGAGAAGATGTTCGCCGCCTACGTGGGCTCTGGCCACGCCCTGGCGGTGAGCAGTTGCACCACCGGCCTGCACCTGGTGCTGCACGCCCTGGGGGTCGGGCCCGGCGACGAGGTGATCCTACCCTCCTTCACCTACGTGGCCACGGCCAACGCCGTGGAGTACTGCGGCGCGCGCCCGGTCTTCTGCGACATTGACCTGGCCAACTTCAATATTGACGTGGCCGCCGTGGAGGCGCTCATCACCCCGCGCACCCGGGGCCTCCTGGCGGTGTCGCTGTTTGGCCTGGCCGCCGATTTGCCGGCCCTGGCCGAGTTGGCCAGCCGCCGGGGGCTCTTTCTGCTGGAGGACGCGGCCTGCGCCCTGGGGGCCACCATCCAGGGCCGTCACACCGGGGCGGGCTGCGTGGCCAGCGTCTATTCCCTGCACCCCCGCAAGGCCATCACCACCGGCGAGGGCGGCATGATAACCACCGATGACCCGGCCCTGGCCGATCTCATCGGCAAGCTGCGCAACCACGGGGCCGAGGCCACGGACCTGGAGCGCCACCACCAGCAGGGAGGCTCGCTCCTGCCGGCCTTCAACCTGCTGGGCTTCAACTACCGCCTCACCGATTTGCAGGGCGCCCTGGGCGTGGCCCAGATGGAGCGCCTGGAGGACATCCTGGCCGGCCGCCGGGCCGGGGCCGCGGCCTACGACCAAATGCTGGCCGACGCGCGCGCCGTGGCGCCGCCGCATGTGCCTCCCGGCCATGGCCACGCCTACCAGTCCTACGTGGCCCTGTATCGCGGCCAGGGGGGCCAAACGCCCGGCCTGGACAACCTGGCGGAGCTGAACCGCCAGCGCAACCGCCTGATGGCGGCCATGGAGCGGGACGGCATAACCGTGCGTCAGGGCACCCACGCCGTGCACACCCTGGGCTACTACGCCGGCAAGTACGGGCTGAAGCCCACCGATTTCCCCAGCAGCCTTGTGGCCGACCGGCTGAGCATCACCCTGCCGCTCTTCGCCGGCATCAACCCCGATGACCAGGCAAGGGTCGTGGCCTATTTGCGCCACCCCGAGAGGTACTTCTGATGTGCGGCATCGCGGGAGTCCTGGACCTGGCCCAGCGGGAGGCCGTGTCCCAGCCCCTGCTCCGGCGCATGGCCAGCGCCCTGGCCCACCGTGGACCCGACGACGAGGGCTACTTTCTGGACGGCAACCTGGGCCTGGCCCACCGTCGCCTGGCCATCATTGATCCCAGCCCGGCCGGGCACCAGCCCATGTGCTCCGAGGACGGCCAGGTGGTGGTCAGCTTCAACGGCACCATCTACAACTACCCCGAGCTGCGGGCGCTGTTGCAGGCGCGCGGCCACGTCTTCGCCTCCCAGTGCGACACCGAGGTGCTGGTGCACGGCTGGGAAGAGTGGGGCGCCGACCTGGTGCCCCGGCTCAACGGCCATTTCGCCTTTGCCATGTGGGAGGCCGGCAGCCGCCGGCTCTACCTGGTGCGCGACCGCTTCGGCACCAAGCCCCTGTACTACGCCAACCTGGGGGGGCTGTGGCTGTTCGCCTCGGAGATCAAGGCTATTCTGGCCCACGGCGCGCTGGCGCCCCAGCTCAACCACGAGGCCCTGCGCGAGTACTTCACCTTCCAGAACCTCTTTCAGCCCCACACGCTGTTCGAAAACGTCCGGCAGGTGCCGCCGGCCTGCATAATGAGCCTGGACGCCCGGCGGGGCATCAGCGGGGTGCACTGCTACTGGGACTACGACTTCCATCACCCCGACGAGACCATGACCCTGGCCGACGCCACCGCCGAGACCCAGCGCCTGATGATCCAGGCCGTGCGCCGCCAGCTCTTGTCCGACGTGCCGGTGGGGGCCTACTTGAGCGGCGGCATGGACTCGGGCTCCATCGTGGCCATAGCCTCCCGCGACCTGCCGCGCATGCCCACCTTCACCTGCGGCTGGCACCTGGATGGCGTGGGCGGGGCCGAGGCCGGCTTTGATGAACGCCTCTCGGCCGAGATGATGGCCGATACCTTCCACACCGAACACTACGAGCAGGTCATCGGCGCCGGCGACCTGAAATGGGCACTGCCCCAGGTGGTCAACCACCTGGAGGACCTGCGCCTGGGCATGAGCTACGCCAACTTCTACATCGCCCGCCTGGCCAGCAAGTTCGTCAAGGTCTGCCTGGGCGGCACCGGCGGCGACGAACTCTTCGGCGGCTACCCCTGGCGCTACTACCGCGCCAGCCGCGCCCTGAACCGCCAGGAGTTCTTGGACGACTACTTCGCCTACTGGCAGCGCATCGTGCCCGAGGAGATGCAGACGCGCTTCTTCACCGCCCAGGCCCGGGCGCGCATGGGCCAGGCCAATCTGCAGGAGGTGCTGACCACGGTCTTTCGCCAGCACAGCGGGCTACGCTTCGAGACCCCCGAGGACCACATCGCCAACTCGCTGTACTTCGAGTGCAAGACCTTTCTGAGCGGGCTGTTGGTCATCGGCGACAAGCTCTCCATGGCCCACGGCCTGGAGGAGCGCCTGCCCTTTTTGGATAACGACCTGGTGGATTTCGCCATGCGGGTGCCGGTGCGCCACAAGCTATCCAACATCGAGCAGTGGAAGCGCCAGGACGAGAACCTGACCCGCAAGATGGACAGCTACTTCGCCGCCCACAACGACGGCAAAAACGTGCTGCGCCTGGGCATGGAGAAGTTCGTGCCCGCCGAGATAAGAAACCGCAGGAAGCAGGGTTTCAGTTCGCCCGACGAGTCCTGGTACCGGGGCGCCAACCTGCAACTGGTGCGCGGCATCCTGTTGCATCCCCGGGCCATGTGCCATGACCTGATCGCCCGCTCCGAGATAGAGCGCACCCTGGAGGAACACTGCCGCCAGGGCGTCAATCACCGCCTGCGCATCTGGTCGCTGCTTTGCTTCGAGGTGTGGCTGCGCACCTTCTTCGGCCAGGGCGCCGCCGGCCTGGAACTGCCCCAGACCTGCCTGGCCCCGGTGCCGGCGCGGGCGGCCTAATGCAGGATGCGATCAAAGCCGTCCATGGCTTTGATCGCTTATCGGCCGGGCAAAAACGCGG
>JACQYR010000288.1 GCA_016208115.1 Desulfarculus sp.
GTCGTTGTCTAAGCTCAAATTACTTAACTCTGCCGCCTGGTTGGGGTTTGGTCCTGGGGGGCAATCCCCTGCCCTCTTGGGGCAAAGGTACACCCTGGCCCCGTGCCTGGCCAGGCCACGTTGCGCTTAGCTGACGATCAGCCCGGCGTAGCCCACCACCTGCTGGTGGTCGCCGGTGACCATGCCGCTGTGGGTGTATTCCACCAGGCGGACGCCCGTGGCGCCCAGGGCCAGGGCCGCCACCAGGCAGACCGCGGTGGGCACCACCCCGCACATGGTGATGCCCCGGCCGCGCACCGTGTCAAAGAGCCCCTGGGGGTCCAGGGACAGGATGCGCTCCAGGGCCTGGGAGTCCTTCTTCTGGGCGGCGGAAGCGCTCTCGTAGTGGGTCATGTCGGTGCTGGCCACCATCAAGACCGGCTCGTCCACGGCCCGGATGGCCTGGGCCAGGGAGTTACCGATCTGGCGGCACTCGCTAAAAGTTAGAAAAGACAGACATATTGGCAGTAGGGTTAGATCTGGTTGCAGCATTTGCAGGAAGGGCACCTGCACCTCGAGCGAGTGCTCGAACATATGGGCGGCGGCGTCCTCGGCCAGGAGGCTGCACCGGCCCAGGACCTGGGCGCCCAGGTCGGCGTCCAGGTCCACGGTGCCCAGCGGGGTCTGCCACTGGCCCCGGCTCATCACCGCCGCGCCGTGCCCGGCGCCCCGGTGATTGGGCCCCACCACCACCACCCGCCGGGGCACCCGCACCTGGGAGAGCACCTTGCCGGCGGTGCCCCCGGAGTAGATGTAGCCGGCGTGGGGACTGATGGCCAAAAGCGCCGGCTGGGGGACGGCCTGGGGGTCCAGAAAGCCCTGGACCATGGCCTTGAGTTGGGCGGCGTTGCCGGGGTAAAACTGCCCGGCCACGGCGGGTTGACGCAGCATTTCCTGCCTCCGGTTTGACTTGGGCGGCGAAGGACACGGCCTGTCCCCCCACTGCTTATAGGATTAACACAGCCCCCGGCGGCCGGCAAGCGAGCCTGGTTGTAAGCCGCGGGGGCATTGGTTAATATAAAACAATGTGCGATAGCAGGCCCCGGCGGGCCATGGCCCCCGCGTCGCCCGGCCCGGGGGGCCTTGGCAACCTGGCTCGTGCCCCAGGCACCTCTCCCCAACCACACTCGCGCCGTCCAAGAAAGGAAGCCGCCTCCATGCCCCCCATTAAGCTGTTCGCCCTGAGCACCTGCAGCCACTGCAAGAACACCCGCAAGTTCCTGGACGAAAACCAGGTCCACTACGACTGCGTGGAAGTGGACCAGTGCCCCCTGGACCAGAAGGACCAAGTCATCGCCGAGGTGCGCAAGTACAACCCCAGCCTGTCCTTCCCCACCCTGGTCATCGGCGACAAGGTGATCGTGGGCTTCAAGGAGAAGGAGATAAGGGAGCTTTTGGGGCTATGACCGCGCAAGAACTGTACGCGATGCTCAAGGAGACCCAGGGGGCCAAGGGCTATTTCTTCAACAGCGACCTGGGCCATACCATGGAGCTCTTGGAGGCGCTTCTTATCAACAAGGAGCGCTACGGCTACATGTGCTGCCCCTGCCGCCTGGCCTCCGGCGACCGCGAAAAGGACCAGGACATCATCTGCCCCTGCCTGTACCGCGCCCCGGATGTGGCCGAGTTCGGCAGTTGCTACTGCAACCTCTATGTCAGCCCGGCCTGGAACCAAGGCGAGGTGGAGCACCTATACGTGCCCGAGCGCCGCCCCGCCGACAAGCTGCCCTTTTAACCCCCGGCTCCCCAAGCAAACGCGGTCTGCTGGGTTGTATGTTCAACAAGGCCTGTACGGGAGCCGATGAGGCCCGTCAGGGGAGAGCGTCCCCCGACCCGTAATGGGCGCCGAGGCACTCGGCCCCCGCCCGTATAACATCAGCCCTAGATGGTTGCCTCGAAATTGGCCTCGAAGCGCCAGCCCCGCTCCCGAAAAAGCCCCAGGCAGGCCTCGGCCACCCGGGGGTCGTAGAGGCGGCCCTGGCCGCCCTCTATCTCTTGCAGGGCCGCCGCCAGGCCCAGACCGGGCCGGTGGGCGCGGGGGGAAACCATGGCCTCCACCACGTCGGCCACGGCGATGATACGCGCCTCCAGCAGGATGTCCTCGCCCACGATCCCCCGCGGATACCCCGAGCCGTCCAGGCGCTCGTGGTGCTGCCCCACGATCTGGGCCAGGGAGAAGGGAAAGGCGATGCCGCCCAGGAGGTCCTGGCCCAACTGGGCGTGCGGCCTGACCATGGCCAGTTCGGCCGGGCCGAGCGGCCCCGGCTTGGCCAGCACCTCGGGGGGCACCAAGACCTTGCCCAGGTCGTGGATGGCGGCGGCCAACTCCACCTGCTCCACCCGCTCCCCGGTTAAGCCCAGCTCCTGGGCCAGGGCGGCGGCCAAATGGGCCACCCGGCCTTGGTGCCCCCGGGCCTGGGGGTCCTTGGCCTCCACCAGCCCCGCCAGGGCCAGGGCCAGGCCTTCCAGGCCCAGGTGGGCCTTGGGCGGGGCCTGTCCCCGGCGCTCGGCCAGCAGGCGCTGGTACTGCCTGAGGCCCTGGTAGAGCGCCCGCTCCAGCACGTCGGCCGGGCAGGGCTTGCTGAGTATCTGGAAGACATGGCCCTGGTTGACCGCGCGCAGGGCCATCTCCAGGTCGGCGCAGCCGGTGAGCATGATGCGCACGGTGTCGGGCGCCGCCTGGCCCAGGCGCTCCAGCAAGGCCACCCCGTCCATGAGGGGCATGCGCAGGTCGCTGACCACCACCGCGAAGGGTCCCTCCCGCTCCAGCATACCCAATGCTTCCCGCCCCGAGGCGGCCACCCGCAGATCGAACTTGCCCCGCAGCAGGCGCCCCAGGGAGACCAGCACCGCCGGCTCGTCGTCCACGAAGAGTATCCTGGCCGGGTGGTCCATGTTCCCACGCTCCAAAGGGCTGGCGGCCCTCCCCTGGCTCAGCCCCACGCGGCGGGCCGGCGGCCCCGGGCCGGGGCGGTCCCTACTGCTCCCGCCATTGGTCCTGGCGCTCGAAGCGCCAGCCCTGGCCCTGGAACAGCTCCAGGCAGACATCCACCACCACGGGGTCGTACAGGCAGCCCCGCTGGTCGCCGATCTCCCGCAAGGCCCCCTGCAACCCCCGGCTGGGCCGGTAGGGCCGGTGGGAGGACATGGCCTCCACCACGTCGGCCACGGCGATGACGCGCGCCTCCAGCAGGATATCCTCGCCCTTGAGCCCCTGGGGATAGCCCGAGCCGTCCAGGCGCTCGTGGTGTTGCAGCACTATCTGGCTCATGGGCCACTGGAAATCCAGGGGGCGCATGATCTCGCAACCCACCTGGGGGTGGGTGCGGATGATGCCCATCTCGGCCTCGCTGAGCCGTCCGGGGCGGTTGAGGAACTCCGAGGGCACGTAGACCTTGCCCAGGTCGTGGATCAGGGCGGCCAGGCGCACGCAGGCCACCTGGTCTTCGGATAGTCCCAGCCCCAGGGACAGGGCCACGGCCAATTGGCAGACCCGCTCCTGGTGGCCGGCGGTGTAGGGGTCGCGGGCCTCCACCAGGCGGGTGAAGCCCAGCACCACGTTTTCCAGGGCCTGTTTCAGTCTTTTCAGGCTGTGGGTCTCGCGGGCGGCCAGCACCCGATGGTGCTGCTCCAGGGCCGCCTGGATGGTCTTCACCAGTTGCTGAGGCGTGGCGGGCTTGGTCAAAAAGCGAAAGATGTAGCCCTCGTTGATGGCCTGTATCACCTGGTCCAGGTCGCCGTAGCCCGTGAGCACGATGCGCACCGTGTCGGGCGAGACCCGCTGGGCCTGCTCCAGCAGGGTAATGCCGTCCATGCCTGGCATGCGCAGGTCGGTGATGAGCACGGCGTAGGGCGCGTCCCGGGCCAGGCGCTCCAGGGCCTGCTCGCCGCCGGGGGCCACGGCCAGGTCATACTTGGCGCCCAGCACCCGCTGCATGGCCAGGAGCAGGTTGGGGTCGTCGTCAACCAGAAGGATTTTTTCGCTCATGGCCGCGGCTCTGCCGAATCCTGTGTTGTCTGCTCCCCTTCATCGGCCTGGGTCTCCACCTTTAACGGCTCCACCACGCCCAAACTCTTCTGGAAGTTGAGCAGGTGCGCTACCAGCAAGCGGGTGACCTGGTACCCGCGGGGTACCAACACACGGCCATCCTCGGCCAGCACGTCCTCGGCCAGCACCATGCTTTCGGTAAGGTCCTTGATGTTAACCAGGCGCACATTGCCCATCTTGCTCTGGGCCAGGTGCTCGCCCAAGGCCTGCAAGGCCTTGCGGTCGTACCAGCCCTTGCGGCCGCGCATACTTTGCAAGACCTCCTGGGGGTTGCCGGTCTGGGAAAACAGGAGATCATAGTCCAGGGCCACCTTGAGGATGCGCGACTCCAGGGGGATGTCCTCACCAGACTCGGTGGCCGCCGGGGGAGGCCCGGAGCCATCGTAGTGCCTATCTTGAAAAGTGATTATGCGCGCCACCTCCTCGAGGCGGGGGATATGCCTCACCAGGTCGGCGGCGATCATGGGATGCATGTCATATAGTTGAAGGTCCTCGCCCTTCAATTCTTGGCCGGAAAGAATCCTTTGCAGGGCCTCGGGCGGCATCATCACCATGCCCAGTTGACATAGCATGGCCGCTGAATCCAGGGTCCACTCCAGGGGAAGCCCCATGCGGCGCGCGATACCCGCCACCAACTCGCGGATGCGGCAGGAACGCCCCAGGGCCTCGGGGTTGAGCAGGGAAAGCAGCTCCGTAAGCACCCTGATCGTGCCGGCCAGGGTTTTCTGCAAGAGCTCGCGTTCGGCATTGATTAGCCGGTACTGTTTGACGCCGGCAACCAAGGCACGCACCAGGCCCTCGGTGTCTATGGGCTTGGTCAGCAGACGAAAGATGTTGCCTTCGTTGACCGCCCGGATGGAGGTATCCACATCGGCGTAGCCGGTGAGCAAAATGCGCACGGTGTCGGGCGCCTGTTCCCGCAGGTGATTGAGCAACTGCACGCCGTCCATGCCCGGCATCTTGAAGTCCGAGACCACCACGGCGTAGGGGCCCTGGTTGGCAACCATCTCCAAACCCACGGCGCCCCCCAGGGCCGTGTCCACCGCGAAGTTGCGGCGCAGTTGGCGCAGGAAGGAGGCCAGGATGTTGGGGTCGTCGTCAACAAACAGTATCTTCTCGGCGAGTTTAGTCTGTTCCATGGGCCCCCTCGGGGGTTGATATTTCCTGACAGGCCCGACGCCAGGCGCTGGCCTTGCCGGCCAGGTTGGCCTCGGCCAGAAAACCGCGGTCCAGCTTGGGCAGGGCGTACTGCGGGTTGATGACGTGTATCTCGCGCTCAAAGACATTGGCCGCGTGCACCGCCGCCAAAAGCAGCCGGCCGCTGGTGCCGCCCAGGGCCCCGGCGTACTCGGGGTGGTTGTGGGTGGCGATGGCCCCCACCACCCCCTCGTGCAGCCCCCACAGGCCCATGAGATAGGCCCCGGCCTCGCCGTGGGTGGCGCCCAGCACCTCGCGCTCCACCACCGACACCGGCCGTCCCTGCTCGCGCACCGTCTGGATCACCTGGGCGTATTCCTGGGGCGCCACCGTGGCCAGCACCAGCTTGCCCACGTCGTGCAGGATGCCGGCGATGAAGGCGCCGTCGGCCAGGGGCTTGCCCCCCGCTTCCACCTGCACGATGCGCCGGGCGTAGCCCCCCACGGCCAGGCAGTGCCGCCACAGCTCCTGGAAGGACATGCCCGGCACGCGCATGGTGTCGAAGGCCTCGAAAAGGCCCTGGGACAGCACCAGGCCCTTGATGACGTCCAGGCCCAAGAGCCCCACCGCCTGGGCCGGGCTGGCCACCTGGTGCGGCAGTCCGAAAAAGGCGCTGTTGACTAGCTTGAGCACCGTGGTGGTCATGCCCATGTCCTGGGAGATCAGCTCGCCGATGGTCTCCAGGCTGGAATCCTCGGAATCCAGGGCCTCCAGCAGGCGGGAGTAGGTATGGGGCAGGGGCGGCAGGGACTCGATCTGGGCCACCATGCCTATGAGGTTGTCGCGGGAAAGCAGCGCGCGCATGGCCGCGGTCTGCTGGAGCACCCTTTTGAGCTTGTCGGGGTCGCAGGGCTTGGCCAGGTATTGGTGGGCCAGGCGCACCGACTGCATGATGGCCTTCCTCTCCGAGTGGCCGGAGAGGATGATGCGAGCCATGTGCGGATAGAGCTTGCGCACCTGGGCCAGGAGCATGGCCCCGTCAATCACCGGCATGCGCATGTCGCTGACGATGATGTCGTAGCGCTCCTTGGCCAGGATTTGTAGGGCCTCGACCCCGCTGGCCGCGAAGGACATGTCCCACTTGTGGCGCATGTCCCTGAGCATGCGCCGCAGGCCGTCGAGGACGTTGGGCTCGTCGTCCACAAAAAGGATGCGGGTCATTGGGGCTTGTCCCTTACGCTGGATTCTTGAAGGGGCAGGCGGATGATGAAGGTGGCACCCTGGCCTTCGGCGCTCTCCAGGGACAGCTTGCCACCGTGCTTGTCCTCGATCACCCGGTAGGCGATGGCCAACCCCTGGCCGGTGCCCTTGCCCGGGGGCTTGGTGGTGAAGAAGGGATCAAAGACGCGGTTCTTGATGGCCGCCGGGATACCCGGGCCGGTGTCGGAGAAGCGTATCTCCACCTCCGAGCCCAGCAGGCGGGTGCTGATATTAATCTGGCCCTTCTGGTCCTGCCCCTCCTGGTACACCTCGCCGATGGCGTGGGCGGCGTTGACGATGATGTTCAGGAACACCTGGTTCAACTCGCCGGGCACGCAGGGCACCGGCGGCAGGTCCGGGGCCAGGTCGGTGACCACCTCGGCCACGTACTTCCATTCGTTCTTGGCCACGGTTATGGTGTTCTCGATGGCCCGGTTGATGTCGGTGGGGGTCTTGGTGTCCGGGCCGGGATGGGCGAACTCCTTCATGGAGCGCACGATGGTGGAGATGCGGCTCAGCCCCTCCAGGGTCTGCTCGATGGCATTGGGCACCTCTTCCAGTAAATAGTCGCCGTCAATCTCCTGGTATTGGGCCTGGGCCTCCTCCAGGGCCTGGGACAGGGCCGGGCCGGCGGGAGGTTCTTGGCCGGCGGCCAGCTTGGCCAACTTGAGGTGGCTTACCAAGACCCGCGTTAGATCGTAGAAAGCATCGCGCAAAAAGCGCGTATTGTCGGAGACATACTGCGTGGGGGTGTTGATCTCGTGGGCGATGCCCGCCGCCAGTTGGCCGATGGACTCCAGCTTCTGGGCCTGCAAGAGCTGGCTCTCCAGGAGTTTGCGCTCGGTGATGTCGGTGACCAGGCACAGCGAGCCCTGAAAATTGCCCTGGCTGTCGCGCAGAGGGGTGGCGGAAACCAAGCAGTGCAGGGTGCCGCCGTCGGCCTTGGTCCATCCCAGCTCGTAGCGGCTGGACTTGCCTTGCTGGCGCTTGTCCCATTGGGCGCGCAGGATGGCCTGGTTTCTTTCATCCAGCAGCTCCAAGGTGTTCACGCCCAGCAGCGCCGATTTTTCATAGCCCAACGTATCGGCGAAGAACTTGTTGCAGAAGGTTATCTGGTTGTCCCTGTTCACTTCCAGCAGGCCCTCGGAGATGGTCTCCACCAAGTTGCGGTAGCGCACCTCGCTCTCGCGCAGGGCGCTTTCCACCTTTTTTATCTCGGTGATATCGCGGAAGACCACTATGTTGCCGGCCTGCCGTGCCCCCTCCATGAAGGTGGCGGTGTTGATGAGCACATCCAGCTTGCGGCCGTCCTTGGTCAGGCGCTTGGTCTCGAAAGCCACGACCCCTTCGCCGCTGAGCATCCGGTTAACGTTATCTATGGTTTCCTGCAAAGACTCTGGCGGCACAAAGGTTATCTTCTTGTTCCTCAGCTCCTCCATGGTCCAGCCAAAGGTCTTTTCGAAGGCCTCGTTGAGGAACAGCACCTTCTCATACATGTCATAGATGGGCGATGGCCATGGCCAGGGCGTTGGCATAGGCCGTGAGGAACTCCTCCTCCCCCTCCTGGGGGACATAGCCCTCGCGCAGGCACAGGTTGATGACGCCCATGGTCTGGCCGCCCATGAGCATGGGCACGCAGTAGTGGCCATGGCCTTCCATGCCCGGATAGCTGAACTCGTGCTGATGGTCCACCCGGTCCACGAAGATGGTCTTGGCCCCGGTCGCGGCCTGTCCGCAGACGCACTTGCCCACCGGTATCCTGGAGCATAGCCGGCATTTGCTATCTGACAGGACGCTGTGCACCTTCATCACCAGGTAATCGGGGTCTGACTCGACGAGGAAGATGGCTCCTTGGGACTCGGAGGTCAGCCAAGGGATGCCCAACAGGATGTTGAGGGTCTTGGCCAGCAGATCCTCCAGGGTCATCTCTTCCAGGGTCAGGTTGAGCAGGTAATTGATGGCGTTTTGCCTGTCATAGTTCCTCTGCATGGCGATGCGGATGGCCCGGGCCTCGGTGATGTCCCGGGTCACCGCCAACAGCCCCCTGGGTACCCCGGCCTGCTCGCGCAGAAAGCTGAACCGGGTGTCGGTCCACACCGTGGAGCCATCCCGGCGCTTCAGCTCAAGCTCCAGGTTCAAGGCGCTTGCTGAATCACCTTGGCCGGCGCGTTCTTGGACCAGCGCGGTCTCGATGGCCCGCGAGGTCAGTTCCAGGGAGTCGGGAGCGAAGACGTCCCGCCGGCGCATGGCCATCAATTCCTGCACCTGATAGCCCAAGAGCAGCTTCACCGAGGGGCTCAGGTATTTGAAGCGCAGCCCCAAATCGGCGGTCCATATCACGTCGGTGATGTTCTCGGCCAGCAGGCGGTAATGGGCCTCGCTCTCGCGCAGGGCCTCCTCGGCCAGGCGGCGTTCGGTCACCTCCTCGTTGAGGTTGCGTATGGCGTTGTACAGCTCCCGGGTCCTCTCCTCCACCTTTTCCTCCAGGCCGGTCTTGGCCTGGCGCAGGCGGTCCTCCATCTTCTTGCGCTCGCTGGCGTAGCGGATGGCCCGAAAGAGCACCCTGGGCCGCAGTTCATCTTTTTCCAGGTATTCCTGGGCGCCCGACTCCAGGATCATGTCGGCCAGGTCGTCGTCGCCCTGCCCGGTCAGGACCACGATGGGGGTTTGCGGCGCCGCCGAACGGATTTTCTTAACCGTTTCCAGGCCTTGGCTGTCGGGCAGATACAGGTCCAGAAGCACCAGGCCGACGTCATAGTCAGAAAGTATCTCCAGCCCCCTGGCCAGGCTGTCCGCCCACAGCAGGCGGGCGGGGTAGCCCCTCTTGGCCATGAGGTTTTCCACCAGGGTGAACAAGGGCCGTTCGTCCTCTATGTACAGGATGGTCAAATCTGACATGGCCTTGCCTCGGTATAAGCCGCCCATCAATAAGTTAAGGCGCCTCGGCGCCGCCGGCCGCTGGCCGCCGCCCGGCTATTTTTTATTATAGCTTTGCGGAAATTATTTTGTCTGCTCCAGTGCCGCGCGCTCCTCGTCATGGTCGGCGTGGAGCAAGCCCACCCGGCGGAACTCCTCCTTGAACTGGGCAAAGGCGTCCGCCACCTGGGGGTCGAAAAAGGTGCCCCGCCCCTGGGCGATGACGTCCACGGCCTGGGGAAAGGGGAAGGGTGGTTTGTAGACCCGGCGGCTCACCAAGGCATCGAAGACATCGGCCAGGGCCATCATCCTGCCCGAGAGGGGGATGTCCTCGCCGGCCAGGCCGCGGGGATAGCCGCCGCCGTCCCAGCGCTCATGGTGGGTGTGGGCGATCTCCTGGGCCAGGGCCAGGAAGGAATTGGGCCCCAGGCGGTCCGCGGCCTTCTTGATGGCGTCGCGTCCGTACTCGGCGTGCTTTTTCATCTCCTCGAATTCCTCGTGCGTGAGCCGGCCCGGCTTGAGCAGGATCACGTCGGGGACCCCCACCTTGCCGATATCGTGCAGAGGGGCCGACTTCTGCAACAGGTCCACGGCCTGGGGGGTGAGTTGGCCAGCATGGCGGGGCTCATGGGCCAGGGCCTCGGCCAGCAGGCGCACGTAATGCTGGGTGCGGGCGATGTGGTTGCCGGTTTCGTTGTCGCGGGTCTCGGCCAGGGAGGCCAGGCTCAGGATGATGACGTCGCGGGTTTCCTGCAGCTCGGCCGTGCGCTGGCGCACCATCTCTTCCAGATGATCGCGGTGACGCTTGAGCTCCAAGTGGTTGTGCACCCGGGCCAACACCAGGGCCGGCACGAAGGGCTTGGTGATATAGTCCACCGCCCCCAGGGCCAGGCCGGCGGCCTCGCCATGGCGGGAGTCCAGGGCCGTGACGAAAACCACCGGGATGTTGCTTGTTTTATCGTCTTCCTTGAGCCGCCGGCAGACCTCGTAGCCGCTCATGCCCGGCATGTTCACGTCCAGTAGGATGAGGTCCGGGGGCTGCTCGCCCTGGGCCATGGCCAGGGCCCTGGCCCCGTTGGTGGCGGCGATGACCTTGTACCGCTCCTTCAGGGTCTCCAGCAGCAGATGGATATTGACGGGATCGTCGTCAACCACCAGCACCGAACTCAAGCCCCGCCTGCTCATGCCCGCGCCTCCGGTCCGTCACTTCCCGGCCCCTCAAGCCCCAGGATCAAATCCGCGATGGCCTGGCGCGCGGCCTCCAGGTCGAATGCCCTGACCAGTTTGTCCACCCGGCGGAAGGCCGGGGCATGGCGCGTGGCCGCCAACAGGCCCCCCAGCCTGTCCAGACTGGCCAGGGCCTCGGCCATGTCACTGTTCAGGAGCAGGGTCAGTTCCTTGAGCAAGGACACCGCCGCGCCCGGGTCGCCGGCGCCGCCAGGGTCCACCTCAGCGATGACCGGTGTGCCGCCGGCGCCGGCCCCGCTGGCCCGTCCCTGGCCCAGCAGGTCGCTCAGGTGCTCGGCCAGGACGCGGTAGGAGAGCGGCTTCATTATCAGCCGGGAAATCCCCAGGGAATGTAGGCTCTCGCGTGGAATGTATTCGTTGTTGCCCGTGCACAGGGCCACGGGCAGGTCGGGCCTGATGGCCTTGATCTCTCCGATCAACTGCGTGCCGGTCATCTGGGGCATGATGTTGTCGCTGACCACCAGATCAAAGACCTGGGGCTGGAAGCGGAAGGCCGCCAAGGCCTCCGGGCTGCTGGTGAAGGCCTGCACGGTGTAGCCCAGGCGCTCCATCATGATCCTGCCCAGGTCGGCCAGGGCCGCATCGTCGTCCACCAGCAGGACGGTGCCCGTGCCCCGGGGCACGGGGGCCGGCTCCGGGGCTGGGCGCTCCTCCTCGGCCTCCACCCGGGGCAGGAAAACCCTGAAGGTGGTGCCCTGGCCCGGCTGGCTCTGCACGCTGATGGCCCCCCCATGGTTCTTGATGATGCCGTGCACCACCGACAGCCCCAGGCCGGTACCCTGGCCCACGCCCTTGGTGGTGAAGAATGGCTCGAAGATGCGCTGCTGCACCTCCGGGGCCATGCCCTGGCCGGTGTCGCTCACGCTCAGGCAGAGGTAGCCACCCGCCTTAAGGTTGCCCAGGGCCACCGCCGCCTGGGCGTCCATGGTCTGCTCCTGCAGGGTCACCTCCAGCACCCCGCCCGCCTGCCCCATGGCGTGGCTGGCGTTGGTGCAAAGGTTCATCAGCACCTGATGGACATGGGTGGGGTCGCCCATGATTCTGCCGGGGTCGCGGGCGATGTATTGCCTGAGTTCGATGGTGGTGGGTATGGAGGCGCGCAGAAGCTTCAGCGCCTCCTTGACGATGGGAGCGATCTGGATGACCTTGTGCTCGGCCGCGCCCTGACGGCTGAAGGCCAGGATCTGGCTGACCGTGTCGCGGGCGCGGCCGCCGGCGGCCAGCACCTGCTCCAGGTACTGCCGGTCCTCGTCCAGCAGGTGGGCGCTGGCCAGGGCCAGCTCGGTGTAACCGATGATGGCCGTGAGGATGTTGTTGAAGTCGTGGGCGATGCCGCCGGCCAGGGTGCCGATGGCCTCCAGCTTCTGGGCCTGCACCAGTTGGCGCTCCAGGCTGACCATGGCGGTCACGTCGGTGCTCAAGACCACGAAGTTGACGATGGCGCCCTTTTCGTCCCGCACCGGCGAGACATTGCGCAGCACATCCAGGGTGCGTCCGTCCTTGGTCTGGGTGGTGTGGCGGGCGCTCCAGGGCTGGCCCGCCGAGACATGTTGCACTATGCGCCTGAATTCGACCTCGGCCTGGGGCATGTATATCGCGAAGGCCGGCCGGCCCAGGGTTTCGGCCTGGGAATAGCCGGTGATGCGCTCGAAGGCCGGGTTGACGTACTCGATGACGGCCTTGGCGTCCAGGATGGCCACCGCCTCGGAGGCCTGCTCGATGGCCGTGAACAGCCGCAAGCGCTCGGCCTCGGTCCTGACGCGCTCGGCTATCTCCTCCTGCAACTGGAGGTTGGCCCGAATCAGCTCCGCCGTGCGCTCTTGGACCCTGATCTCCAGTTCCTTGCGGGCCTGGCGCAGCTCCTCCTGGGTCTTCTTGCGCTCGATGGCGTGGCGCAGGGTGCGCAGCAACAGCTCGGGGCCCATATCCCCCTTGACCAGATAGTCCTGGGCCCCTTCCCGCACCGCCTCCACGCCCACCATTTCGTCGTCCAGGCCGGTGAGCACCACCAGGGGCAGGGCGGGGAAGCGTTCCACCAGCCGGGTGATGGTGGCGAGGCCCTGGCTGTCCGGCAGCCCCAGGTCCGACAGGACCACGTCGAAACCGCCGCCATCCAAAAGCTCCAGGGCTTGGCTAAGCCGCGAGCAATGGCTGATCTCCAGGCCACTAGACCCATTACCCCCCAGGACGTCCAACAGCAGTTGGAAGTCGTCGGGGTTGTCTTCCAGCACCAATACACGAAGGGGCGCTCCGTGCATGTCTCTCACTCCCTAGGCAAGGTCACCACCGAAAACCAGAAGCCCTCGATGGCCTTGACCACCTTGATGAACTGCTCGAAATCCACCGGCTTGGTGATGTAACAGTTGACGTGCAGGTCGTAGGCCCTGACGATGTCCTCCTCGGCCTGGGAGGTGGTCAGGACCACCACCGGTATGCGCCGCAGACTGGAGTCGGCCTTGATTTCGGCCAGCACCTCGCGCCCGTCCTTGCGGGGCATGTTCAGGTCCAGAAGTATCAGGTCCGGCCGCGGGGCCTGGGCGTATGGCCCCTCCCTGCGCAGAAAAGCCATGGCCTCCACGCCGTCCCGCACCACCTCCATGTCCACCACCACCTTGGCGTCCTTGAGGGCCTCCCTGGTCAGGTCCACGTCGTCGGGGTTGTCCTCCACCATCAATATCTGCAAGGCCTTGACACTGGTCATGCTTGCCTCTCTTCCTCGGCCGGGATGCTGAAATAAAAGGCCGCGCCCTGACCCGGCCGCGACTCCACCCAGATGCGCCCCTTGTGCCGCTCCACGATCCGGCGGCAGATGGCCAGGCCGATGCCCGTGCCGGGATACTCGGCGCGGGTGTGCAGACGCTGAAACACGCCGAAGATGCGCTCCAGGTATTGGGGCTCGATGCCGATGCCGTTGTCGCGCACGCTAAACACCCACTCCCCGCCTTCCCGCTTGGCCGATACGTGCACCCGGGGCGATTCGGCGCCCCGGAACTTGAGGGCGTTGCCCACCAGGTTCTGCAACAGTTGGCCCAACTGGCCGGCGTCGGCCCTCACCGTGGGCAGGGGGTCGCTGGTCACCACGGCCCCGCAGCCCTCGATGGCGATCTTGAGGTTGGCCTGCACATCC
>JACQYR010000286.1 GCA_016208115.1 Desulfarculus sp.
CAGGCCTTCCAGGAAGGAAGCCTTGTCTCATATACTGATGGAGCCAGAAAGCCGTTGTGGACACCGGAGCACTCTCTTGTTGCCGCAGGATAGCTGTCCGAAGAATGGGGACCACCTCACCGTGGCCCTGGCCAGGAAGCTGAGGGAGAACCTTGTTCATGGCAAGGTCATCAATGACCGCTTCCTGGAGGACCTGTACAACGCCGCTCCCTTGCACGACATCGGCAAGGTGGGAATCAGCGATAGCATCCTCCACAAACCCTCCAAGCTGAGCGAGGAGGAGTTCCACATAATGCAAGGTCACGTGGAGATGGGCGCCCAGGTGCTGGGCGAGATATCGCGGCGCTTCAAGCTCAAGCGCTCCCTGTACCACTTGGCCTACAATATCTGTTCTTGCCACCACGAGAAGTACGATGGCAGCGGCTACCCACTGGGCCTCAAGGGCCAGGAGATACCCTTGGAGGCCAGGATATTCACCATCTGCGATGTATACGACGTCATAAGATCCAAGCGGCCCTACAAGGAGCCTCTGTCCCATGCCGAGGCCATCAAGGCCATCTTGGCCGATCGCGGCAGCCATTTCGATCCCGAGATCGTGGATGCATTTTTGGAGTGCGGCTCAATGTTCTACGATATCTGCCTGCTACACATCGAGGATTCACCCGGCTTCTGCCAGATGGGCGGCTAGGCCTTTACCGTGGGGAGCGGCGGGGAGTAGACTGTTTGATAATAACTGGCGCAGACATGGAGAAACCGACTCCCAAAGGAGTGAGCCCATGACCCCCAGGAGAGTTGCGCTGCTCGCCGTGCTGGTGGGCGCCGTCACGGCGCTGCACTATTTCACCTCTATTAATCAACTGCCCCTGCATATCATTTATCGTGAGTTCTACCTGGCTCCCATCATCCTGGCGGGGCTGTGGGGCGGCCGCAAGACGGGCTTGACCACCTCTCTCCTGGTGTCCCTTATCTACCTCCCGCACATATTCATGCTGTCTGGCGCGCACCTGGAAATGATGCACGTGGACGTGGAGGCGCCCACGGCCGAAACCTATGTTGGCAACTTCCTGGCTCTGGCGGTATTCAATCTGGCCGGGTTCCTGGCCGGCTCCTACGCCGACGCCAGGACAGGCTATCTGAAGAAATCCCAGACCGCTTACCAGCCCACCACCTACGGGGGCGATTTTTTGTTATGTGTGGACAACAGCGGCTCGGCGCAATATGCGATCAAGTATTTCGCCGACGTCCTGGGCGGCCTGCCGGGTATCAAGGTAACCTTGCTTTGGGTGTTTAGGGAACAGGACCCCGCCAACGCCGCCGAGGAAGCAAATCTTGAATCCTATCATGATGACCAGATGAGCAGCGGCCAGGCCGCCCTTGAGTCAGCCAGGGAGGTTCTGACGAAAGGGGGAGTGCCGGTCGAGGCCATCCAGGTCAAGAGCATGACGGCCGACAATAAGTCTAGCATTTCCGACATTGTTCTAGAGGAATTGGCCAAGGGTAACTATCACACGGTGGTGCTGGGCAAACGCGAGCTGAGCAAGGCCGAGGAGTTCCTCTTTGGCAGCCTGAGCATCAAGCTGGTGCGCGAGGCCCGCGCCAACGTGTTAAGCGTGAAGGTGCCAACTCAATAAGATGAGGCGGCCTCCACGTAGACTCCAACCATAGCCGGCTAAGGAGATGACGGTGATGAAGCCTGCATGGCTGCTGGCATGCCTGGCCTTGATGGTGTCCCTGGGTTGGGCCGGGGCGCCGGCGTGGGCGGATGAGCTCGACCAGCCGGTCCTGGACCTGGAGGCCCTGGTCAAGGAGGCCACCAGCCAAAACCCCGAAATCCAGGCCGCGTCCAAAAAGTGGGAGGCCTTAAACGAGAAGCCGGCCCAGGCCGGCGCCCTGGACGACCCCATGCTGAGCCTGGGCATCGTCAACGTGCCCAGCAGCTTGAACCTGCGCGCCGAGGACATGACCATGAAGGAGGTGGGCATCTCCCAGAAACTGCCCTTCCCCGGCAAGCGCGCCCTGATGTCCGAGATGGCCCTCAAGGAGGCCCAGGCCGCCCACGAGGGCATCGCGGAGAAGACCCAGCGCGTAGCGCGTGAGGTGAAGGGGGCCTACCAGGACCTTTCCCATGTGCATCGGGCCTTGGAAGTGGCGCAGCGGAACAAGGATGTCTTGGAGAGCCTGGTGAAGATCGTGGAGAGCCGGTATTCCCTGGGCCAGGCCGCCCAGACCGACCTGCTCAAGGCCCAGGTGGAGGTTTCCAAGATGACGGACGAGATCATCATGCTGGGCGAGCGCAAGAAGGCGGTGGAGGCCAGGCTGAACGCCTTGCTGGCCCGGCCGACGGGCGCGCCCCTGGGCCGTCCGGCCCAACCCCTGGGGCGGCGCCTGGGGGTCGGCTTGGAGTATCTGCGCCAGGCCGCCCTGGATAACAACCCCACTCTAAGGTCCATGCGCCGCATGGTGCAGGCCAAGGCCACGGCCCAGGAACTGGCCAAGGCTGACTACTATCCCGACTTCACCCTGCGTTTCGCGTACGGTCAGCGGGACAATGGCGAGGACGTGGAACGCAAGGACATGCTCACCGGCATGGTGGAGATCAACCTGCCCATCTGGCGCGAGGCCAAGCTGGAGCGCAAGCAGGCCGAAACCAAGGCTGACACGGCCGCGGCCGAGGCCCAGTGGGAGGCCATGAGGAATGAGATTCTGTACATGATCGCCGAGACACATGCCATGCTCAGCCGTGGCGAACGCCAGATCGAGCTTTACCAGGGAGGCATCATTCCCCAGGCCAGGCTGCAGGTGGATTCCAACCTGCGCACCTATGCTGGCGGCCGGGCGGAATTCATGGCGCTCCTGGACAGCCAGATGGCCTTGTATAAGTTCGAGCTGGATTACCATCTAGCCCTGACCGAGTACGAGAAGAACCTGGCCGTCTTGGAGGCCCTGCTGGGCAGGCCCCTGCCTGCCCGGGGAGAAGACCAATGAGAGGCCTGGCCTGTCTGCTGACCCTGGCCGCCCTGCTTATGCCGGCCCAACTCTTGTTTGCCCAGGGCGGTCACCAGGGGCACGGCGCGCCGGCCGCCACGCCCAGCCCCAAGGAAGGGCAGGGCGCCCCCGCCGGAGGGGCGGGCCTGATCCAGGTGCCGCCCGAGCGCCAGCGCCTGATTGGCCTCAAGACCAGCCAGGCCCAGGTGATGTCCATGGAGAAGACCATCCGCGCCACGGGCAAGGTGGACTATGACGAGAAGCGCCTGGTCACCGTGTCGCCCAAGATCGGCGGCTGGATCGAGGAGCTTTACGTGGACTTCACCGGCCGGGCGGTCAAGAAGGGCGAGCCGCTCCTGACCATCTTCAGCCCGGACCTGCTGGCCGCCCAGGAGGAATACCTGCTGGCCCTGCGCGCCCAGGAGCAGTTGGCCAAAAGCGGCTTTGCCGAGGTGCGGGACAGCGGCCAGGCCTTGGCCCAGGCGGCCCGGCGGCGGCTGAAGCTCCTGGACATCAGCGACGAGCAGATCAAGGGCCTGGAGCAGAGCGGCCAGGCCCGGCGCACCCTGACCCTGCACGCCCCCTACGGCGGCGTGGTGCTGGAGCGCCAGGCCTACAAGGGCATGAGCATCATGCCTGGCCAGGCCCTGTTCAGGCTGGCCGACCTCTCGGTGGTCTGGGTCTACGCCGAGGTCTACGAGGCCGACCTGCCCCAGGTGCGCCCCGGGCTGTGGGCCGTGGTCAGTCTGCCCAACCTGCCCGGCCAGGACATGCGCGGCAAGGTGGTCTACGTCAATCCCTTCCTGGACGCCAAGACCCGCACCGGCCGGGTGCGTCTGGAACTGCCCAATCCCCAGGGACTCTTGAAGCCCGAGATGTACGCCCAGGTGCAGATCCACCTGGACCTGGGTGAGCGCCTGGCCATCCCCGAGAGCGCCCTGGTGGACACCGGCGCCCGGCAGGTGGTTTTCGTGGCCCGGGGCGATGGGGCCTTCGAGGCCCGCGCGGTCAGGGCGGGCCAGAAGGCCGGCGATTACGTGGAG
>JACQYR010000287.1 GCA_016208115.1 Desulfarculus sp.
AACACTATGTTTGACGTTAAGCTGGCATTAGGCCCGCGACTTCGTCAGTCCAGCCTTAGCGGCATCTCCACCCGCCCCGGGGCGCCGGTTATCACCAGGCGGGCCGGCGGGGCCGGGGCGTCGAAGCGCACCCTGAAGAGCCGGTCCCAGGGACCCCAGAAGTAGTACAGCGACTGGTTTAGGGCCGAGCGCTCGCGCTCGCGGACCAGGCGGATGTCCTTGGGCTCCAGGCGTTGGCCGGCGCCGTCCTGGATGAAGACCCGCCAGTCGGGCCGGGGCGCCGTAAGGTCGCTCCACTGGCGCTCGGGCACGTAGAGGCTTAATACCACCTCCAGGCCCCGGGCGGCCTCGGCCTCCTCCTGGGCCATCACCTGGGCCGTGGCGGCCTGGTCCAGGGACTGGGCCAGGGCCAGGCGCTGGGCCCAGGCCCGGCGCACCGTGGAGGTCAGCGGCAAGGCCCGGGCCTGCATCTCGGTGGCCGGGCCACCGCGCACCACGCCCTGGGCCAGGTAGGGCTCCACGGCCCCCTGATAGGCCTGGTCGGCCTGGGACAGGCGGGGGTCGAATTCCTCCTTGAGGTCCACCAGCTTCTGGCAGCCGGCCATAAGGCCCAGGGCCAAGATGGCCAGCAGGCCCACCGCCGGGATCATCGCGCGCGTTCGCCTCATACGCCCTCCTCTTTGGCCGCCCCCTGGCCATGGGGCCGGCGGCCTCCCGGCCAGTATAACACCGCCGCGGTCTACTCCCCCAACACCTGCGCGAAGATGTAGTCCAGGTTCTTCAGATGGGTCTGGGGATCGAATAGCCCCTCCAAGAGCTGGGCCGCGCCTGGCCCCAGGCCGGCGGTCAACTCGGGGTCGGCCAGGAGGCGCTGTTTGAAGCTGCCGCCCTCTTGCCAGGTGGCCATGGCATTCTTCTGCACGATGGCGTAGGCCTGCTCGCGGGTCAGCCCGGCCTCGGCCAGGGCCAAGAGCACCTGCTGGGAGTGGATCAGCCCGCCGGTCTGATTGAGATTGCGCAGCATGTTCTGGGGGTAGACCGTGAGGTTCTCGATCAGCCCGGCCAGGCGGTGCAGGCTGTAGTGGGCGGTGACGTCGGCGTCGGGGCCGATGACCCTTTCCACGCTGGAGTGGCTGATGTCGCGCTCGTGCCACAGCGGCATGTTCTCCAGGGCGGCCAGGGCGTAGGCCCGTAAGAGCCGGGCCTGGCCGGTGAGGTTCTCGCTGCCCACGGGGTTGCGCTTGTGGGGCATGGCGCTAGAGCCCTTCTGGCCCTTGGCGAAGGCCTCCTCCGCCTCCAGCACCTCGGTGCGCTGCAAATGGCGTATCTCCACGGCCAGGCGCTCGATGGACCCTCCCAGGATGGCTAAAGCGCAGAACCACTCGGCGTAGCCGTCGCGGGCCACCACCTGGGTGGAGGCCACGGCGGGCTCTAGCCCCAGTTCCTCCATGACCATGGCCTCAAGCTGGGGGGGCAGGTGGGCGTAGGTGCCCACGGCGCCGCTGATCTTGCCCCGGCTCACGCTGTCCTTGGCGCGTTCGACGCGCCCGCGGTCGCGGGCGAATTCGGCGTAAAAGCCCAGGAGCTTGAGCCCGAAGGTCACCGGCTCGGCGTGGATGCCGTGGCTGCGCCCCATCTGCAGGGTGTGCTTGTGCTCCAGGGCGCGGGCCTTGAGCGCGGCCAGCAGGCGGTCCAAGGCGGTCAGTATCAGCTCGGCCGAGTCCTTGAGCAACAGGGCGTAGGCCGTGTCCAGGACGTCGGAGCTGGTCAGCCCCAGGTGGATGTAGCGGCTGTCCGGCCCCACGTGCTCGGCCACGTTGGTCAAAAAGGCGATGACGTCGTGGCGGGTCTGAAGCTCGATCTGGTCTATGCGCTCCACCTCGAAGGTGGCCTTTTCCTCGATGACCTTGAGGGCCTCGGCGGGGATGCGCCCCAGCCGGTGCCAGGCCCGGCAGGCGGCCAGCTCCACCTTGAGCCAGGCCGCGTACTTGGCCTGGTCAGTCCAGATATCGCCCATTTCCTTGAGGGTGTAGCGTGCGATCATGCTGAATCTCCCCGCCCGGCGGGCGGCCTTGAGGTGGTCCGGGGTCGCCTGATGGGCTCCATCCTACGGCCCGGCGCCAGCGGTGTCAATCAGCAGCCGGGCCGGGCAACCTCCAGATCGAGCGAGGCGAGCCCAAAGGGCTTGGTCATGGCTCGGTCCGGTGGCCGGGCTTGACGAACCCGGGGGCGTGCCCCAAAATTCAGCCCCATGAGTGGCGCGCGGATAATCAGCCTGGAGGAATTGGCGGTGGTGGTCCTGTTGTGGGCCGCCTGGGGGGCCTTGCACAGCCTGTTGGTGCAGGAGACGGTGCGCGCCCGCCTCCAGGCCCTGACCCACCTGCCGCCGGCGGCCTACCGCCTGTTCTATTCCATCGTCGCCATGTTCAGCATCCTGGTGCCCCTGCTCTTCACCTATGCCCTGGGCGGCATGCGCTCCTGGCCCTGGCCCTGGCCCTGGTGGCCGCTCCAGGTGGTGCTGGCCGGCGGGGCCATGGCGCTCATAGTCTGGGCCGAATGGGTCATGGTGCTGGCCGGGGTGGACAACTTCGGCCTCAGACAGGCCATGACCCACCACGAGGACCCCCTGACCCTGGTGCGGCGCGGCCCCTATGCCCGCCTCCGCCACCCCATGTACCTGGCCACCCTGGTGCTCCTGTGGACACGCGCGCTCACTCCGCCCGACCTGGTGGCCAGCCTGGTGCTGACGGTGTACATGGTGCTGGGCACTTGGCACGAGGAGCGGAAATTGCGCCGCCAGATGGGGGAAGCCTACCGGGACTACGCCAAGAAGGTGCCCATCATCCCCGGCCTGGGATGATGAAACCAGGTTAACGGCTGTTATGCACAAACAAAAGACGGGCGGGGATAACCCCCGCCCCTACGAAATCAAAAGCAAAATCCGCTAATTTCTTCGTAGGGGCGGGGTTTATCCCCGCCCGTGTATTTCCTATAAAACAAGGTTGAAATCAACTTGGCCCGAGGCGGCGCGCCGAGGCTCCACCCGGGCCAGGGACGGCCCGGCCACCCGGGGGGCACCGCCCCCGCCCGCCGCCAGGGGCTAGAAGGCGCTGAGCGCCGCCACCTCGCTACTGGTGAGCACGCGGTCAATGTCCAACAGTATCTTGACCTTGGTGCCAACCTTGGCCATGCCCAGGATGAAGGTGGTGTCCAGGCTCACCCCGAAGTTGGGCGTGGGCTCCACCTCCGAGCCCTTGACGTCCACCACCTCGTTGACCCGGTCCACCACGATGCCCATCTGCACCGTGGAGCCCTCGCTCATCACCTCCACCACGATCACGCAGGTGCGGTCGTCGGGGTCCTTGTAGGGCAGGCCGAACTTGAGCCGCAGATCAATGACCGGGATGACCTTGCCCCGCAGGTTGATGACCCCCAGGACGTAATCCGGGGTGCGCGGGACCGGCGTGATCTCCATCATGCCGATGATCTCGCGCACGCGCAGGATTTCCAGGCCGTATTCCTCCTCGGCCAGGTCGAAGGTCAGGTATTTGCTCGAGATGCGCTCGGCCAGGCTGGAGCCGGTCTCGCCGGGGGCCGGGTTGGCGTTCATGTCCTTACTCCTGTGGATGGCTCGGTGCGTACACGCCCATTATGCCAAA
>JACQYR010000285.1 GCA_016208115.1 Desulfarculus sp.
AGCCGCGCTTCAGTTGCAGGCGGCCCTTCACCGGCGCGAAGGCCTCCAGGCCGGCCTGGATGGCCGCCGGCCCCTGGCCCAGGGCATAGGCCGTGGCCGCGGCGGCGGCGGCGTTCAGGGCGTTGTGGCGGCCGGGCGCGGCCAGGCGCACCCGCAGGGGCTCCTCGCCGGGCAGGCGCAGGGTGAAGGCCAGGCGCGAGCCCAGGGCCGAGACGTCGGCCAGGCGCACCTGGGCCTTGGGGCTGGCCCCGAAGGTCAGCACCCGGCAGGGGAGCTTTTTGGCCCAGGGCGAGAGCAGGGGGTCGTCCAGGTTGACCACCGCCGTGGCCGCCGCCTCCAGGCCCCGGAAGAGCTCGGTCTTGGCTAAAGCCACGGCCTTGATGGAGCCCATGGGTCCCAGGTGGGCCGGCCCCACGTTGGTGATGACCCCCACCTCGGGCGCGGCGATCTGGGTGAGCCGGGCGATCTCGCCGGGGGCGCTCATGCCCATCTCCAGCACGCAGGCGCTGTGGGCCTCGCTTAGCTGCATGACGGTCAGCGGCAGGCCGATGAGGTTGTTCAGGTTGCCCTGGGTCTTGAGCACCCGGTGCCTCTGCTCCAGGATGCCGGCCAGCATCTCCTTGGTGCTGGTCTTGCCGTTGCTGCCGGTAATGGCCGCCACCAGGGCCGAGTGCTCCCGCCGCCAGGCCGCGGCCAAATCGCCCAGGGCGGCGAGCGTGTCGGGCACCCGCAACAGGCAGGCCTCGGGCAGGGTGGGCAGGCTGAAGCCCTGGCGCACCAGGGCGCCGGCCGCGCCGGTATCGAAGGCCTTAAGCACGTAGTCGTGGCCATCGAAGTTGGGGCCGGCCAGGGCCACGAAGAGCTGGCCCAGGGCGATGGCGCGGCTGTCGGTGCTCACGCCGGCAAAGGGCTCCAAGGGGGCCAGGCCCGCCAGGGCGGCGCCCGTGGCCTCTTGCACGAAAATGGCGTCCAGGCTAGGCATGGCGCGCCCCCTGCCTGGCGGCCCGCTGGGCCAGGGCCGCCGCGGCCTGCTCGCGGTCATCGAAGTGGCGCTTGTGGCCCGCGATCTCCTGGTAGTCCTCGTGCCCCTTGCCGGCGATGAGCACCACGTCGCCCGGGCCGGCGGCGGCGATGGCCTTCTCGATGGCCCGGGCGCGGTCGGGCTCTTGCGCGAAGCCCGGCACCTGGGCGCCGCCCAGGTCGGCGGCGGGCCGGCTGCCAGCTTGCTCCAGCCCCGGGGCGATCATGGCCATGATGGCCAGGGGGTCCTCGGAGCGGGGATTGTCGCTGGTCAACACCGCCAAATCGGCCAGGCGGCCCACGGCGGCGCCCATGAGGGGGCGCTTGCCCTGGTCGCGGTCGCCGCCGGCCCCGAACACGCAGAAGAGGCGGCCCCGGGTCAGGAGGCGCAAGGTGCCCAAGGCCTGGCTCAGGGCGTCGTCGGTGTGGGCGTAGTCCACGAAGACCGCTGGCGAGCCGGCCGGACCGGGCACCCGCTGCAACCGCCCCGGCACCCCCTCCAGGGAGGCCAGGCCCGCCGCCACCTCGGCCTCCTTGAGGCCCAGGGACAGGCCCAGGGCGGCGGCGGCCAAGAGGTTTTGCAGGTTGTAGCGCCCCACCAGGGGGGTCACGGCCAGAAACTCGCCCCCCGGCCAGACCACCCGGCACAGGCCGCCGTCCAGGCCCAGGTTCACGTCCAGGCCGCGCACCATGGCCGCTGGATTTTCCAGGCCGTAGGTCCAGGTCTCGATGTCCAGGGAGCGGCACAGCTCCACCAGTTCGGCGCCCTTGGCGTCGTCCAGACAGACCACGGCCTTGGGATCCTTGCCCATGCCTCGGCTCTGGGGCAGCAGCTCGCTGAAGAGCCGGCGCTTGGCCGCGAAGTAGGTGTCCAGATCGCCGTGGTAGTCCAGGTGGTCGCGGGAAAGATTGGTGAACAGGGCGGCGTCCAGGGCCAGGCCGTCGGCCCGGCGCTGGTCCAGGGCGTGGCTACTGACCTCCATCACCGCCTGCTCCACCCCGGCCTCCAGCATGGCGGAGAGCAGGCCTTGCAGCTCATAAGGCTCGGGCGTGGTCATGTGGGCCGGCCGGCGCTGATGGCCATAGCGCACCTCCACGGTACCGATCACCCCCACTGGCCCCCGCTGGGCCAACACCGCCTCCGCCAGGTAGCTGGTGGTGGTTTTGCCGTTGGTGCCGGTGATGCCCACCAGGGTCATGCGACGGGAGGGCTGGCCGAAATAGGCCGCGCAGATCAGTGCCCAGGCTCGGCGGGAGTCGGGCACCACGATCTGGCACAGGTCCAGCCCGGGGTCGGGGCGCTCCACCAGGGCGGCGGCGGCCCCGGCGGCGGCGGCCTTGGCCAGATAGGCGTGGCCGTCGGCGGCCTGGCCCTTGAGCGCGGCGAAGAGCCAGCCCGGCGCCAGCCGGCGCGAATCGTTGGTCAGGCCGGCGATCTCGGTGGGGGCGGGCGCGCCGGCCAACTCATGGGTCTCCAGGGCCCTTAGCAACTGCTCAAGCCGCATCAGGCGCCTCCCTCGGCCGGTTGCAGGTCCACCCTGAGTTCCTGGCGGGGCTCCAGGTTGAGGCCCGGCTCCGGGCTCTGGGTGACCACCCGTCCCCAGCCACTTACCGAGATGAACAGGTGCTGCTCGCGGGCCAGGCGCAGCACCTCCCTCAGGGTTAGGCCCCTCAGGTCGGGCATCTTGCCCTGGGCCAAGGCCGGTGCCGGGTCCACGGGCCGGCGCTGGGCGCGGGCGGGCTGAGTCTTGGCCGGGGGCTGGGGCATGGCCGCGCGCACCATTTGCGCGCCCTGGCTGGGGGGCTGGGTGCCCAGGGTGTCCAGGGCCGCCCGGGCTATCTGCGACCAGGCGGGGCCGGCCACCACGCCGCCGTAGTGCTGGCCCTTGGGGGTGTCCACCACCACCAACACCACGGCCTTGGGGTTGTCGGCGGGCAAAAAGCCGGCAAAGATGGCCATGTAGTCGCTCTGGGAGTAGCCCCCGCTGGGGTCCAGCTTCTGGGCGGTGCCGGTCTTGCCGGCCACGGGGAAGGGGTCCACCCGGGCCTGGGTGCCGGTGCCGCCTGGCTGGGTCACATCCAACAGCATGGCCGTGAGTTGGCCGGCCTCGCGCTCGCCCATGGCCCGGCCCACCACCTGGGGCTGGTTCTCCCTGACCAGGTGGCCCGATTGGTCCACCACGGCCTTGACCAGGTAGGGACGCATCAACACGCCGCCGTTGGCCACCGCCGCCACGGCCTGGGCCAGTTGCAGGCCAGTGACCGCCACGCCCTGGCCGAAGCAGATGTTGGCCAGGTCCACGGGGCGCCAGGCGCGGTAAGGGCGCAGTATGCCCCGGGACTCGCCGGGCAGGTCCACCTCGCTGGGCCGGCCGAAGCCGAAGTTGCGGAAGGTGTTGTAGAGATCCTCGGCGCCCACGCCCATGCCCACCTTGGCCGCGCCGATGTTGGAGCTGAACTTGATGATTTCGCTCAGGGAGAGCATGCCGTACTCGTGGGTGTCGTGGATGATCCGCCCGCCGATGCCCCACTCGCCGTTCTCGCAGAAATACTGGCTGTGGGGCGCGGCCTTCTTGGTGTTCAAGGCCGCGGCGGCCACGAACATCTTGAAGGTGGAGCCGGGCTCGAAGGTGTCGGTGATGACCCGGTTGCGGTAGCTCTCCTTGGGGAAGCGGCCAAAGACGTTGGGGTTGAAGGCCGGCAGCGAGGCCAAGGCCAGCACCTCGCCGGTCTGGGGCACCATGACCACGGCCTGGCCGCCGATGGCCCGGTACTTGGCCACCGCGGCGGCCAGTATCTTCTCCACCTGGTATTGCAGGCGCTTGTCAATGGTGAGGATGACGTGGTGCCCCTCGGGCAGGGTGGTGAAGGCCGCCGGGGTGAGGTAGATGGTGCGCCCCAGGGCGTCGCGCAGGCTGGTTACCTTGGAAGTCTGGCCTCTGAGCACCGAATCATATTGGGCCTCCACCCCCTCCAGGCCCTTGGCGTCCATGCCGGCGAAGCCCAGCACGTGGCAGGCCAGGTTGCTGTAGGGATAGAAGCGGCGGGGCTCGTTGATAAGCCCGACGCCGGCCAGCTCCAGGGAGCGCACCGCCTCGGCGCGGTCGGGGTTGATGCGCCGGGCTACCCACACGAAGCCCCGCTCCTCCTTCAGGCGCTTGACCACCTGGTCCTCGGGCATGGCCAGGGCCTGGGAGAGCATCTGGCCGGTCTGCTTGGGGGTGGTGATGCCCAGGGGCCGGGCGTAGACGCTCTCGGTGTCCAGGCTGACCGCCAACTCCTCCTGGTTGCGGTCGAAGATGATGCCCCGGCGGGGAGTCAGCTCCACCTGGCGCATGAACTCGCGCTGGGCGCGGGCCAGCAGGTGCTCGCGCTGGATGACCTGCAAATCCACCGCCCGGCCCACCAGGAGCAAGAAGCCGGCCGTGAAACCCAGGCCCAACACCACCAGGCGCAGGCGCAGCCAGTGCCGGCTGTTCTTGCTCACCCCGGCGGTCATTTGATCCCCCGGATCTGCTCGGGCTTGGGCATGAAGAGCCCCCGGCGGGTGGCCTCCTGCTCCAGGCGCCCCGGCGAGCGCAGGTTGTTCAGCTCCACCCTTAAGCGCCGGCCGTTCTCCAAAAGCTCGCGCTGGGTCTCCAGTCCGCGGCTCAGCTCGTAGGAGAGGCCCTGGGCCTGGATGGTGGTGTAGGCGAAGACCAGGGCCACGCCGGTGATGAGGGCCAAGAGCGGCAGGGTCCACAACAGGCCCAGCCTCTGGGTGCCCTCGTCCTCGGGCAGGCGGCGGTTGGGGGTGCGGATGCTGATGTTCATGCCGCCGCCTCCGTGCGCGCCACCGCCCGCAGGCGGGCGGAGCGGGCGCGCGGGTTGTCCTGTACCTCCTGGGGGCTGGGGCGCAGGGCCTTACGGTACAGGGGCGTGAACAGGGGCAGGCGTCCGCATTGGCAGCGGGGCAGGCGGGGCGGGCAGGTGCAGGGGTGGGCGTAGGCGGCAAAGGCCTTCTTGACCCGGCGGTCCTCCAGGGAGTGGTAGCTGATGACGGCCAGGCGGCCGCCGGGGTTCAAGAGGGAAGGGGCGGCGGCCAAAAAGCGCTCCAACTGGCCCAGCTCGTCGTTGAGGTGCAACCGCAAGGCCTGGAAGGTCTGGGTGGCGGGGTGGACGGCCCGCTGGCGGCGCACCGCCGCGGGCAGGGCCTCTTCCACCAGACGGGCCAGTTGGCCGGTGCTGGCGATGGGCGCGGCCTGACGGGCCTTGACTAAAGCGCGGGCGATGCGCCGGGCAAAAGGCTCCTCGCCCAGGCGGGCCAGGATGCCGGCCAGCTCATTCTCCTCCAGGCGGGCCAGAAGCTGGGCCGCCGTCTCGCCCTCGGGGGCCATGCGCATGTCCAGGGGGGCGTCGTGCCGGAAGGCGAAGCCGCGCGCCGCCTGGTCCAGTTGCATGGAGCTGACCCCCAGGTCCAGCAAAAGGCCGTCGGCGCCCGTCAGGCCCAGTTGGGCCAGGTGCTGGGGCAGGCGGTCGAAGGTGGAGCGGATCAGGCGCACGCGCTCTCCAAAAGGGCTTAAGCTCTCCTGGGCCAGGGCCAGGGCCAGGGGGTCGCGGTCCAGGCCCACCAGACAACCATCTGGCGCGGAGGCCTCCAGGATGGCGGCGGCGTGACCGCCGGCGCCCAGGGTGCCGTCCACGTAGACGCCGCCGGCCCGGGGCCGCAAAGCCCCGAGCACCTCGGCCAGCATCACCGGCCGATGGTAGGCGGTCATGGCCTAGATGCCCAGGTCGGCCATGAAGGAGCTCAGGTCGCCGAAGTTGGCGCTGATCTGCTCCCGTTCCGCGTACCAGCGGTCCTTGTCCCAGATTTCAAAGTTATGCTGCATCCCCACCAGGTAGACTTGGCCGTCCAGGCCGGCCAGCTCCCGCAGGGGCTGGGGAATGAGCACGCGCCCTTGCTTGTCGCAGAGGCTCTCGGTAGCCCCGCTGATGAAGTAGCGCCTAAAGGCCAGGACCTTGGGGTCCACCCGCGACAGGCGGCTGACCTTGTCGGCGATGGCGCGCCACTCGTTGTAGGGATAAGCCACCAGGCAGCGCTCGGAGGTGGTCAGGACCAGCCTCTCGTCGCCCTCGTCGCGCAGGACATCGCGGAAGCGGGCCGGTATGGCCAGCCTCCCCTTGGCGTCCAATGCGTGAATTGACCACCCGGTGAACACCTGGCCCCCTCCGGCCAAGAGTTACCCCACATTTCCCCACTTATTACCACCGAGACCCACTATAGGGGGGATGAGGGGGGACTGTCAACCATAATTGCCACATAATCCGTGGCTTCCTCGCGGAGGCCGCCGGGCCGGGGCCGGTACCCGCCAGGCCGGCCCGCCAGGGGCCTGGCAGAACAACATGCTGTGATAGCTACAAAAATGTTGCCAGGCCCGTCCACGCCGCCCGGCTGGCGGACCCGGCGGGCAGGACAGCGGGCCGGTGCCTCCGCCCTCCCTGGTGGTTAAAAGTGGGGACCATCCGGCGGTGGCCGCGGCGCACCCTTTGGGTACGGGGCTGCAATTTATTGCAACTACAGGCTTAACTTGTACTACTCTGCCTTGGTAGTCTTTTGCTTTGACAACTCTCCGCGCCGGCATGGCCAGTCCGAGGTTGGGCCTGGCGGGGGTGTCTGCCCGCGGCCCGTGGCCGCGGTCCCCAGGCGGCGGCGTGCGCCCGTAGACCAGGGAAGGAAAGCGGTTGGTTATGGACGATCAGGCACTGATTCTGGGTTCGCTCCTGGACAACCTGGCCGCCGAGGTCATGGTGCTGGAGGCCGGCGACCTGATGACCTACGGCGAGGTGCTCTCGCGCCTGGAGCAACTGCTCATAGTGGCCGAGGGCGCCGCCCACCCCGACCTGCTGGCCCTGACCGTGGGGCTCAAGTCGCTGATGGAGGGCATGATCCTGGGGCAGGTGCCGGACCAGGCCCAGGGCGTGGAATCCCTGACCCAGGGCGTGGCCCTGGGCCAGGCCGTGTTGCGC
>JACQYR010000053.1 GCA_016208115.1 Desulfarculus sp.
CGGCAAGGCACGCTTGATCGGCGGATCGCCCAGAAACTCCGCGACCGCCTCCAGGAAAGCCCGGTGCGAGGGTTCGTTGACAAGAAAACGATGATTCTTGCCCTCCAACGGCACAAGCTTGGCGTGCGGAATGCCGGCGGCCCCGCGCCCTCAGGCCCGTCCGTCCAATAGCTCGGCCACCTGGGTGAGCAGGGTGGTCAGATCAAAGGGCTTGCGCAAGACCCCGGCCGCCCGGCCCTCCAGGGCGCTGAGGGAGGATTCGTCGCCGCCGTGGCCGGTGGCCACCAGCACCCGCGCGGCGGGGTCCATCTCCAGGAGCAACTCCAGGCACCTTTGGCCGTCCATCACCGGCATGGCCAGGTCCAAGAGCACCAGGCCGTAGGGACGGCCCCTTTCCCGGGCCGCGGCGTACATCTCCAGGGCCTCCTGGCCATGGCCGGCCTCATGCACCCGGTAGCCGTGCTGGGTCAGGGCCTCGCGGGCCACCTCACGCACCGCCGGCTCGTCGTCCACCACCAACAGGCGTTGGCCCTGGCCAGCCAAGGGTGAGGCCTCCTGGGCCGCGGCGGCCTCCTGGGCGGCCAGGTCACCCTGGGTGGCCGGCAGGTATATGACGAAGCGGCTGCCCTGGCCGGCCAGGCTCTTCACCACCAGGCCCCCACCGTGGGCCTTTATCATGGTGTAGGCCAGGGCCAGACCCAGGCCGGTGCCCCGGCCGGGCTCCTTGGTGGTGAAGAATGGCTCAAAGACGTGCTCCAGCACCGCGGCGGGCATGCCGCTGCCGGTGTCGGTCACCTCTATCAAGACGTAGGGACCCGGACGCGCCCAGGGGTGGATGCCGCAAAAATCCAGGTCCAGGACCGCCACCGCCGTGGCGATGGTCAAAAGGCCGCCCTCCTCCATGGCGTCGCGGGCGTTCAGCGCCAGGTTCAGCACCACCTGCTCCAGGTGGTTCTGGTTGGCCCGCACCGGCGGCAGGTCCGGGGTCAGGCGCAGGTCCAGCTCGATATGGGGCGGCAGGGTCTGGCCCAGGAGGGCGCGCACCTCCTCCACCACCTCGTTGACCCACACCGCCCGCCGGCCGCCAGTATCCAGGCGCGAAAAGCTCAGCATGGTGTTGGTGAGGTCAGCGGCCCGCTTGGTGCTGTTCTCGATCTTGGCCAGGTACAGGGCGGCCTTGGCCGGCAGGTCCGGGGTCTGGGCCATGAGCTGGGTGTAGCCCCGGATGGCCATGAGGATGTTGTTGAACTCATGGGCCACGCCGCCGGCCAGGGTGCCCACGGCCTCCATCTTCTGGGCCTGTTGCAACTGCCGCTCCAGCATCTCCTGGCTGGTGACGTCGCGGATGATGCCCTGCAGGGCCGGCCGCCCCTGGTAGGAGACCAGGGCCACCGTGGCCTCGTAGCGGAACTTGCCGCCGTCCTTGCGCAGGCCGGTGTAGACCGACGGGGTGGCCACGCCGGTCCCATCCAGATGCAGGGTCACGCGCCGGCGCATCTCCTGGTGCTCGGCCGGGTCGGTGACGTCCCACAAGGTCTTGTGCAGGCCCTCGTCAAAGGTGTAGCCGAACATCTCGCAGACGGTGCGGTTGATAAAAAGGAACCTGCCCGAGGGCAGCTCGGTGATGCACAGGCCGTAGGGCACGTTCTCCACCAGGGAGCGGTAGCGCTCCTCGCTCTGCTGCAGGGCCTCCTCGGCCTTGCGGCGGTCGGTGATGTCGCGAAAGACCACCTGCACCGCCGGCCGGCCGCCCCACTCCACCAACTGCGAAGCCAGCTCCACCCACTTGACCTGGCCCTGCCTGGTCAGCATGCGAGCCATGAAGATGCCGGGCAGCACCTCCCCTGACATGCGCCGGCGGTAGCGGTCCAGGACTTGGGGCAGGTCGTCGGGATGGTAGAACACCTGCGGCCCCTGGCCCACCATCTCCTCCGCTGCCCAACCCAAAAGATTCTCGGCCGCCGCGTTGGCGAAGACCACCTTGCCGTCTTGCACCACGGCGATCAGGTCCATGGCCTGCTCCACCAGGGTGCGGTAGCGCTTCTCGCTCTCGCTCAAGGCCTGCTGGGTACGCCGGCGCTCGCTGATGTCGCGCACGATGTAGACCGAGCCCGCCACCCGGCCGTCCTCGCCGGTCAGCGGGGTGGTGGAGAGTTCCATCTGTCTGCCCAAATGGGGCTCCTCCACCTCCACCCGCGCCGGCTGGCCGGTTTGCAGGGTGGCCAGGTGGGGGCAATGGGCGGGAGGGGCCTCCTGGCCGTGCAGGAGCTGGTAGCAGGGCCGGCCGATGGCCCGGGACGGCTCCATGTTGAGGAGCCGGGCGGCGGCGCGGTTGAGGCGCGTGACCCGGTACTGAACATCCAGCAGAAAGACCGCGTCGGGCACCGAATCGAAGGTGCGCTCCCATTGCCGGCCCACCGACTCCAGGGAGGCCATGCTCTGCCCCAGGCGGGCGCCCATCTCCTGGAAGGAGTGGGCCAGATCGCCTATCTCGTCGCCGGCGGCCACTCCGGCCAGCTTCTCGGCAAAGCCGGGGCCGCCCCATTCCTGGGTGGCCTGGCGCAGCCTGGCCAGGGGCTGGGTGATGCGCCGAACGGCCAGGATGCCCACCCCCACCGCCAAAAGGGTGCCCAGCAACACGCCCAGGAGCAGACGCAGCCGCGCCTGCCGCAGAGGCTCCAGGGCCTCCTCCCGGGTCTTTTGCGCCCCCACGATCCAATCGGTGCCACGCACCTGCTTGAAGGCCACCAGCATGGGTACGCCCCGGCTGTTGAGGGTTTCGCCCACGCCAGGCGCTCCCTCTATGGCCGCGTCCAGAAGCTTGTTGGCCCCGGGGGGTGTGTCGCGCTGCAAGATGCGCGGCTGGTCGGGGTGCAGAATGACCAGGCGGGTGGTGTCCACGACGTAATAATAGCCCTGCCTGCCCACCCGCAGGTCACGGGGCAGGCCCAGGGGTTCGTTGGCCAGGAGGTCCACCGAGCAGCCCAGCATGCCCAGCACCCGCTGGTCCTTGCCCCTGACGAGGGCGGTGAAGGTGCAGACCGGCTGGCCGGTGCGCGCGGAGCGGTAGGGCCGGCCCACCACGCCTTTCTGCCCCTGGATGGTGCGCTGGAAATACTCGCGATAGGCAAAGGACTGGCCCCGGGCACGGGGCTGAGGAGGGTAATCGGCCCAGAGCACGCCCTGGCTGTCCAACAGGAACATGCCGTTGCTGTATTTGGGATGGACCTCCTGCATGGCTTGCAGGTAACGCTCCACCTGGGCGGCGTCTTTTTCCTCCAGGGCGCGGGCCGGCAGGTTGAGGGCCAGGGCTCGGGCGTCGCTCAGGCCCTCCTCCAGGAAATGATGGATGGTGCGCTCGGCCGTGGCGGCCAGCGTTTCCATCTCCTCGTAAATGGCCTTGCGCAGGGAGTCTTCCAGGGTGCTTAGGCCCAGCCAACCCATCATGCTCAAGGGGATGGCCACCACCAGGGCCATTAGCAGCGAGGTCTTGCTCTTGAGCTTCATGTGCCGAGCAGGCCCAGGACGGCGATGAATGATTTGCAGCGGCTCATGTTGTCAATAATGGCAATTATGAGCGTCTAAGGCAACAATTGCTTGCGCGGGTGTAGCTTGCGCGGGCCGGGGCATATGCGCCGCAATTGGCTGCCAATTAGAGGGGAAAACTCCAAGCCGCCGCCGTGGCGCCGGCCCCGGGGGGCGGGCACTCACCCGGCTGGCCCAAGGTTTCTAGCCCCGCTGCTTTGTGCTAGGCTGGAGCCATCCCGCCCGGAGCGGCCCACGCGACGGCGGCGGCCCGGCGAGGTATAATATCGCCCAACCACGACCAACCGCTGGGCGCCCGCCGGCCCCGGAGCAGGACTGACGGCCCCCCGCCGGGCCGCCTCCCGGGGACCAGCGCCGGCGCCGCGGCCGCGTCAACCACTCAGGGCCGGCCCAGACGCCGCAGGAGGACGACCACACATGACCAGTCCCGCCGTAAAGGAGACTAACCTGCCGGGCGTGTCCCTGGTGGGACGCGGCAAGGTGCGCGACATCTACGACCTGGGCGAGCACCTTTTGATCGTGGCCACCGACCGGCTCAGCGCCTTTGACGTGGTGCTGCCCGACCCCATACCCGACAAGGGACGCATCCTCACCCAGATCAGCCTCTACTGGTTCGAGCGGATGCAAGACCTCACCCCCCACCACCTGGTGGCCAGCCGGGTGAGCGACTTCCCGCAAAAGCTCAAGCCCTTCGCCGAGCAGTTGGAGGGCCGCTCCATGCTGGTCAAGAAGTGCCGGCCCTTGGCCATCGAGGCCATCGTGCGCGGCTATCTGGCCGGCAGCGGCTGGGCCGACTACCAGAAGACCGGCCAGGTCTGCGGCTACACCCTGCCCGCCGGACTCAAGGACAGCGACCGCCTGGAGACGCCCCTGTTCACACCCAGCACCAAGGCCGAGCAGGGCGCGCATGACCTGAACATCAGCCTGGACCAGGCCCGCCGGATACTGGGCGCCAGCCTGGCCGATGAGGTGGCCCGGCGCTCCCTGGCCATCTACTCCCGCGCCCGGGAGCTGGCCGCGCCGGCGGGCATTATCATCGCCGACACCAAGTTCGAGTTCGGCCTGTTGGGCGACGAGTTGCTCTTGATTGACGAGGTGCTCACCCCCGACTCCAGCCGCTTCTGGCCGGCCGACGACTATGCCCCCGGCCGCGCCCAGAAGAGCTTCGACAAACAGTACGTGCGCGATTACCTGGAGACCATCGGCTTCAACAAGCAGCCGCCGGGGCCGCCGCTGCCCGCCGAGGTGATCGAGGGCACCCGCGCGCGCTACCTGGAGGCCTTGACCCGCCTGAGCGGGCGCGGCCTGGAATAGTTTGGCATCATCGGGTGGTTATGCTACATTCTCCCTGGCGCCGCCCACCTTCAAGGAGGTCTTAGCGTGCAAACCCAAATACAAGAAGCCCTGGACAAGATTCGCCCGGCCCTGCAACGCGACGGTGGCGACGTGGAGTTGGTGGAGGTCACCGGCGAGGGCGTGGTCAAGGTGAGGCTCAAGGGCGCCTGCGGGGGCTGCCCCATGAGCCAGATGACGCTCAAGATGGGCATCGAGAAGGTGGTCAAGCAGGCGGTGCCCCAGGTCAAGAGCGTGGAGTCGGTCTAGCCGCCAGGCCCCCGGCGGGCCAGCCGGCCGGGGCGGGGGAGGAAGGGCATGGGCCAGCCCGGGGGGGGACTAGCCGACGGCGAGGCGCCAGGGCCGGTGGCGGCCTTGACGCCCGAGTCCCTCAAGGCGGCTAGCGGTGTCTGCCACCGCGTCAAGAACGACTTCCAGACCATCACCAACATCCTGGCCCTGGGCAGCGCCCACGCCCGCTCACCCCGCGAGCTGGCAGAGGCCGTGGAGGGGCGGGTGGTGGCCCTGAGCCTGGGCTACACCCTGGTTTCCGAGACCGACCAACCGCCCACCCTGGACCGCCTGGCCCAGGAGGTGCTGCGCCGCAACCTCTGGAAAGGCCCGGCCCACCCGCGCCTGGCCCGGCGCCTGCCCTCGCTGGTCTTGAGCCTGCGCCTGTGCTCGCCCTTGTCCCTGTGGCTGCACGAGATCATCGGCAACGCCCTCAGGCACGGCCTGGAGCAGGTCAGCGACCCCGAGCTGTTGCTGGAGGGCTCCCTGGATGACCAGGGCCTCCGCCTCAGCGTGACCGACAACGGCGCGGGCCTGCCCCCCGGTTTCGCTCCGGAGCGCGACGCCCGCCTGGGCCTCAAGCTGGCCATGGCCCTGGCGGCCAACGACCTGCGCGGCGGCCTGGACCTGGAGGACGCCCGCCCAGGCCTCAAGGCCACCCTGCGGGTGCCGTCCGGCGAGTTGGCCCGCCTGGCCCAGGAGCTCTGGTGGTGAGCCTGGGGGTGCTCCTCGTGGAGGACGAGGCGGTGCAGGCCCTGGCCCTGGAGCAGGCCCTCAAGGACCTGGGCCACCGGGTGCTGGGCCTGGCCGGGGATGGCCGCCAGGCCTGCGAGCTGTGCCGCAAGGTCAGGCCCGACCTGGTGCTGATGGACATCGGCCTGCCGGGCATGGACGGCATCGAGGCCGCGCGGGTAATCAACCTGGAACGCCCCCTACCGGTGGTGCTGATAACCGCCCACGCCGACCGCCGGTTCCTGGAGCGCGCCCGCCGCGCCCGCGTCCACTCCTACCTGCTCAAGCCGGTGGAGGCGGCGGTGCTGGGGCCGGCCATGGAGCTGGCCTATCACAATTTCACCCGCGAGCGCGAGCTTGAACGGCAGGTCACGGACCTGCGGGAGGGCTTGCGGGCGCACAAGGTGCTGGCGCGGGCCCAGGGCCTGTTGATGGATCGGCACCACATCAACGAGCAGCAGGCCCAGCAACGCCTGCAAGGGATGGCCCAGGCCCAGGGCCTGGAGTTGGCCCAGGCGGCCCAGGCCGTGCTCACCGCCGCCGAGCTCCTGGACCCCAAGCGCCAGCGCTGAGCCTGTTCCAACCCCAACGAGGACAGCATGGACCACTTGCCAGAAGCCGCCCGGCGGGTCATGGCCCAGGCCCTGGAGGAAGACCTGGGCCGGGGTGACCTCACCTCCCAGGCCGTGATCCCCGCCCAGGCCCGTTTCCAGGGGGTGATGACCGCCCGCCAGGAACTGGTGGTGGCCGGCCTGCCCCTGGCCCTGGAGGTCTTCACCACCCTGGCGCCCCAGGCCCGGGTGCAGGCCCTGGCCACCGAGGGTCAGGTGACGCCGGCGGGCACGGTGCTGGCCCGCATCGCCGGCCCGGCCCGGGAACTGCTCACCGCCGAGCGCACCGCCCTGAACCTCCTGCAACACCTCTCGGGCATCGCCACCCTGACCCGGGCCTACGTAGAGCGCCTGAAGGGCACGCACGCCGTGCTTTTAGACACCCGCAAGACCATCCCCGGCCTGCGGCTGTTGGCCAAATACGCCACCCGCCTGGGCGGCGCCCAGAACCACCGTCTGCGCCTGGACGACGGCGTGCTCATCAAGGACAACCACATCGCCGTGTGCGGGTCCGTGACCGAGGCCATAGGCCGCGCCCGCGCCGCCGGGCTGACCAACCTCGAGGTGGAGTGCGACACCCTGGCGCAGGTGGCCGAGGCCGTGGCCGCCGGCGTGGAGCGGGTGCTGCTGGACAACATGGACCCCGCCACCCTGCGCCAGGCCGTGGAGCTGGTGGCCGGCCGCGCCCAGACCGAGGCCTCGGGCGGGGTCAACCTGGACACCATCGCCGCCATCGCCCACAGCGGGGTGGACTTCATCTCCGTGGGACGCATTACCCAGTCAGCCCCGGCCGTGGACATCGGCCTGGACTGGACGCCAGAGGCCTAGCCGCTCCCGGGCGCAAGGAATCACGCCATGGAAACCCATCTCGAATTCGACGTGCTGGTCATCGGCAGCGGCGCGGCCGGCATGCGCCTGGCCCTGGGCCTGGCGCCGGCGGCCCGAGTGGCGCTCTTGAGCAAGGGCACCTTCGAGGACAGTAGCACCTTCCACGCCCAGGGGGGCATCGCCGCGGTGCTGGACGAGCACGATTCGGTTGAGTCGCACATCAAGGACACCCTGGAGGCCGGCGCCGGCCTGTGCAACCCAGGGGTGGTGCGCTTCATCGTGGAGCGCGGACGCCTGGCCATACAGGAACTCATCGCGGCCGGCGTGGACTTCAGCCGCGAGACCGGACCCGACGGCAAGCCCTTCTACCACCTGACCCGCGAGGGCGGCCACAGCCACCGCCGGGTCATCCACGCCGCCGACGCCACCGGCAAGGCCGTGGCCACCACCTTGGCGGACCGGGTGCGGGACCAGCCCAACATCGCGTTCTTCAACCACCAGGTGGCCATAGACCTGATCCGCCAGAAGGTGGAGGGCCGGCGCGTGGGCCGCTGCCTGGGGGCCTACGTGCTGGACAAGGCCTCGGGCCACGTGCGCGCCTTCTTGGCCCGGGTGGTGGTGCTGGCCACCGGTGGGTGCAGCAAGGCCTATCTCTACACCTCCAACCCCGACGTGGTCACCGGCGACGGCATGGCCATGGCCTGGCGGGCCGGCTGCCGGGTGGCCAACCTGGAGTTCACCCAGTTCCATCCCACCTGCCTGTTCCACCCCCAGGCCAAGTCCTTCCTCATCACCGAGGCGGTGCGCGGCGAGGGCGGCCACCTCTTGTTGCCCGACGGCACCCGTTTCATGCAGGGCTTCCACGCACGGGCCGAGCTGGCCCCCCGCGACATCGTGGCCCGCGCCATTGACCACGAGATGAAGCGCCTGGGCCTGGACTGCGTGTACCTGGACATCAGCCACCAGCCGGCGGAGTTCATCAAGAGCCACTTCCCCACGGTGTACAAGCGCTGCAAGGAATACGGCTTCGACATGACCCGTGAGCCCCTGCCCGTGGTGCCCTCGGCCCACTTCACCTGCGGCGGCGTCTTGAGCGACCTGCAGGGCCGCACCGATATCCAGGGGCTCTACGCCGTGGGCGAGGTGGCCTGCACCGGCCTGCACGGGGCCAACCGCATCGCCAGCAACTCCCTGTTGGAGTGCCTGGTCATCGGCCGCTCGGCCAGCGCCCACATCCTGGAGGTGTTGGCTCAGGCGCCGGCGCCCCAGCCCGTGCGCCCCTGGGACGAGACCGGCATCACCGACTCGGACGAGGAAGTGGTGGTGGCCCACAACTGGGAGGAGCTCAGGCGCTTCATGTGGGACTACGTGGGCATCGTGCGCAGCACCAAGCGCCTGGAGCGTGCCCAGCACCGGGCGGAGCTCTTGGCCCGCGAGATGGACCAGTACTACCGCTCCTTCAAGGTCAACGGCGACCTCTTGGAGCTGCGCAACCTGATCGTGGTGGCCGGCCTGATAATCGCCTCGGCCATGAGCCGCCGCGAGAGCCGGGGCTTGCACTACACCCTGGACTTTCCCCAGCCCGACGACCACCAGCCGGCCCGCGACACCATCCTGGTGCCGCCCAACTTCTCGGGATCATCGGCCGCGGACCTGACCCTGTGGGGCGACGAGGCCAGGACCGGCTGCCAGGCCTAGCGCCGGCCTGGGGCATCAAGGGGTCAAGCAGGCGGGGAGCACCCAGGGCACCTGACCTTAATCCAGGCGCTTGATGAACTCCACCTTGTCGTCGCCTGGCCGGTTGTAATCACGAATGAAGATAATTCCATCGCGCTGGCCGTCGCCGGGGGCCAGGCTGAAGCCCAGCTTCCGGTGAAAGCTCACCGAGGCGCTGTTCACCGGGGAGGTGCAGGCCCTGACGATGGTGCGCCCGTTCTGGCGGCAAACCTCGAAGAAGCGCTGGTAAAGGCGCCGGCCTATTCCCAGGCCATGGTAGGCGGGGTCAACCCCCAAAAAGTGGGCGTAGCCCTCGTCGGGGCGGGCGGGGGACAAAAAAGCGATGATGAACCCCACCATGCGCCCCTCATGCTCCATGATGAAGGACGTATTGACGAAATGTTCCAGGAACAGCCTGGGCACCCCGTGCCGCAGGTCGCGGCCGCCCCACCAGGCGGGCATGACCTCCATGATCGGCCCATGATCGCTGGGCCTGGCCGATCTCATGGTGAACCGCTTATCCACAACCGCTCTCCAGTTTGATTAGCGCCCGGACTGTGCGGCAGGTGCCGCCTACCTAGAGCTTTCCGGCCTAGTGATGATGGTGGTGGTCGTCGCCGGGGGTGTGGCCGCCGGCCACGGCGTAGCGCGCCTCCAGGGGACCCAGGCAGGTGGCCTGGTAGGTCTCCTCGCCCCTAAGGTAGATGGCCTGGCCGGGTTGCAGGCTCAGGCCGCCGCCGGGGCCTTCCAGCTTCAAGCCGCCGCTGATGACCAGCACGATCTCCTCGTGGCCAACGCCGGGGCGCAGGGTGCGCGGCGCCTCGCCGGGGTTCACGACCCCATAGAGCATGTAGCAGGCATGGGTGCCCAGGTCCTGGAGCCCCAGCACCGTCTCGCCGCCCTCGCGGGGGGCGCGGCCGGCCAGGTCGTATATGGTGGCGGGCATGATTCCTCCCAATGGTTTGACTATACGGCGGGTGGCCCCCGGAGTGACTACTCTCCCGGCGGGGGCCGTTCCATGAGGGCGCAGAGCACCGGGTCGGGCCGGTCCGGGGCCGGGGCGCGGAAGCGGCAGCCGCCCCCGCACTCGCCGGCCACCGCGCAGTCGCGGCAGCCTTGCACCCGGGCCAGCTCCAGGGGCCGCCGGCGGTCCCAGCAGGTCCACAAGCCTTCCTCGGACCGGCCCAGGGGCTCATTCAGGTAGAAGCCGCATTGGGCCACGGCCCCGTCGGCGGCCACGGTGGCCAGGTGCAGGCCGCAGGCCATGGCCTGGCCTTCCGGCCCGGTGCCGCTGCCGTGATAGGAACCGCCAAAGGCATGGGCCATGGCCTGGGCGGCCTGGGCCGGCGTAACGGCCAGCTCGGGGTGTTGGCTGAGCCGGCCGGCCAGGCAGGGGGCGTCAATGCCCCACTCGCGGGCGCCCAGTTCTTGCACCAGCTCGGCCAGGCCCGCGAACTGCTCCAGGTTGCCGGCGTGGGCCATGGTGGCGATGGACAAATCCAGGCCGGCGGCGCGCACCCGGCGGGCGGCCTCCAGGGCCGGAGCGAAGCTGCCCGGCCCGCGCAGCAGCTCGTGACCGGTCGCCAGGCCGTCCAGGCTGATCTGCACCTCGTCGCAGTTCAGCGCCGCCAAGCGGTCTTGGTCCAGCAGGAGGCCGTTGCTGAGGAGCACCCGGCGCAGGCCGGCGGCGCTCAAGAGGGCGTTGATCTCGCTCCAGGCCGGGTGCATCAGCGGTTCGCCGCCGCTGATGAGTACCCTGAGGCCGTTCATGGCCTCGAACTCCCTGAGCAGGGCCGCCACCGTGGCCACGGGCAGGTCCACCCCCCGGGCCGGCCCCAGGTAGCAGTGGCGGCAGGCCAGGTTGCAGCGCCAGGTGATTTGCAGCTCCAGGTAGCGCAGGGAGGGCGACGGCCCCGGGCCAATCGCCAGGGGATGGGGCCGGGGCTGATCGTGCAGAACAAGAAGGCCCTCGGCCAGGCAGAACTCCTGGAACTCGGGCTCCAGGCCCACCTGCTCCAGGGTCAAATGCCCCCGGCAGAGCTTCAGGGCCTCTAGCCCCTCGTCGTTGAGTTCATAGAGGTCGTCGTGCCGGCGGTCGTAGAGGCAGGGGGTTTCCAGCAGACGCAGGTAGGCGTGATCGGCCAGGCTGACGTATAGGCCTGGATCGGCGGCCACGGTCTAAAGGCCCAGGTCGCGGCCGGCGGCCAAGAGCCCGGCCACGGCCCGCAGCCCGCCGCAGGGGGCGCAGTCGGCCGGGTCCACGGCCGGGTCGCGAAAATCGCAGCCCTCGGCCCGGTACTCGCAGCCGGCGCAGACCTGGTGCAGGCGGGGGTCGTCGGGGTTCAGCCCGAAGAGGGGGTCCGCGCCCTGGGGGGCCAGGCGGTGAATCTCGCCGGCCAGATGGGGGCGCCTCTCCAGCCAGACCAGCCCGCCGCAGCCGGGTTCCTCCCGGCGGCCGGGCTTGTGGTAGCGGCACAGGGGTTGGCAGACGGCCTGACGCATGGTCCTCCAAGCGAAAGGGGGGAGGCCGATCAAGCCTCCCCCCTCGTGGCTAGCCTCGGGCTAGCAGGAACTCTTGCATTTGCAGAGTCCGCGCTGGCTGCGCTCGATCTTCTGGATCTTCATGATCTTCCTCCTGGGGCCCCTTCTTGGGGCGTTTAAGTTACCTAAAATTGTTGCAACGGCCAGGGCGGTTGTCAAGGGCCAGTGAAGGATTAATCCAGGCGCGGGTTGAAATAGCCGTGCCGCAGCCGGGGGAAGCGGGCGCGCATCATCTTGATGAGCTGCTCCATGCCCAGGCGCTTCTCCGGCTGGCCCAGGCCCAGTTCCTTTAGATACACCTCGGTGTCTATGTTCAGGTTGCGCCACTGGATCATGTCCAGGCCGGTGGTTTCCACCAGGTTGCACAGGGCCTCCACCTCCTCGGGCCGGTCGGTGAGCCCTGGTAGGCACAAGAGGTTGATGGAGCAGAAGCGGCCCACCCGCTTGACCTCCTTGATGGTGGCGATGGCCTCGCCCAGCGACCAGCCACTGGGCTGGTAGTAGGCCTGGTGACGCTCGGGAATGAGGCTGTTGAGCGACACGCGCATGGAGCTGAGCCCCTCGCGCAAGAGGCGCGCCGCCACCTGGGGCAGGCTGCCGTTGCTGTTGAGGTTGATGGTGCCCTTGGGCCTTAGCTGGCGGATCTGGCTGATGGACTGGGCCAGAAGCTCGCCCATGAGCAGAGGCTCGCCCTCGCAGCCCTGGCCGAAGCTCACCAGGGGGTCGCGGCCCTTGTTGAAGTGGTGCAGGGCCACCTCGGCCACCTCGTCGGCGCTGGGCGTGAACTTGATGCGCTCCTGGGTGGCGGGGAAGCGCCCGCTGGGCTGGCTGGACAGGCAGCCCAGGCAGGAGGCGTTGCAGGCCGGGCTGGTGGGCAAGGGCGCCTCCCAGCGCCCCAGCATCAGATTGCGCGCCGCCGGACAGCAGTTGGTGAGCGCGCAGGTGCCCAAATGCTGCCACAGGCGGTTCTTGGGGTAAGAGCGCAGGAGCTTCTTGGCCGCCAGGGCCAGGCGCTCCGGGGCTGGGAAGCGGGCGGCGTCCTGGCGGGGCGAGGAGTCCACGCGCCGGCCCGCGGCCACGAATTGCACCCGCGAGAAGCCCACCGCCGTGTAGGCGAACAAAGGCAGGGTGGGCGCGCCGGGCTGGGTCTGGTAGGCGGCGCTGAGCGTGCTGGTGTGGGCCGGGGCCAAAAAGGCCGCCACGGCGGTGGGTTTGTGATAAGGGTCGTTGGGGTCGTCCTCCAGCACCTCCAGGCGCCCGCCCGGCCCCACCCCCACCGGCAGGCGTCCCGGCAGCAGGAACAGCTCGCTGCCCTCGGGCAGGGGGATGCACTGGGTCTCGTCCACCGGCTCCCAGGCTCCGGCGGCCGCGCCGGTCATGGCCAGGCCGGGGTGATCGTAGATGTTGCCTTCATGGTCGGCGTAGACCAGGCGGGGGGCGCTCATGCAAGCCTCTCGGGATGGTGACTGGAATAGAAAAGGTTATGATACCCCATCAAGGCGGGGCTGGCTTGCCCCAGGGAGCGGGATGGCCGGGCCCGGGTCTACTTTATGGCCTTAAGCCAGACCTCCACCTCCAGGGCGGGCCACAACCAGGCCAGGTGCTGCTCGTAGAAGCGGCCATGGCGGTTGGCCCAGGCGGCGACGCCCAGGCCGCCGCCCCGCCCGAAGATGAGCCGCCGGCTGAGCATCTGGTAGCGGTAGCCCAGGGGCTTAAAATCGTCCACCGCCAGACCGCAGAAGTAGTCGAAGCTGAACAGGCCCAGGTGCAGGCGGTGGCTGGGGTCGGTGTGGGAGGCGGCGGACGAGAAGTGGGGCGTAATGATGTGGATCAATCCGCCGGGGATGAGCACCCGGTGCACCTCGCCCAGGAGCGCCGCCAGGTCGGGGGCATGCTCGGCCACGTGGCAAAGCCGCGCCCGCGCAAAGCTGCCGCTGGCAAAGGGCAGGCCCTTGCTAAAATCGGCCAGCACATCCACGCCGGGATGGGGGCTCAGGTCCAGGCCCACGGTGCCGGGGAGCTTGCCCCGGCCGCAGCCCAAGTCTAGAATACACGCTGGCATGAGAGCTTATTAGCATGTACCAAGGCCGGCGGGCAACCGGTGCGGGAGTGGGCAGCGGGGTATGCAAGACCGCCATGACGTCATCATCGTGGGCCTGGGGCCGGCCGGGGGGCCCAGACCGGCTCCACCGCCGATCTGGTGGGCTGCTACGGGGCCTTTTTGGCCCGCCTGGGCCTGGGGCGGCCCGGGGCCTGGCGGGGGGCACTGATCCCCTGCCCCGACGGCCGGCCCGCCCGTCTGGCCAGCGGCCGGGCGGCGGTGATCGGCGACGCCGCGGCGGCGGCCGATCCCTTCCTGGGCGAGGGCATCGGCCAGGCCCTGCACAGCGGCCTGCTGGCGGCGCGCGCCATATTTGACGGCGGCCTGGACCTCTACCAGGCCCGCATGCGCGCCGGGCTTATGCGCGAGCATTCCCACGCCCGTCTGCTGGCCCGGCTTATCTATCGCGCCCCGGCGTGCTTCCAGTCCCTGGCCCAGCGCCACCCCGGGGCCACCGAGCTGGCCTGGCAGGTGCTCAGGGGCCAGCGCGCCTACGCCGGCATCTGGGCAGGCGTGGCCCGCCTGCTGCTGGGGCTATCCGCGGTGCCGCCGGGCCAGGCAAGCCTTGACCAGTAGCCGCCGGGCCATTATAGTAGCCCTAGTTATCACTAGGCCCAGGGGGTGGATTTGGCTTTGCATTTCGGCGGCAGGCTGGCGTGGCCCCTCTTGGTGGCCGGGGTGGTGGCCCTGTGCGTTCTGGGCCTGACCCGGGGCTTGAGCAACCTGAGCCAGGTGCGCGAGGAGCTACAGCAGGTGCGGGCAACCAACCAGCGCCTGGACAAGGAAAACCGCGCCATGTACCGCCAGGTGGAGCGCCTGCGCTCCGACCCCCAGGCCCTGGAGCGCACCGTACGCCGCGACATGGGCGTGCTGCGCCCCGACGAGGTGGTCTACCAGCAGGAGCAGCCCCTGCCCAAGCCGGCGGCCAAGGAGCAGCCGTGAGCAGCCAGCCGCCCGCGCCAGCCGAACTGGCCCTCCTGGAGAGCGCCGTGGCCGAGAACCCCGGCTCGCGGCTGTTTTTGCGCCTGGCCCGCGCCTATCTGCAGGCCGGCCGCCTGGGCCAGGCCAGCCAGACCCTGACCAGGGGCCTGGGCCTGCAACCCTGGGAGGTGGAGGCTCACCAGCTCCTGGCCGAGGTGCTGCAAAAACAGGGCGACCCGGACGGGGCCTTGGCCCAGTTCTGCCAGGCCGCGGCGGTCTTGAGCCGCCACGCCGGCCTCTACCAGGGCCTGGCCGGCCTGTTGATGGCCCAGGGCCGGGGCCAGGAGGCCATGGTGGCCCAGCGCCTGGCCCGCGACCTGCAAACCGGCTTTGCCGGCCCGCCCGCCCCGGAGCACCAGGTCGCCGCCCCGGAGGCCGCCGGCCAGGACACCCCCACCCTGGCCGAGATATACGCCGCCCAGGGCCTGACCGCCAAGGCCGTGGAGATATACCGCCGCCTGCTGGCCTTGGAGCCGGACAACCAGCGCCTGGCCCAGCGCCTGGCCCAACTGGAGGGCTCTGGCCTGGATGCTCCCCCCTCCAGCCCGGGGCGGGAGGTCCTGGCCCGTTTGGAGGCCCTGCAAGGGGCCGCCCTGGCTCGCCGGGGCGGCGACGGGGCCGAGGGCGGCCAGGCCCTCTTGGGGCGCCTGGAGGCCTTGCAGCGCTCGGCCCTGGAGCGTGCCGGCCAGGCCTGACACCTTAACCGCGCGTTACAATCGCACACAAGCAAACCCCATAATCAGTCGAGGCTTATTCCATGTACAGCACCGCAGATTTCCGCAGAGGGCTCAAGGTCGAGATAGACGGCAAGCCCCTGATCATCGTTGATTTCCAGCACGTCAAGCCGGGCAAGGGCGGCGCCTTCGTGCGCACCAAGCTCAAGAACCTGGAGACCGGCCAGGTGTTGGAGCAGACCTTCCGCTCCGGGGCCAAGGTAGGGCGTCCCGACATGGAGCAGAAGTTCATGCAGTACCTCTACCAGGAGGGCGAGCAGTACGTCTTCATGGACACCCAGAACTACGACCAGATATTCATCCAGGCCGACTACCTGGCCGACGCCATCCCCTTCCTGATGCCCAACATCGAGTTGCAGGTGCTCTACTTCAAGGGCCGGCCCATCGGCGTGGAGCTGCCGGTCTTCGTCATCCTCACCGTGACCCAGTGCGAGCCCGGGGTCAAGGGTGACACGGCCACCGGCGCCACCAAGGCCGCCACCCTGGAGACCGGCCACGTGGTGCAGGTGCCGCTATTCATCGAGGAAGGCCAGAAGCTCAAAATTGACACCCGCACCGGGGAGTACATGGAGCGTGCCTGATATCTTCGCGCCTCACTTCACGGCCACGGGCGTGGGCACCCTGCCCCACCTGGACCCACGGGCGGCGGTGGCCGACGTCTGCGCCCGCCTGCCCCAGATGCCCTACTGGCCGCAGTTGCCCCGGCTCGCGGCCATCGAGGACATGAACCTGCAATACGCCCGGGCGCTCACCCCCCTGGTGGCCGCCGACCTCAATGGCCGCGCCCTCCTGGCCCATCCGGGTCTGAGCCGCGAGGAGGCCCTGGCCGCCTTTTACGAGCGCCTGCTGGCCGGCCCCCAGGAGGACTTCGGCCTGCTGCCCCAGGAGGCGGCGGGGTTCTTCGCCTTTCTGGAGCACCTAGGCGCCGCCGGCCCGGGGGCCTTCCCCTGGGTCAAGGGGCACGTCACCGGCCCGCTGACCCTGGCCGCCTCGGTGCTGGGGCAGGACGGCAAGGCCCTGTTATACGACGACGAGATGGCCGAGGCCATCGCCAAGGGCCTGGGGGTGGCGGCGGCGGCCCAGGTCCGCCAACTGGCGCCCTTAGGCCGGCCGGTGCTGCTTTTCTTCGACGAGCCCTTTCTCTCGGGCTACGGCTCGGCCTTCTCCCCGGTCAGCCGCGAGAAGGTCATCGAACTCTTAAGCCTGGCCGCCCAGGAGACCCGCGCGCGGGTGGACGCCGTGCTGGGAGTGCACTGCTGCGGCAACACCGACTGGGGCATGCTGGTCCAGGCCGGCCTGGACGTGCTCAACCTGGACTCGGCCGACTTCGGCGAGCACCTCTTGCTCTACCCCCAGGCGCTACGAGAGCTTTATGCCCGGGGCGGGGCCGTGGCCTGGGGGGCCGTGCCCACCGTCATGTTCAGCGGCCCGGAGAAGGCCCAGGGCCTGTGGGCCGGCCTGCGCGGCCTCCTGGACCGGTTGGCGGCCCAGGGCTTCGACCCGGCCACCCTGGCCCGCCAGGCGCTGGTCACCCCGGCCTGCGGCCTGGGCGGCCTGGACCAGGACAAGGCCCTGGCTATCCTGCAATTGACCCGCCAGGTTTCCGAACTGGCCCGCGCCGAGTTTACTTTCTAGACAAGACGGGCGGGGGTAAACCCCGCCCCTACGAAAACCAAAGAAAATACTGGCTTTTTATTCGTAGGGGCGGGTTTTATCCCCGCCCGCTTTTGTAAATCCTGAAATAGTGTCATTGCGAGCGTAGCGAAGCAATCCACCCTATTTTGGCTTTGCTGACCTCATCCAGGATGCAGGCCATATAAGCATTAAATTTGGTGGATTGCCGCGTCGCATCCCTCCCGGGATGCTCCTCGCAATGACACCTTTGCCTGATTGTTCTTCGTGAACATAATCTTGGCCCTAGCCCGCGCCCCCGGCATTACAGCCTCTCCAACCGGCTGCTCTGGCGGCGCTTGGCCTTGGGCTCGCGGCGGGCGGGGCCTTTTTTCTTGGTGCTGAAGTCCCAGCCCGCCTCGTCTTCCTCGGCCAGCAGGGGCGAGCCCTGGGCCGTGGCCATGAGCCGGCCGGCGAAGACCCGCGCCGGGATCACCTCGGCGCCCGTGGCCCGGCATAGGCCGGTTAGTTCGCGGTCGTCGGTGATGACCGTGGCACCGGAACCTTGCGCCCGCGCCAGCTCCACGATCACCTGGTCGGCCTTGATCCGCGTGCCCGAGAAGATCACCGGCACCCCCTGGGCCGTGGCGCGCCGAGGCTCCGGGTCCTGGCCGCCGTCAAAGACCACGGTGAGGCGGTGCGACCTCTTCTTGCGGTACAGGCGCAGGGCCATGAGCAGGGCCTCGCGGCCCTGGCCCAGGTCGGCGGCCAGGAACAGCTCGGGCGTCTGGTGGATGAGGTTGTAGCCGTCTATGATGAGGTGCATGGGGGGGCCAGGCCAGCGGGTTAGCGTCCCAGGAGCTCCAAAAGCCGCTCCAGCTCGTCGTCGGAGAAGAAGTGCAGGATGATCTGGCCCTTCTTGGCCTTGCGCTTGATTTCCACCTTGGTGCCCAGGTTGGAGCGCAGTTGGTCGGCCAGGCTCTCGATGTAGGCCTTGTCCGGGTCGGGGCGCTTGGCCCTGGGAGTTTTCAGCAGATTCTTGACCAGGCGCTCGGTGGCCCGCACGCTTAAGTGCTGCTTGAGGATCAAATCGCGGGCCTGGCGAATCAGCGGCGCCGATCCCAGGGCCAGGAGCGCCCGGGCGTGGCCGGCGCTAAGGGTGCCGGCGGCCAGGTCGTCCTGGATCAGGTCGGGCAGCTTCAAAAGGCGCAGGGTGTTGACCACCGTGCTGCGGTCCTTGCCCACCCCGGCGGCGATGTCCTCGTGGCTCAAGGCGAACTCGTCCATGAGCCGCTGGAAGGCCCGGGCCTCTTCCAGGGGGTTCAGGTCCTCGCGTTGCAGGTTCTCCAGGAGCGCCAAGAGGAGCGCCTGCTCGTCGGTGGCCTGGCGCACCACCACCGGCACCCGGGTCAGGCCGGCCATCTGGCTGGCGCGCAAGCGCCGCTCGCCGGCGATGAGCTGGTACCCCCGCTCCACGGGGCGCACCAACAGGGGCTGGATCACGCCGTGCTCGGCGATGGAGGCGGCCAGGGTCTCCAGGGCGGCGGGGTCGTAGACCCGCCGGGGCTGGAAGGGGTTGGGCTCGATGCTCTCCAGGGGCAGGTCTACGACCTTGTCGTCGGGTTTGGGCGCCGTGGGCGGCTGGCCGGGCACCAGGTTGTCATCGCCCAAGAGGGCGGCCAGGCCGCGCCCCAGGGCCAGGGGCTTCTTGCGGGGGGGCGCGCTCTTTTTAGACTCTTGTTCGTCGGTCATGCCGCCTCTCCCTGGCCGGTTTGGCCCTGGCCGCCGGCCATCAGCTCGCGGGCCAGGTCCAGGTAGGACTGGGCCCCGCTACTGCGCACGTCGTAGAGCAGGGCCGGCTTGCCATGGCTGGGGGCCTCGGACAGGCGCACGTTGCGCGGCACCACCGTGTTGAACACCAGACGCCCGAAATGGCTGCGCACGTCCTCGGCCACCTGGCGGCTCAGGTTGTTGCGGCCGTCGTACATGGTCAGAAGGATGCCGTCCAGGGCCAGGGAAGGGTTCAGGGTGCGGCGCACCCGGGCCACGGTGTGCAGCAATTGGGTCAGGCCCTCCAGGGCGTAGTATTCGCACTGCATGGGGATGAGCACCCCCTGGCAGGCGGTGAAGGCATTCAGGGTCAACAGCCCCAGGGAGGGCGGGCAGTCCAGCAGGATGTAGCGGAAGCTCTCCACCAGGGGCGCCAGGGCCTTGGCCAGGAGGTACTCCCGCTGGGGCAGGCCGGCCAGCTCCATCTCGGCGCCGAAGAGGTTGACGTCCGAGCCTATGAGCTTGAGATGGTCCAGTTCGGTGGCGCGCAGGGCCGCCTCGGACGAGCAGGCGCCGATGAGCACCTGATAGATGGTGGGGTCGTCGGGGCTGAGCTTGACGCCCAGGCCGCTGGTGGCGTTGCCCTGGGGGTCGCAGTCCACCAACAGGGTCTCCTGCTCGGCGGCGGCCAGGCTGGCGGCCAGATTGACGGCGGTGGTGGTCTTGCCCACTCCGCCCTTCTGGTTGGCGATGGTGATTATGCGCCCCATAAGGCTAAACCTTACCCACGCCCGCCGCCCCTTGGCAAGGGGAAAGACCCCGCCGCCTCGTCCTCGCCAGGGAGGGCGCGGCGGCGGGGCGTATATGGATCATTGGCGATAAACGGCCGCTTGGCCTCACTTCTTCTTGCGCTTGCTGCGGCTGTGCTTGCTCCGGGGCCGGGTTGTGGTACCCAGGGTGCGCACCACCTGGCGGGGGGAGGCGTCCTCGGCGGCCTCGCCGGCCTCCTCGGCCGGCGCCTGGGGCCGGGCGGCCGGCCGGGCCGTGGGCCGGCCCACGGGCTTGGCCGCGGCCCGGGCCGGGGCGGTCTTGGCCGCCGGGGCCGAGAAGCTAAGCAGCCCGCCGCCCGTGGGCATCAACAGCAGCATGGGGCTGGCCATGTACACCGAGGAATAGGTGCCCACCGCCGTGCCGATCAAGAGCGCCAGGGCGAAATCCTCGATCACACCTCCGCCCAAGGTCACCAGGGCCACCAGCACCATCAGCACGGTGCCCACGGTGAGGATGGTGCGCGAGAGCGTCTGGTTGACCGAGTCGTTGACCAGGCTCTGCATGTCCTGACGCGGGTTCTTGTGCAGGTTCTCGCGGATGCGGTCGTAGACGATGATGGAGAGGTTGAACTCGCCGCCCAGCATGGTGTAGATGCCCACGGTGATGAGCACGTCGTGGGTCAGGGAAACCACGGCGCCCATGGCGTAGCGCAGCCTCAAGACCCAGCAGGCCAGGGCGGTGACCACCAGGCAGGTGACGATCATGGTGATCATGACCATGGTCTCGCCCAGGTGCATGACCTCGGCCAACAGCCAGTACTCCACGATGGAGACGCCGGCCAGCACCGCGGCCATGACCCCGCTAAGAATCCACTTGGCCTCGAAGCGGCCCGAGATGTAGACGGCCATCAGCAAAAGCGAGAAGAAGATGGCCAGCAGCGCCTTTTGCCTGAGGTCCTTGCCCACCTTGGCGCCCACGGTCTCCACGCGGCGCACCTCGAAGCCCTCGCCGTAGACCGCCTTGAGGGCCGTGTTCAGGCCCTCGCCCAGGCCCTCCAGATTCAGGTCGGGCTTCTGGGCGCGCACCAGGAACTCGTTGTCCTCGGCCTTGCCAAAGGACTGCACCTGGGAGTCGTCCAGGGCCATGGGCTTGAGCGCGGCCCTGATGGCGCCGGGTTCAGTGGGCCCCGCGAATTTCACCTGGGCCAACAGGCCGCCCGAGAAGTCTATGCCGTAGTTGAACCCCCCCTTGATGAGCAGGGGGATCATGGACAGCACCAGCAACAGGGCCGATATCCCCATGAGCAAGTTCTTCTTGCCCATGAAGTCAATGTTTATGTCCGGTTTGATTAGCTGCATGTTAGCTCCGCGTTGGCCGCCGTATTAGATGCTCAAGGTCTTGGGCCTAAACCGGTTGAGCACGTAGTCGAAGATCAGCCTGGTCACCACGATGGCCGTGAACATGGAGCTGGCCAGACCTATCATCAGCGTCACGGCGAAGCCCTTGATGGGGCCGGTGCCGAACTGGTAGAGCACCAGGGCGGCGATGACCGTGGTGAGGTTGGCGTCGAAGATGGTCACCGTGGCCCGGGCGTAGCCGGCCTCCACGGCCCCGGCGACGGTCTTGCCCAGCCGAAGTTCCTCGCGTATGCGCTCGTTGATGAGCACGTTGGCGTCCACGGCCATACCGATGGTCAGGATGATGCCGGCGATGCCCGGCAGGGTCAGGGTGGCCTGCATGCCCGCCATCACCGCCAAGAGGATGATGATGTTCAGCACCACCGCGAAGTTGGCGGCCAGGCCCGTGAGCTTGTAGTACACCACCATGAACAACAGCACCGCGCACCCGCCCACCAGGGCCGCCATGACGCCCTGGTTGATGGAGTCGCGGCCCAGGCTGGGACCCACGGTGCGCTCTTCCAGTATCTTGACGGGGGCCGGCAGGGCGCCCGAGCGCAGCACCACCGCCAGGTCGCGGGCCTCCTCCATGGTGAAGTCGCCACTGATGCGGGCCTCACCGCCGGTGATGGGCTCCTGGATCACCGGCGCCGACTGCACCTTGTTGTCCAGCACGATGGCCAGGCGCTTCTTGACGTTGCGCGTGGTCAGATCGCCGAACTGGCGGGCGCCGGCGGCGTTGAAGGCCACCGAGACGTAGGGCTCGTTGTGCTGGGAGTCCAACTGCACCCGGGCGTCGGTGATGGTCTCGCCGGTCATGCTGGCGCGGCTGCGCACCACGATGGGTTCGCGGGGGTTGGAGCGGCCGGTGGAGCGGTCGCGGGTCACCAAATGGTTGAGCTCGGTGCCCGGGGGCAGGGTGGCCTTGGTCGCCGTCTTGGGGTCCACGGCGTCGTCCACCAGCTTGAACTCCAACTGGGCGGTCTTGCCTATGAGCGAGATGGCCCGCTGGGTGTCCTTGACGCCCGGCAACTGCACCAGGATGCGCCCGCCCGGCTGGGGCACGATCTCGGGCTCGGTGACGCCGAACTGGTCAATGCGGTTGCGGATGGTCTCCAGGGCCTGGGTGGCGGCCTGCTCGCGGATGTTCAGGGCGGCCTTGTCTTGCAGCTTAAGCGTCATGGCCACCTGGCCGTCGCCCAGGGTGCGCCCCGGCTCCAGGGCGTAGTCCGGGAAGCTCTTGGCCACCACGTCCTCGAACTTGGCCCGCTCGCCCTCGGCCAGCAGGTTGACGCCTATGCGCAGGTTGTGGTCCGACTCGGGGCGGGTGGTGCGCACGTTGTCGTCTTTGAGCTTGCGGGCCAGTTCCTGGCTGGCGCGCTCCACGCTGCTGGCCACGGCCTTTTCCACCTCAACCTCCAGGATGAGGTGCATGCCGCCCTGCAGGTCCAGGCCCAGGCGGATCTTCTCGGAGGGCAGGAAGCTCTTCCACCAGGAGGGCAGGTCGCTGCTCAGGCTGGGCATGAGGAACAACAGGGACAGAAAGACCACCACCACCACCGACAAGAGCTTGAGGGTGAAGTTCTTAGGCAAGGTCCACTCCTTGGCTGCAAGGCAAACCCAGCGCCCATGCCGGACGGGCGTCCGCCCACGGGGCCGGATCACCTGTCTGGGGCCTGGTCACGGGTTGGCGGAGACTACTTCTTTTCCTTGTCCTTGTCTTTGTCCTGGGCCGGGGCGGGGGCGGGGGTACCCTCGCCGGTGGCCAGGCCGGAGACGTGGCCGCGGGCTATCTTGATGCGCACCTGGGGGGCGATCTCGACCACCACCATGTCGTTGGTGATGCCGGTGATCTTGCCGTAGATGCCGCCGCTGGTGACTATGTTGTCGCCCTTGCGCAGGTTGGACAAAAGCTCCTTGTGGGCCTTGGCCTTCTTCTGCTGGGGCCGGATGAGCAGAAAGTAGAAGATGGCGAACATCAGGATCAACATGGGCAAGGGGCCCTGGATAATCTGGCCCAGGCCGCCGGCCGCCTCGCCGCCCGCCGCTTCCCCGGCCCAGGCCAGGCTGGGCGTCAACAGATCAAACATGCTTTCCTCCCTCGGTGTATGCCTCGCCGGGGTCGTCGTCCTCGGCCAGTCTGGCCGCGAACTCCCGGGCGAAGGTTTGGTATGTGTCGTGGCTGATGGCCTGCCTGAGGCCGGCCATCAGCTCCAGGGTGTAGTGCAGGTTGTGTATGGTGTTGAGCCGGTAGGCCAGTAGCTCTTTAGCCATGAACAGGTGGCGCAGGTAGGCCCGGCTGAAGCGGCGGCAGGTCAGGCAGCCGCAGTCTTCGTCCACTGGCGCGGGGTCGTGGGCGTGGCGGCTGTTGCGGATGTTGAGCCGCCCCCGGGGCGTGAGCAGGGTACCGTTGCGGGCCATGCGCGTGGGCAGCACGCAATCGAAAAGGTCCACCCCCAGGCCGGCGCAGGCCACCAAATCGGCCGGCTCGCCCACGCCCATCAGGTAGACGGGCTTGTCCTGGGGTAGCCGGGGCACGGTGGCTGCGATAACTTCCATCATCACCTCTTTGGGTTCGCCCACGCTAAGTCCGCCCAGGGCGTAGCCGTCCAGGTCCAAATGGGCCAGCATCTCCAGGCTGCGGCAGCGCAGGTCCAGGTGCACCCCGCCCTGCACGATGCCCAGCAGGGCCCCGCCCTGGGGGCCGCGGGCGGCCAGTGCCCGGCTGGCCCAGCGGGCGTCGCGCTCCAGGGAGCGCTCCAGGTAGTCGCGCCCGGCCCCTGGCGGCGGGCACTCGTCCAGCATCATCATCAGGTCGCTGCCCAGCATCTCCTGGGCCTCGACCGCCGTCTCCGGGGTGAGCCTGAGCAGGCGGCCGTCCAGGTGGGAGCGGAAGCTCACACCCTCTTCCTCCACCTTGCGCAGGCCGGCCAGGCTGAAGACCTGGAACCCTCCGCTGTCGGTAAGAATAGGACGGTCCAAGTTAATAAAGGCGTGAAGACCGCCCAAT
>JACQYR010000290.1 GCA_016208115.1 Desulfarculus sp.
ACGCACGTCCCCGGGGTGGTGGGGCTGGTACCGCCGCACGTGGAAAAGGCCGCCGAGGCCGACAAGGCCTTGCCCTGGGACAGGCTCTACGTGGACCTGGGCCTGGCCGGGGCGGCGGCGGCGCGGGCCGCCGGGGTGGAGGTGGGCACCCCCGGGGTGGTGGAGGCCGGCCACGGCCCCCTGGGCGAGGGCTGCTACCAGGCCCGCAACCTGGACGACCGCGCCGGCTGCGCGGTGCTGGTGGCCCTTCTGGAGCGCCTGGCCAGCGACCCGCCCCCCTTCGGGGTGTGCTGCAACTTCGCGGTGGCCGAGGAGGTGGGGCTTCGGGGCGCCACGGCCGCGGCCTTTCACATCGCCCCGGACCTGGCCCTGGTGCTGGAGGCCACGGTGGGCGACACCCCCGGCGTGGAGCCCGCCCGCCATCCCTCGATCCTGGGGCAGGGTCCGGCGGTCACCGTGGCCGACGGGCGCATCGTGGTGCCGTGGCGGCTGGTGGAGTCCCTGGAGCAGGCCGCGGCTCAGGCCGGGGTGCCCTGTCAGCGCAAGCTACCGCCCTATGGCGGCACCGACGCCGGGGCCATCCACGTCAGCCGGGGCGGGGTGCCCACGGCGGTCTTGAGCGTGCCGGCGCGCTACATCCACACGCCGGTGTCCTTGCTCAAGCTGGCGGACCTTGAGGCCATGCTGCAAATAACCCTGGCCTGGCTGCCTCGGGCCGCCGGATTGTGCCCGGCCCGGTCATGAACTGGAGCTTTCCCGCCGAATACCACCTGGTGCCCCACGGGATACTGGCGGCCCGCCTGGAGCGTCTGGCCCGGTCCTGCCAGGAACGGCGCCTGGCCGGCATCCTGCTCACCTCGGCGGTGGACGTCTATTACCTCTGCGGCAGCATGCAGCAGGGCGTGGTGCTGGTGGAGCCCTCGGGCCGGGGGCGCTTCTTCGCCCGCCGCCACGCCGGCCGGGCCGCCGCCGAGAGCGGCCTCTTGGTGGTGCCGGTCAAGGGGCTCTCGCAGGTGGGCCTGGCCCTGGCCGAGGTGGCCCCCAAGGGCGCGCGCATGGGCATGTGCCTGGACGTGCTCTCGGCGCGGGAGTACCTGGCCTGGCAGCAGCGCCTGCCGGGGGTGCGCCTGGAGGACGTGAGCGACGCCCTGCTGGAACAGATGGGGGTCAAGGACGATTTCGGGATCGCGGCCATGACCCTGGCCGGCCAGTTGGCGGCCCAGGTTTACGGGGCCATACCTGGTCTGCTCAGGCCCGGGGTGAGCGAGGCCTGGCTGGCCGGCCAGCTCCAGGCCCTGGCCATGGCCGGCGGACACGTGGACCTTTTGCGCACCCGGGGGGCCTATATGGGCGTGTATACCTGGCATTTGGTCAGCGGCCCCGAGGGCGCCCTGCCCAGCGCCGTGGACGCGCCCTTCGGCGGCTACGGGCTCTCGCCGGCCTTCCCCCAGGGGGCCAGCTACAAGGCCATCCGCCCCCACGAGCCGGTGATCGTGGACTTCGGCACCTGCCTGGAGGGCTACCAGACCGACCAGACCCGCACCTACTGCCTGGGCGCGGCCCCCCATGCCGTCAAGAAGGCCCACGCCGCCCTGGAGGCGGTGCGCCAGACCCTGCTGGACAACCTGCGCCCCGGCGCGGTCAGCGGCGAGCTGTTCGATTTGGCGGTGGAGACGGCCGCCGGCCTGGGCATGTCCGAGGTCTTTTTGGGCAAGCCCGAGCAGCGCATCAGCTTCGTGGCCCATGGCGTGGGGCTGGAGCTGGGCGTCCCGCCCTATTTGCTGCGGGGATCAAGGGAGCGGGTGCGCGCCCACGAAACCTACGCCCTGGAGCTGAAGATCGTTTTGGACCAGGGGCCGGTGGGTCTGGAGGACACGGTGCTGATCAACCCGGAAGGGCCGCCCACGCTCCTGACCCCCATCCCGGCCCGGTTGTTCGAACTGCCCTTGTGACCACCTGGGGACGTGCCCCGGCCTAATGTGGACGTTGGGTTGGGGGGCTCTACGCCCCAACCCAACCCACGAATCCCAAAGAGCCACGCCCGGCGTTTAACACGGCAATAATTAACCAAGGCTAACGCGGATACCAGGGCCAGCCCTCCGTCAGCGCTTGCTTGCGTATAATTTCCCTTGCCCCTCCTTGATTAGTTCTGCTTAAATACATCTAATATTTAGTTTGACTAATTAATAGGGCCGGGCGGCCCCAGGGAGGCTTGGATCATGTCCCAGAGCATGTTCGAGAGCGTGCCCCACACCGCCTTCGAGGTGGACGACAAGGGCCGGGTGCCCTCCTACAACTTCCACGCCCTGCGCTTCTTGGGCTATCAGCCCCAGGAGTTGCCCCAGGGCCTGCCCTTCGTGGACCTGATGGTGCCCGAGGAGCGCCGCGAGGCCTACCGCCAGCTCCAGCGCTGGCTGGGCGGCGATTGCGAAAAGGCCTGGTCGCACACCCTGCAAAAGGCCGACGGCAGCACCGTGGAGGCCGTGCTGGAGGGCGTGCCCTGCCTGCGCTCCGGCCGCCTGGTGGCGCTCACGGTCAACGTCTACGCCGAGTAGGGTTTACCCGCCCACCCGGCGCCCAGGAGTCAGCTCCAACCGCGGGGCCGGCCTGGCAACGCCCCACGCCCCGGCGGCCCGGCCCGGCCCGGCCCGGCCTCGCGGCTTCCCACTGCTCCCCCGTTGGCGCCCCGGGGGGCACCCTGGCCCTTGTGCTACCATGTCTCCATACCCCCAGCGGAAGGAGCGCCATGCATAAGGGCGGGAAATATGGCCTGGCGGTCCTGGCCGGGCTGCTGTTGCTGGCCCTGCTGGCGGCCGGCTGCCAGGGACCCAAGAAGCTGGACAACTTCCGCCAGGTGCGGATCGGCTGGAGCCAGGAGCAGGTAAAGGAGCTTTTGGGCGAGCCCGACAAGCTGGAGGAGGCCGCTGGCCTGGGCGGGGTCTGGCAGTATCACGGCCAGAACTGGTATGGCTCCCACGACAGCACCCTGATCGTAACCTTGCTGGGTGGCCGGGTGGTCATGGTCACTCTGTCGGCGCCGGTGCCGCGCTAGGCCCGCGCCGGGCCGTCCTTGCTGTTCAGCCTGGCTAAAATTGTGCCGCCGGCCCTCGGGCGAGGGCCGGCGGCGGTCTTTTCAGGACGTCCGGGGCCGTGGCCCCAGGCCAGGACTACGTCACGGCGTCAATGATGGCCAGGGCCTCGTCGCGGTAGGCGTCCATGATGTAGGGGATGCCGGTGACCATGGCGCATTCCTCGGTGAGGCTGGCCAGGTCGTCGCGGCTCATGTACTCCACCTTCCACTTGCGTGCCCCGGCCATGAGCTGCTGGAGGCCCACGCGGATCTTCTCGCCGGCGGTGTAGATGCCCACGGCGCCCAGGGGGAACTTGGCGGCCTCCTTGCCGTACTTGGCCTTGAGCTCCTCGTAGCACACGAATATCTCTTCCTTGGTGCTGCCGTACTTGCTCACGGTGCTGGGCAGGCCGCCGTCCTCGCCCTCCAGCCAGCGGCCGATGTTCTTGCCCACCATGCCGGGGATCATCAGGGCGCGGCCCATGCACACGGCCTTGCAGTAGGGGGCGCCCAGGGCCAGGGCCTTGAAGATATGGTCCTCGCTGGAGAAGCCGCCGGCAAAGGCGATGTCGGGCACGAAAGAACCGCGCTCGGCCAGGCGGTCGCACAGCTCGTAGGCCATGGAGTGCAGGTACAGGCTGGGCACGCCCCACTCGGCCATCATGCGCCAGGGGCTCATGCCGGTGCCGCCGGGGGCGCCGTCAATGGTCAGGAGGTCCAGCTTGGCGTCGGCCGACCAGCGGATGGCCATGGCCAGCTCGCGCATGGGGTAGGCGCCGGTCTTCAAGGTCACGCGCTTGAAGCCCAGTTTGCGCAGGCGCTCCACCTCCTTCATGAAGCCCTCCTGGTCCACGAAGCCCAGGCGGGAGTGGCGCTCGAACTCCTTGATGGCCCCGTCCTTGTAGGCGGCCTGGATGGCCTTGGAGGCGGGGTCGGGGGTGACGATGTAGCCGCGTTTCTTGAGTTCCAGGGCACGCTCCAGGGAGTGCACCTTGATCTCGCCGCCGATGCACTTGGCGCCTTGGCCCCACTTCAGTTCGATGGTCTCCACGCCCAGCTTGTCCACCACGTACTCGGCCACGCCCAGGCGGGTGTCCTCCACGTTCATCTGCACCAGGATGTCGCCGTAGCCCTGGTGATAGCGGCGATACTCCTCTACCCGGCGGCGCATGTCCGGCGCCTCCTTGATCTTGCCCTTCTTGTCCAGTTGCAGCTTGGGGTCTATGCCGCAGACGTTCTCGCCGCAGACCAGGGTTATGCCGGTGATGGCCGCGCCCACCGCGAAGTGCTCCCAGTTCTTGCGGGCGATCTCGGTGGAGCCCAGGGCGCCGGTGAACATGGGTATCTTCATCTTCACCTTGTCCTTGACACCGAAGCTGGTCTCGGTGTTCACGGCCGGGAAGGTGGCGTGGTCGGGGTCGGCGGGCACGCCCTCGGCGCCCAGGGCGTAGCCCATGATGTTGAGGTGGGAGTAGTCCACCGGGTAATCCTTGTCGGCGCCGGCGGTCAGTTCGCCGAAGTGGCTGGGGTACAAGAGCTCGCGGCCGCGGAAGGTGGCGTTGAACAGGTCGCAATTGCCCTTGCAGCCGTCCAGGCAGCGGGAGCAGATGCCCGACTGGGGGGCTACGTTGCGGGAGCGATTCTTGGTTTGCAGGGCCTCGTTGGCGTTGGGACGGTGCAGGTTCATGGCTTTCTCCTATAACGAAAGATGGACTAGCCGCGGGAGCCTGGCGAGTGGGGCCGGGCGGGCCTTGCCCGCTGTTAGTTTAAATGATAGGCAAGCTTTGCCATTTTTCATGGCCCCTACCGGCATGTCAATAGCAATTTTAAGGAGAGCTAATCAGTTAACTTGTTTATATGCCGGGAAAACAGGGCCGGAAGCGGCAAGGCGCCAATCGGGGCCCAGGGCTTGGTCTTGTGAGGCATACCGGGTAAACACGGCAATATTGCCGCTTATGCCCGGCGTATATCACGACGCAACCGGCAGGGATACGGGCCGGGCCAGGTAGGCAAGATTGCCGCAAAGCTACGGCAAAAAATTATTTTGGCTTAATCGGCGCGGGGGCGTCAGCCTCTGGCTGCGAGGCGGTGTGTTAGTTATCATGAAATTCGGCGCGGATTGCCCCCAGGCGCTGCCGCGCCCCCGACCGGCCAGGCCGGTCGGGGCTGTCCTGGCGGCTAATGGCCGCCAGGGCAGCGGCCCAAAGGGCCGGCGCGGCCAGGCCGTCGGGGTTGGGAGAGGCTCAGCCGATCTTGATCCACAAC
>JACQYR010000291.1 GCA_016208115.1 Desulfarculus sp.
GGATGCGCAGAGCGCGGCCCCGGTAGTCGCCGGCCCCGCCGGCGAATTGCAGCGAGAAGTAGTTCTGGTCGGGGTTGTCGCCGCACAGGCAGTCCAGGTTGGCGAAGTGGTAGCCGAAGCGGGCGCTGAGGTTGAGGTAGTCCCGGGAAATGACGGCAAAGCTGGCGGTGCCCAGGGCCTGGTCGGCGCTGGCCGCCGCGCCGCCGGCCATCAAAGAGAGCATGTTGCCCAGGCTTAAGCCCACGGTGCTGGTCCAGTTGATACCCGGGTGGCTGATGCCCCGCCAGATGGCCCGCAGGGGCGTGGACTCCAGGTGGTTGGCGGTGATGGTGTCGCAGGTGGTCAGGCCTTCTTGCAGGCCGCCGCCCACGTCAATGAGTTGCACGATCATGGGCACCGTGGTGGTCAGCTTCACCGTGGGCAGGTCCGTCTTGGCCATCTTGGCCAGACCGAACATGCCGCGCATGGCCTGCTCGTGGGCGTAGCGCACCACGTCGTGCAGGGTGCGGCAGCCGGCGGGGTTGAAGCTGGGCGCCTGGGGGTCGGTCAGGGTCAGGGGCGAGACCTGGTCCAGCACCTTGCGCAGCCGCCGGTGCACCGGGCTTTCCACCATCAGGTTCTTGACCGCCCGGGCTTCCTTGAGCAAATCTTCCACCACCCCCTGGTAGACCAGGCCGGCGCTGGCCCAGAGAGTGACAGTCTGGCCGGGAAGCAGGCGGGAGGTGGCCCCCTTGGCGTCCACCAGGGCCGGCACCCCGAACTCGCGGGCCACCGAGGCCAGGTGGCTGGTGACGCTGCCCACGTCGCTTATCAGGCCGCTGATGTGCCCCATGAGCCGGGCGTAGGCCGGCGAGGCGGTGGGGGCCACCAGAATGGCGCCCTTGGGCACCTGGTCCAGGTCGTCACCGCCGCGCGCCAGATAGACCTCGCCCACGGCCACCCCCTGGGAGGCGGCCCGGCCGCCGCTCAAGAGCACCTCGTGGCCGGGGTACTCCCGGGGCAGGTCGCCGGCCTCCTGGGCCTTCTCGGCCACCTCCAGGGGACGGCACTGCAAAAGCAGCAAGCGACCCTCCTGGTCCAAGGCCCACTCCACGTCCTGGGGTCCGCCGAAGTGCCTCTCCAGGGCCAGGCCATATTCGGCCAGTTGGCGCACCAGGTCGTCGCCAATGGCTGGATGGTCCCTCTGGCCGTCGGGCACCGTCTCTTCCTTGATACCGCCGGCGGGCAAGTTGACCAGGCGGGTGTCCTTGCGGCTGATGCTCCTGGCGGCGATCTCCCGGCCCGGGCGGGAGACCAGGAAGGTGTCCGGCGAGGCGCTGCCGTCCACCAGGTGCTCGCCCAGGCCCCAGATGGCGTTGATCTTGAGCACGCCGGCGGCGGGGTCGGCGGGGTCCACGGTGTACATCACCCCGCTGGCCAGGGAATCCACCATGGCCACGCAGGCCACGCTCATGGGCGTCTCGCGGTCATCCAAGCCCCGGTGCAGGCGGTAAGCCAGGGCACGGGGCGAATATTTGCTGGCGAGCACGGCCTGATAAGCCAGAAGCAGGCCATCCTTGGTGACGTTGAGTTCGGTGCTGTACTGGCCGGCGAAGGAGGCCTCGGTGTCCTCGCCAATGGCGCTGGAGCGCATGGCCACCCGCACGCCCGGCCTGGTCACGGCCTCCAGCTCTTCGTAGGCCTCCAGCACCTGCGCCTCGACCGAGGCTGGAACTTGGGAGTGGAATATGACCTGTTGCCGTATGCGGGCGCTGGCGATCTCCAGGCTCCGGGGTGAGTCCAGGGAGATGGCGGCCACCTCTTTCTCGATGAACTCCTCCAGGTCGTTGACGTGCAGGAACAACTCGAAGGCCGCCGCGGTGATGGCGAAGCCATCGGGCGCGGGCAGGCCCAGGTCGTTCTTCATGGCCGCCAGGTTGGCCGCCTTGGAGCCCACCAGGCCGCGCTGCTGGGCCGAAAGCCGGGGGAAGGGAATGACCAGTTCCTCGGAGGCAAAAGCCAGGGCGGGGTTCAGCTCATCCCAGATGGCCCGGTCCAGGCTTTCCACCAGGGCGACCAAGGGCGCTGAATTTTCCCTGGTCATGGCCTCCAGGGACCAGGCCACCCCATGCATGGACTCCAGCAGGTCGTCATATAGCCGGCGGGCGCAGGCCAGGCTGAAGGGCCTGCCACTGTAGTACAATTGTTCCAGTTCGGCCATGGCCGACAAGGCCCCCTGGTTGTGGCGCAGGAAGTTGCGGAAGCGGCGGTAGCGCTCGGCCTGGGGGCCTTGCAGGGCCGCCAGATAGACGCACTCGGTCTTCCTGGCGAAGATGTCACGCCATGGCGCCATGCCTTAGCCTCCTGGTCCAGGGTGAGCCGCTGGCCATATTTTGGGTCAGGCCGGGAGCAGAGTCATCATAATTCGCGGTGGCGGGGCCGCCACTGCCTGGGTGTACCGCCCGGGCGATGGTGGTATCATCGTGAAATGGCATGCAGGCGCCATTCGCCAAGGAGGACCGTCATGGCCCCGACCCCCGACAGCCTGGAAACCCGCCTGGCCCTGGTGGACGGCATCCTGGAGGGGGCCTTCTTCTCGCCCCTGCACCTGCACGACTGGCTGGCCTTCTGCTGCGGCCAGCCCGCCCTCTTGGGCCTGGAGCAGGACGAGATGCAGGACCTGTTCTTGCGCGCGGCCCTGACCTGCCAGACCATCTATCCCGAGCTGGTGGAGGGGCGCTCGCCCCTGGCCTGGCTGTGGGCCATGGACGACCCCCGGCCGGTGCTGGCCCAGGTGCTGGTGAGCCTGCGCCACGACCGGCCGCTGCTGTTCCACCGCGTGTTATTCTCCCTGCCCGCCGTGGCCCAGGGCCAGGTCAACCCCGACGACTTCGAGTTGGCCGAGGACTTCCTGACCCAGGCCCTGGGCGAGGGGCTGGACCTCAGCCAGGCTGCCGCCGAGGAGATGGAGACCAGCGGCCGCCGGGCCTTCAAGGCCGCCGGCCAGGACCCGGACCAGCCCGACCCCCGCCTGGCCGCCCTGGCCGGCCAGGTGCTGGAAGAGGCCCAGGCCCACGACCTCTCCAGCGACCACGCCTTGCGCCTGTGGCTCGTCGCCGGCCCCGGCCTGGCGGGCGTGGAGGCGCGCCTGGCCCCCGCCGTGCTGGTGGAGGCCTGGCGGCGCTGGGTGGGGGCGGTCAGCGGCGCCCGGCCCGACCTGGGGCTGCTGGAGCGCTGGTTGCCCTTGCTGGGCCTGGGCGAGGCCGACCTGGCCCTGCACGCCCCCGTGGACCCCC
>JACQYR010000054.1 GCA_016208115.1 Desulfarculus sp.
CGGGCCGCGGTCCACCGGGACCTCCCGCAAGCCCAGGCTAGGGTCGTTCCAGCCCTGGATGTTGGCCGCCATCTCGTAGCGCAGATTGGGCATCAGCTTAATGAGATCGTCGTTGGCGTGCAGCACCACCAGGCGGTGGTAGGAGCGCTTCCACAGCTTGGTGGCCAACCAGGCGCGGTTGAAGGGATTGTTGCGGTAGGGATAGAGATGGCGCACGAAGGTGTTGCCCAGCAAGAGCGGCAGGCGGTGCTGGTGCACCAGCACGTCCACGTCGAAGGTGCGGCCCAGGGCCATCAGGGCGGGAGTGCACAGCACCGTGTCGCCGATGGCCGTGGTGCAGGCCGCCAGTATCGCCGGCCGGCTCATTAGCTGGTCAACCTCCCCGGATGATTACAAAACCTCGCCACGCGGGTCTGGTGCCCGCTGGCCGAGCATGATTTTACCATGATCGGGCCACTTGGGCGCGCCCTCGCCAGGTTGGCGCTAGGCCCCCGCCGCCTGCTCCAAGAGGGCCAGGGTGGCGTCCAGCCATTGGCGCGGCGAGGGCAGGTGGTGGGGCACCGGCCGGGGCAGGGCAAACGCGCGCCGGCAGGCCAGGGCCAGGGCCGGTGCGTCCCTGGGCTCGCTCAGCAGGCAACCGCTGACGCCCTCTTGCACCAGCTCCGAGGCTCCGTTGGCCAGGGTGGTCACCACCGGCAGGCCCAGGTAGAGGGCCTCCAGGCAGGCGTTGGCGCAGGGGTCGTAGATGGTGGGCAGCAGCAGGACGTCGGGGGCGGCCAGGAGCCCCGGGGCGTCTTGCTGCCCCAGAAAGCGCACGCGGCCTGGCACCTCCAGCCGGGGGCCAAGCGGGCCTCGTCCACGGCGTTGTGGATCACAGTCACGCGCTCTGGCCCCAGGCCGTAGAACTCCTCCAGCTCGCGGGCCACCAAGTGGCTGTTGGCGATGACTTGGATCAGTTCCGGGGCCATGAGCGTGCGGCGTTCCAGGTCCAGGAAGGCGCGGTGCAGGGGGTTGAAGGCAAAGGACCAGCGCTTGAGCCGGCCCTCGTAGGCAGCGCGGCGCTTGAGCCAGGCCGCGTGGCAGCCGTCGCCGGCCCGGAATACCGGGGCGCCCGGCACCCGCTCCAGGCTAAGCCAGGTGTCCAGCTTAAGGGCCCGGGCCTGGCTCCGGGCCGCCGCCGCGAAGGCCCGCAGGCGGGCCGCCCCGCGCCCGGGTGCCGGCACCACATGCACGGTCAGGCCCGCCGGCGCCCGCCCCTGCCAACCCGTGGTGATGACGTGTACCTGGTGCCCGCGCTCCAACAAGCCCCGGGCCAACAGCCCCAGGGTGGTCTCGGCCACATCCACGGCCAGGGCCACATCTTCTCGCCCGAGGGGCCGAAGAGCACCGCCACCGGCACCCCCAGGGCCACGGCCATGTGCATGGGCGCGCTGTCCACCCCAAAGAAGATGCGCGCCTGCTCGATCAGGGCCGCCAACAGCGGCAGGTCCAACCGCCCACCCAGGTCCAGCACTCCGGGATGGTCGCCCAAGGCCTGGCGCGTCAGGGCCAGGAAGTCCAACTCCCGTGACTGGGGCGCGGCGCTCAGGACCACCTTGAGCCCCTGGTGCAGCAGATGGCGTATCACCTGGGCGTTGCCCTCGGGCGTCCAGGTTTTAAACATCCAACGGGAAGTCGGGTGCACCAGGGCGTAGGCGCGGGGAGCGATGCCATGTTCGGCCAATATGCTCTGGGCCTGGCTCCGGGCCTGGGGCGAGGGGTAAAGCTTGAGCGCCAGGTCTTGGGGCTCGATGCCCAAGAGGCGCACCGGCCTGAGCAGGGTCTCCACCACGTGGTTCTGGGTACCCCGGGGATCAGCCAAGCGGTGAAAAGCCCGGGCGCGGATGTGGGGCTTCTTGGGCTCGAAGCCCACGCGCAGGCGCGCGCCGGTCATGAAGGCCAGGAAGGCCCCCCGGTCGCCGCCAGAGAGATCAATGGCCAGATCGAAGCGCCCCCGCCGCAGGCTGGCCAGGAGGCCCAGGTTGCTTTGCGCCGCCCGCCAGGCCGATTCCGGCCGCCGCAAGACCAGTACCTGATCCACGTGGGGGCTGCCCTGCACCATGGCCTGGGTGCCCTCCTCCACCAAGGCGGTGGTGGCCAGGCCTGGGTAGGCCTGTTTGAGGGCGGTGAAGACCGGCGTGCTCACCAGCACGTCGCCGATGTGCCCCAGCTTGATGACCAGGGCCCGGCGGGGGGAGATGTCGCCGGCGGCGGACAAGGCTAGTCCTCCAGGGGCTGGGCCTCGTCCACCAGCATGATGGGGATGTCGTCCCTGACCTCGTAGCGCAGGCGGCAGCGCCGGCAGATGAGCCAGGCCTGGTCCGGCGTGGGCTCCACGGGCTGCTTGCATTGGGGGCAGGCCAGTATCTCCAGAAGCTCGGGGCTCAAGGGCATGTCACACCTCCTGCAACACGGGCAGCATCTGGCGCACCCAGGCCACCTCGGCGGCCAGGCCCTTTTTTAGGTCGAAGCGGGGGTCGAAGCCCAGCACGGACCGCGCCCGGCTAGTGTCGGCCTCGGTGTCGCGCACGTCGCCCTTGGCCACGGCCAGGCGCTCGATGGGCGCTTGCTTGCCCGTGATCTCCTCCAGCATGGCGATGACTTGATTGACGCTGACCCGCGAGCCGCCGCCGATGTTGAAGATGCCGCCCTTGGCCTGGGGGGTCAGGGCGGCGGCGAGGGTGGCCTCCACGATGTCGGAGACGTAGGTGAAGTCCCGGGACTGGCCGCCGTCGCCGTAGAGGCGAATGCCGGTGCCCTCGATCTGGGCGCGGATAAAGCGATGGAAGGCCATGTCGGGGCGCTGGCGGGGGCCGTAGACCGTGAAGTAGCGCAGGCTCACGGTATCCAGACCGAAATTCTTGTGGTACAGGGTGCACAGGTGCTCGGCGGCCAGCTTACTGACCCCGTAGGGCGACACCGGCCAGCAGACGCTGGTTTCGCGCATGGGCAGGTCCTTGGTGTCGCCGTAGACCGAGGAGGAGCTGGCGTAGACCAGGCGCCGCAGACCCAGCCCCTTGGCCAACTCCAAGAGCCGCTGGGTGCTGAGCAGGTTGTTGTGGGTGTAGACCTGAAAATTGGCGCCCCAGGAGCGGCGCACCCCGGCCTGGGCCGCCAGGTGGATGACCACCTCCACGCCCTCCAGCAGGCTGGCGGGGCTGGCCTCCTGGATGTCCTGCTCCAGGAAGCTGAAGCCGGCATGGTCCCGGCAGGCGGCCAAGTTGAGCTCCTTGAGGCGGCGCGAGTAATAATCGGTGAAGCAATCTATGCCGCGCACCTGGTAGCCCAGCTCCAGGAGCCTCTCCGCCACCTGGGAGCCGATGAACCCGGCCACGCCCGTCACCAGAAACTGCATGCTCATCTCCTGTGATCCGCCAAGCATGGCGCCCCGCGCGGGCTCAGGGGCGCGCCCGATCCAGCCGCGACAGCACGGCCTGGGCCACCTGCTCGGGCCCGAGCCCGGTCAGACAACGCGGGTCTGGGCAATTGCGCCGGAAGCAGGGGCCGCACTCCAGGTCCAGGCGCAGCACCCGGTGCCCCGGGCCGTAAGGCCCCGTGCGGCCGGGGCTGGTGGGGCCGAAAAGGGCCACCACCGGCCGGCCCAGGGCCGCGGCCAAGTGCATCACTCCGGTATCGGTGGCCACGGTCAGGTTGGCCAGGCTGAGCACCGCGGCCAACTCCTTGAGACTCACCACCCCTGCCAAGTCCCATAGGCCCTGGCTCAGCCCGGCCTGCCCGGCTATGGCCTGGGTGACGCCCTGGTCGGCCGCCGAGCCGCTCAAGACCAAATCCAGTCCGGCCTGGTGCAGCAGGCGGACCAACCGCGCCCAATGGGCGCTCGGCCACAGCTTGGAGTCCCACTTGGCCATGGGGTGCAGCACCGCCAGGGGCCGGCCCGCCCGGCGGCCGGCCAACAGCGCGCCCGCCTTGGCCAGGGACGGGGCCTGGGGTTCCAGGCCGAACTGTGGCCAGGCCGGGCGCTCCAGGCCCAAGGGCACCAAAAGGTCCAGGTAGCGCTCCAGGGCGTGGCGCTCGGGGTTAAAAGCGGGCAGCCGCTCCGTGAGCGCCCAGGCCGCCAGGGGCTCCTTGCCGCCCGCAAAGCCGATCTTGCGCCGCCCCCGGCTAAGGCCAACAAAAATAGCACTTTTCATAAGGCCTTGCAAGTCGAGCACTGCGTCGTACTCCACCTGGCGCAGGCCCTTGAGCCATTGTCTGACCTGGCCCAGGGAGCGCCCGCCTGGGCGGCGGCGGGGGCTGACCAGCACCCGATCCAGGGCCGGATGGCCCTCCAGCAGGCCAGCCGAGGGCGCCTCCACCAGCCAATCCACCCGGGCCTGGGGGACCTGCTCCCGGATGGCCATGGCCACGGGCAGGGACTGCACCACGTCGCCCAGGGCCGAGAGCTTGACGATCAGCACCTTCACGGCTAGCCCGCCCTCCCCTGCCCCGCTCCGGCGGCTAGCGCCCGCTCCAAGAGCCCCCGGGCGGCCTGGGCCACCTCCTCCGGGGTAATGGCCGTGAAGCAACGCAGGTCGCCCTTGGGGCAGACCGGTTTGAGGCAGGGACTGCACTCGAAGGGGTGGCGCACCAGTTGCACCCAGGGGCCCAGGGGCGCCGTGGTCACGGGGTTGGTGGAGCCGAAGACCGCCACCGTGGGCACCCCCAGGGCGGCGGCGGCGTGCATCAGGCCGCTGTCGTTGGTGACAAAGAGCTGCAAGCGCCCCAAGAGGGCCAGGGCCTGGGCCAGGTCGGTGCGGCCGGCTAGGTCCACGACCTTGAGGCCCTCCAGGCCCTGGGCCACGGCCCGGGTGGCGGCGGCCTCGGCCGGCGAGCCGAAGAGCAGCACGGTGGCGCCCGCCTGGCCGGTCAACTCCCGTAGGGCGGCGGCGAAGCGCTCGGCGGGCCAGCACTTGGCCGGGCCGAAGCTGGCACCCGGCGCGCAGCCATAGAGCGGCCCTGGCGCCAGGTCCTGGCCGGCCAGGAAGCCCTGGGCCCAGCCCTGGTCATGGGGGCTTATGTGCAAAACCGGCTGCACGCCAATTGCCGGCGGCTCATCCGGGAGTAGCCCCGCCGCCGCCAGGATGTGCAGGTAGTAGGCCGTCTCGTGCACCGCGCGCACCTGGGGCGTGCGCGCCACGGGATGGCTGAGCAGAAGGCCCCGGCCGTCGCTGGCATAGCCCAGGCGCGTGGGCACCCCACCGCCGGCGAGGCCTGGTACACCGCCGCCACCCAGGGCTTGGCCAGCACCTCGATGCGGGCCTGGGGGCAGGCCCGGCGCAGGGCCGCGCAGGCGGGCAGGGTCATCACCGCGTCGCCCACCCAGTTGGTGGCGCGTACCAGGATGCGCCCTGGCTGCTCCGGGCTCAAGGCCTTCATCGGCCCTGCTCCCGGGGCCAGGCGTGGAAGGGCTTGGTCTTCCAGCGCTGGTGCATCCAGAACCACTGCTCCGGCCTCTGGCGGATGATCTCTTCCAGGGCCTTGGTGTAGAGTTGAGTATTGTTCCAGACGTCCATGGTCTTGTCGCCGCTTTTTAGCAGCGGCAGGGGCGGCCCGAAGTAGGCATCGAAGCCGCCGTCGGCGGCGCGGAAGCTGTGGTAGGTGAGGACCGGCGCGCCGGTGGCCATGGCCAACAACGCCAGTCCCTTGTTGGTGCAGGCTGGCCGGCCGAAGAAATCCACCCACTCGCCGTCGTACCAGTCCACGTTCTGGTCCAACAACACCCCGACCACGCCATTGCGCCTGAGGACGCGCAATATCTGCCGGGCCGAGCGGGCCTTGGGCGCCACGATGTTGCCGCACCTGGTGCGCCAATAGTTCACCAACTCTTCGGCCGGCGGCCAGTCCAGGGGCCGGGCCACCCCACAGGCCCCGCCCATGATGATGCCCGAGACCACGCTGGCCCACTCCCAGTTGCCCAGATGCCCGGTGAGCAGCAGCACGCCCTTGCCCAAGGCGCGGGCCGCCTCCAGATTGTCCAGACCGTGGTGGCGGGTGCGCTCCAGGATTTTGGCGGGCGATAGCCTCACCAGGCGCGGTATCTCCAGAATCACCTGCCCCAGGTGGCTGAAGCAGGCCCGCGCCGTGTCTTGCACCCAGGCCTCGTCGCGCTCGGGAAAGGAGGCGCGCAGGTTATCCGTGACGATGCCCCAGTGGCGGGCGTCCAGGCGGCCGGCCAGCCTCCCCAGGCCGCTCCCCACGGCGCGGGCCAGGCCCAGGGGCGGCAGGGAGCCGAGCCAGGCCGCGCCCTTGAGGGCCTGGTAGGCCAGGCTCACAGCCTGCGCCCCCAAGGGGCCAGGCCCCAGGCCAACACTTGGTCCAGGGCCTTGGGGCCCTCGTCGAACTCCAACTCCAGGCGGCTGACCCACAGGTCCAGGTCCAGGGGCAGCACCGCCGGCAGACGGGCCTCGTCCTTCTCGCTGGTCACCAGGGCCTGGGCGCGCAAGGCCTGGGCCTGGGACCACAGCCCGGCGATCTCGGCGGGTGTGTAGGCGTGGTGATCGCCGAAGGAGCGGAAGTCCACCATCACCAGGCCCAGCCCGCGCAGGGCCTGGGCAAAGTCCTGGGGCCGGGCCAGGCCGCAGAAGGCCAGCACCCGCCTACCTTTCAGGTCCGGGGGCACCGGCTGCCGGCCGTTAGGCGCGCACAGGCCCCGCAGGCGATGGCGGCAGGCCAGCACCGGTCCCCGTCCCCAGAAGCTCCTGAGCCAGGCCCGGGTGGCCCGGGTGGCCTCCTGGTCGTCGGCCCGGGTGAGCACGATGGCCTGGGCGCGGCGCAGGCCCCGGGCCGGCTCGCGCAAGGGGCCGGCGGGCAAGAGCCGGCCATTGCCCAAGGGCCGGCTGGCGTCCAGGGCCACCAGGTCCAGGTCGCGGTGCAGGCCCCGGTGCTGGAACATGTCATCGCCCACCAGCACCCGCAGGCCGGTGCGATGCACCACTTCGCGCCCCACGGCGTAGCGGTCGGCACCCACGGCCACCGGCACCTGGAGGCGCCGGGCCAACAGCACCGGCTCGTCCCCGGCCTGGGAGGCCGTGACCAGGGGGCCTTGTCCCAGGGAGACCCAGGTTACCGCCTGGCCGGCCCGGGACGCCTGGCCCCCATAGCCCCGGCTGACCACGGCGCTGGGCAAGCCCAGGCGGGTGAGCGCCGCCACCACCGCCATGACCAGGGGCGTCTTGCCCGTGCCGCCCACCGTGAGGTTGCCCACGCCCACCACCGGCACGGGCAGGTAGCGGGCCGGGGCCAGGCCCAGGTCATAGGCCAGGTTGCGCCCCGCCACCCCCAGACCGTAGAAGCCCGAGGCCGCCCGCGCCAGGCCGCGCAGGCCCGAAAGCCAGGCCGGACCTGGTTCTGGCGCGCTCAGGCGTTCGAATAAACCCTGCACGCTGGCGCTCATGCCGGGCCTCTTTCCAGCAACTGGGCAATCTCAGCCACGGCGCGTTGCACGGCCCCCCGGTGGGCGCGGCAGAACTCCATGCCAGCCTGGCCCATGGCCCAGGCCTCGGGAGGATGATCCAACAGGCGCCCCCAGGCCGTGGCCAGGTCTTCGGCGCCTGTAAGGCGCAGACCGCCGCCGCACTCCTCCAGGCCCCGGGCCATCTCCAAAAAATTGTGGGTGCGCGGACCGAAGAGCACCGGCACCCCCTGGGCCGCCGGCTCCAGCAGGTTGTGCCCGCCCACCGGTACCAGGGAGCCGCCCACGAAGGCCGCCTGAGCCGGGGCATAGGCCGAGGCCAGGCGCCCCAGCAGGTCCAGGACCACCACCTGGGTGCCCGCCGGCGGCGCGCCCTGTGACAGACAGGCGGCGCTCAACCCTAGGCCAGAGGCCAGGCGCGAGAGTTCACGGCCCCGCTCCACCTGGCGGGGGGCCAGCACCAGGGCCAGACCAGGGCGGCTGGCGGCCAGGGACTGGAAGGCCCGCAGGCATGCCTCCTCCTCGCCGGGATGGGTGGAGCCGGCCACCAGCACCCGCCGGCCCGCCAGGCCCAGCTCGGCGGCCAGGGCCTGGCGAGTCTCGGCATCCAGCAAGGCCGGCGCGCTGTCGAACTTGAGGTTGCCACCCACGGCCAGGCGCCCCGCGCCCACTCCCACCTTGAGCAGGCGCTCTTGGTCCACGCCGGTCTGCACCAGGATGCGCGAAAAACCATTCAGTAGGCCGCGGGCCAAGGGGCCGGCGCGGCAATAGCCCCGGAAGGTGCGGGGGCTCACGCGGCCGTTGACCAAGAGGCTGGGCACCCCCCGCCGGGTCAGGCCCCAATTCCAGCCTGGCCAGATGTCGCCCTCCACCAGGCAGAATAGGGCCGGTTGCAAACGGTTCAGCAGACGCTCCACGTTCCAGTACAAATCCAGGGGGCGCACGAAAAGGCTAATCCCTCTGCCCTCGCCCAGCTCCTGCCGAGCCACGGCCAGGCCCTGGGCCGTGGCCACCGATAAGGCCAGGGAACGCTCCGGGAAGCGCTGGCTCAGGGCCTTTATTAGCGGCAGGGTGGAGCGCACCTCGCCCACGCTCAGCGCGTGCAGCCAGATGCCTCCCCGGGAGGGCGGCGGCAGCCAGGCCGAGCCCAGGCCCAGGCGGGCGGTGGCGATGGCCCGGTAGCGGCCCTTGGCCAAGCGGGCGGCCAAGAGCGGCGCGGCCAGGGCCAGGCCCCCGGCCAGGGCCAGGTTGTAGGGCAATAGCATCACGCCTGGGCCCTAGCCAGGGCCGAGGGCTGGAAGGCCAGCTCGCCAGCCCTATTGGGCACCGTGCCCCAGGCGATGGCCTCGGCTGGCAAGGGCGCGCCGGCGGCCTGGCGGGCGGCGTCTATTAGGCGCTCAAACACCACCCCACGCTCCCGCAATATCTCCAGGAACTGGCGCAGGACCGGGGCCATCTGGCGCCCCTCCACCTCGCCGTGCAGGGTGAAGACGTTGAGTACGCCCGGCGCCACCTGGCCGGCCAGGTAGCGGCCGGCGTTGCCCGGGTTCACCTGGGGCAGGCTCAAGACCTCGTCCAGGCTGGGCATGGTGGTGGGCAGCTCGATGAGGGGCAGGACGCGGCCAGCCACCAGGGGCCGGAAGGGGCGCGCGCCCCGGGTGCAGGAGACGTGGGTCAGGCCCATGGTGGCCATGGCGGTCAGCGCCGCGTCGTTGACCTGCCAGCCCGGCGAGGCGAAGCTGGCCGGCGGCATGCCGGTTATGTCGCGGAAGAGACCGGCGGCCAGCTCCAGTTGGCGGCGGGTGCGGCCGGCGTCCAGGTGGCGCACGCGGTCGTGCCAATAGACGTGGTCCCAGCCGTGCAGGCCCACCTCGTGGCCCTCGCTGATGAGGCGATTGAGCAAGCCGGGAGCGCTACGGGCGATGATGGGGCCAGGCAGCAGCAGGCCGTAGAGCATGGTAATGGGGCCGTAGGACGACGCCGCGCCCGAGTGCATCTGCTTTTTCAGGAAGCCAGGCCGGAAGACGCGCTTCAACGCCCGGCCCGAGTGGTCCGGCCCCATGGCCACGAAGAAGGAGGCCTTGAGCCCCAACTCGCCTAAAATGTCGGCTAGGCGCCGGGTGCCGTCCAGGAGCCCCACCTTGGTGTCCACGTCCACCTTGAGCACCAGGCGGGTGGCGGGGGCGGCGGGGCTTGGGGACTCGGGCATGCTGAACTACCCCCGTGGCGGCCTAATCCCGCGTCTCGCGGATCACGAAGCGCGGCCGGCGGCGTACCTCGCGGTAGATGCGCCCCACGTACTCGCCGATGAGCCCCACTCCCAGGATTTGCAGGCCCACGAAGACAAAGAGTATGGCGAACAGGGTGAAGACGCCCTCCACCTCCGGCCCCACGATGAGCCGCCGGATGAAGAGGAAGCAGCCGAAGGCCAGGCCCATCAGGGCCACCAGGGAGCGCACGAAGCTGACGAACTGGATGGGCAGCACCGAGAGAGAAGCCGGTCATCAGGTCGAATTGCAGGCGCAAGAGCTGCAAGGGGCCGTACTTGGAGCGCCCGCCCTGGCGCTCGGCGTGGCCCACGGGTATCTCCACCACCTGGGAGGCGTAGGTGTTGGCCAGGGCCGGGATGAAGCTGCTGGTCTCCTGGCATTCGTTCATGGCCTGAACCACCTCGCGGCGGTAGGCCCTTAGCATGCAACCGTAGTCCTTGAGGTCCACCCCCACCACCCGGCTGGTGATGCGGTTGACGATCATGGAGGGGAAGGTGCGCAGCCAGGAGTCCTGCCTGAACTGACGCCAGCCGCCCACCACGTCGTAGCCCTCCTCCAGCTTGGCCACCAGTCTGGGCACGTCCTCGGGGGGGTTCTGCAGGTCAGCGTCCAGGGTGGCCACCACCTGGCCGCGCACCCGCTCGAAGCCGGCGAAGACCGCCATGTGCTGGCCGTAGTTGCGGTTGAAGCGCACCAGGCGCACGTGGCCGTCAGCCTGCTGAATGCCTTCCAGGAGCTTCCAGGACCTGTCGCGGGAGCCGTCATCCACGTAGATGACCTCCCAGGCGTAGCTCATGGCGTTCAGGGTGGTGGCCAGGCGGGCATGCAGCTCCGCCAGGTTCTCCTCCTCGTTGAATACCGGGATAACCACCGACAGATAGGGGCAATCCGGCGCGGTCTGGTGCTCCATGTCAACCTCCGCCAAGGCACCAAAGCCAAGCGAACAACTCATGGGCTACTATTACAGGTGCGCGCCAGGGAAATCAAGACAGGGGGGGCATAGCCAGTTGCGATCAAATGAATAATTTGAACGCAACTGGCTATGCGGGCCATGGATGGCCCGCCGGGCGCGGAAGCGCCCGGGAGGCCGGGCAAAACCACGCTTTTGCCCGGCCGATTAGCAATCAAAGCCATGGATGGCTTTGGTTGCATATTGGTATCAGCGCGGGCGGTTGGCGAACAGGACCTTGTCGCCCACACTCGCCCACGGGAAGTGCTTGAAGCCCTCCACGTTCTTAAACCGCTCCTGGAAACGCGCATACTCGTCGCTGAAGCACAGCACCACCACCCGCCGGCGCTGGTCCTTCATCAGGGCCATCAGTTCGCCGGGGCCGGGCAGGAACCACTGGGCGGCCTTGGGCTCCCGCTGGCGGCCGAACTCCAGTTCGCCCCAGTTGCCGGCCACCACCACCCGCCGGCCGGTGTAGAAGGGCAGGCCCTGGAAGTAATCGCCAAAGGAAACCAGCACGTCCTCGGCGGCCAGGCGCCCCTGCAGGGTGGCGGACAACTGCTTGACCGAGCGGTACTCGTCCAGCCGGGGCGCGGCCAGGCTGATGCACAGCACCACGCCCAAAACCACCAACAGGGGAGCCGCCAGCCCGGCCCAGGCCCGGCCCCTCATGGCGAAGAGGCCCAGGCCCAGCCCCGCCAGCAAGAGCGGACCCGCCAAGAGGAAGGCCCCCACCTGGTCGTAGCCGATATCAGGGCTCAAGGCCGGCACCAGGGGCAGGCCGCAGGCCGCGGCCACCGCGCAGGCCGCCAGGGCCGTCACCCCCCGGCGCACCCCCGGCGGAGCCGGTTCCCGCCGCAGGACCGCCAGGGGCCGGGCCAGGAGCGCCACCAGGGGCCGGGCCATGAGGAGCGCCAGGGGCGGCAGCATGGGCAGAGCGTAGTGCATCATCTTGGAGGAGCCAGCCGACATGAACAGCAGGAAGGAGCCCAGCCACACCGCCGGCAAGAGCCAGGGCCGGTTGGGCGCGGCCAGCCAGGCCCGTCCGGGCCAGGTCTGGCGCATGGCCCAGGGCAGAAAGGCCACCCAGGGCAGGAAGGCTGCGGGCAACAGCGGCAGATAGTACCAGAAAGGCTGATGGCGCTTGAACTCCTGGCCGGCCACCAGGCGGCCCACGTTCTCGTGCAGAAAATAGGCCGGGTACTCGGGGTTGGCCAGGCTGACCAGGATGTTCCAGGGCGCCACCAAAATCAGGAACAGCAAGGCCCCGCGCCAGTCGGCCAGGCGTTTGAGCAGAATCCACTCCCGCCCCAACAGGGCGAACAGCACCACGGCCATGGCCGGCAGGCCCGGCCCCAGCAGGCCCTTGGTCAAGAAGCCCACCGCGCAGCCCGTCCAGAAGAGATAGCCGCCCCAGCGCCGGCCCAGCCTGAGTTCCCAGGCCCCGTACACTGCCAGGACCACCCCGAAGCACAGCACCATGTCCACGATCAGCACACAGGACAGGGCCATGAACATCAGCGAGGTGGCCAGGCACAGCGCGGCCAGGAAGCCACTCCTGGCCTCCCACAGAGAGCGCCCCAGCAGATACACCAACAGCACCGTCAGGGTGGCGAATACCGCCGGCGTCAGGCGGGCCGACCAATCGGAGATGCCGAATATCTTGAAGGAGCCGGCCACCAGCCAGTAGGTGAGGATGGGCTTCTCGAAGTACTTGACGTAGTTCAGGCGGGGGGTGACCCAGTCGCCGCTCTGAACCATCTCGCGGGCGATCTCGCCGTAG
>JACQYR010000099.1 GCA_016208115.1 Desulfarculus sp.
GGGGGGGGGGGGGGGGGGGGCCGGTCTCTGCTCCTGGCTGGCCGGCGCCTGGGGCCAGGGCGGCACCTCCTGTTCGTCGGCGTAGGCCGTGGCCGAAAGACTGTCGCCGGGGGAGGCCGGGCCGCTGGCCCAGGGGTCGTCCGGCCGCGGCGCGGCGTCGCCCGGCCCCTGGGCGGGGGGCAAGGGGGGCGGGCCGGCAGGGGGCGTTTGGCTCTGCTCCTCGGTGGGCGAGGAGGGCCAGCGGTCCTCCCGCGGGGCGTCCGGGGCCGGCGCGGCGGGCTCCTGGGTCACCGGCCGCATCTGGGTGGCCAGGTCGTCAACGGGCATGCCGCCGATCTGGGTGTGGCCCATCATGATCTCGTCTTCCAGCACGAAGCGGAAGCGGAACTGGTCGAAGACGATCTCGTCGCCGCTTTTCAGGCGCTGGGGCGAACCCGCCTCCAGCTTGACGCCGTTGAGGAAGGTGCCGTTGGTGCTGCGCTGATCCTCCAGGTAGTAGAAGGGGGCCTGGTAGTGGATGGTGGCGTGCAGGCTGGAGATGGTGGGCCTGGCCAGCACCAGGTTCACGTTGCCCTTTCTCTCGCGGCCGACGACGGTCTGGCGGGAAGGTAGCTCCACGCTGTCCTGGCCGGTCAGGTCGTCCAGGTCCAGCAGGTGGGGGGAGTTGGGCAGGTGGCCGTCGTCGTCTTGGCCGGCCATGGTCGGTTGGCGGGCGGGTCCCCGCCGGCCGCGCTTGACCAGCAGCAGGACGATCAGCACCACCACCACGCCGCCGGCCGCGGCCAGCAGCAGGGGCAGGCTGGAGTCATCGGCCTTCTTGGCCTCCGGCGCGGTGGCCGTGGCTCCTGGGGTGGCCGTGGCCCCCGGGGTGGCCGCTGGGGCGGGCGCGGCGTCCGGAGCCGGGGCCGGGGTAGCGGTGGGCATCTGCTGCTTGGCCAGGTCACGGGTGATTTGCTGGAAGACGCCCTCGATCTCCTCGGCCAGCAGGGCGCGGTAGTATTCGCCGCCGGTCTGCACGGCCAGGCTTTGGATCAGGCTGAAGTCGGCCCCTTCGGTGAAGGCCAGGCCGAATATGCGGATGCCGTTGTTCTTGGCGTCCTTGGCCAGGTCCTGCTTGAGCCACAGCAGGGCCTCCGGGTCGCGTCGGGGGGTGCCGGTCTCCAGGATGCCGTCGGTCATGAAAATGATTATGCGGCGGGCCTCCGGGCGGCCGTTGTGTTTGAGCAGGTATATGGCCCGCTCCACGCCCTTGTGGCTGTTGGTCCACTTGCCCCGGTAGTCCAGGGCGCTCAAGCTGGCGGCGTAGGCCTGGCGGACCTGTCCATCCGCGACGGGTTGCAGGGGCTGCAGCAGTTTGACCTCGGCGTCGAAGGTCAGCATGGCCAATTGGTCACCTTGGCCCAGGCTCTCCAGAAAACTCACCGCCACCCGTTCCATCAGGTGGTTGGGGTCGTTTTTCTGCATGCTGCCCGAGTTGTCCAGCACCAGGATGATGTCCAGGGGATGGCCGCCCTGGCCCGGGCCAGCCGCCCCGGCGGGGGCCAGGGCGGTGCATAGCAACAGGCCGGCCAGGCCCCAAAACAACAATGCCAACTTTTTCATGTGCATGCGCCTTTCGTGCCCTTGTCCCGGACAGGGCCGCCCGTGGGCTGCGGCCAGGGCCATCCGTGTCTTATGTCGGCCCTTGGGAATACAGAAAAACCTGGGCGTCTCCGCTACCGAAGACTGGGGGGCAGGCGCGGCAATTGCAAAAATAGCGATTTCGGGGACTAAGCGCCCCTGGTAGGACCGGGGCTCGTAATCACTGGGCATTCTAGACCCTTTCCCCTGGGCAAGTCAATGGTTCAAGGCGTGCCGGGCAAGGTTTATGGCGGCGGGCGCGGCGGCCTGGGCTTCTTCTAAAGAAGACGGACCGAGGGGCGGCTTTTTTATCGTCTGGGCCTGACGGAATCATTCAAGCGGTTTTTGCGAAACGCCGATAACGGGGCAAAGGGCCTCGGGCATGACCGAAGCCCCCCAGCGGCCAGGGACGGCCGGAAAGCGCGGAGCCGGCATGGGCAAGAGAATGGCGAAGTGGTTGGCGGCGGCGGCCCTGGTCTTGGCTTTTGCCGCCATGACCCAGGCCCAAGGCCCCCGGACCTGGTGGGACAAGGAGCCGCGACCGGCCCCGCTGGCGGTCCAGGCGCGCGGCGGCCAGGTACAGGGGGTTGGCGGCGCTGATTATCAGCGCCTGTTGGCGGCGGTGGAGGAAAACAGCCGCTCTCTGCGCCACGAGCAACTGTATCGGCTGATGCACCAGCAGCACCGCGGCCGCTAGGGGCCTGCCGGCGTGGCGCCCCGGGGCGCGCCCGGGCGGGGCTATTTAAGCTCCAGGCCCAGCAGGTAGTCGTTTTGCCAGGCGGTCTGGTGGCACTTGATGCACTCGGTCAGGGCGCCGGAATCCCGCACCTGGCCGGTGCCGCTGTAGCTGGCCCAAAACCAGTCGCCGCTCTTGGGGTTGAAGCCCCGCACCTTGTACATCACGGTGTAGGCCCTTATCTGGCCGTTGGGGGCGTAGGTGTTGGTGCCCATGCCCTGGCCCTCGCGCACCACGATGGAGCCCGGGGGCAGGGGGGCACCCTTGGCCTGCAGGGCGACGTCGTTGGCAAAGACGCGGGCGAAGTAGCCGTAGGCCGTGGCGCAACGGCTGCGGCGTGACTCACGCAGGGACGACCAAGTGCCCCACTTGTAGAAGCCCGGCGGCTGGGTGATGTGCTTCCACAGGGCCTGGGCCTCGGGGGGCGGGGCTTGCCCGGCCAGGAGCGGGCACGCCGCCGCCCACTGCCAGGCCCAAGCCAGGCAGCATATCCATACCCAGGGTCTGACGCGGTTCAGCACAGCTCGAAACTGACCTTGACCTTGTGGTCGCCTTGGTCGTCGCTGCCCAGGATTATGGCCCCCCTAGGCGGCAGTAGAGACTCGTCGTAGTTGAGGTAGACTGGCTCCTTGCCATCGGTGACGATGAAGGTCCCGTTGGTGGATTTGTCCACCAGAAAAAACTTGCCCCGCCTGAGTTCCACCCGGGCGTGCCAGCGGGATACCCCCTTGTCGGCCACCACCAGGTCGTTTTGGGGCCCCCTGCCCAAAGTGGCCACCGGGTGCCCGGGGTTGACCTCCAGTTGCCTGGATCCCAGGGTCAAGCGCAGCCGCTCGGCCATATCCAGGGGCTGGGGCTTGGCGGCAAAGCGGGTCAGGCCGCCGTCTTCCCACAGCACCTCGTAGACGTCCACTTCTTCCGTCTTGCCCCGCATGGCGGTGCGGACGATGTGGCGCGTGGTTTCGTCGCTGTCGGAGCCCAGGGCCTCGATGGTCTTCTGGGTGGTGAGTATCTGCCAGGGCTTGGCCATGGAGGCCAAGCGGGCCGCGATGTTCACGGCGTCCCCGTACAGGTCGCCCCCCTGCTCCAGCACCTGGCCGTGCTCCAGGCCGCTGTGCACGGCCACCACGGGCAGGCCAGGCTCGGGCTCCTCCTCGGCCAATTGTGAATTGATGGCCTTGGCGGCGTCCAGGGCATAGACGGGGTGCCAAAAGCAAGCCATGATCTCATCGCCGAGGGTCTTGACCACTCGCCCACTCTTGGCCTCCACATTGGCCTGCATCAGGGCCAGTGTTTTGGCTATCAGGCCGTGGGCCTTGCCGTCGCCCAGGTTTTCGTAGATGGCCGTTGAGCCGCAGATGTCAACAAATAGAACGGTTTGCAGGTTTTGATGGGCGGCCATGGTGCCTCCGTTAGCCTAGCAAGTTAGGCGTGGCCGGTTGGCATCGCTGGGGCTTGCGGTTGGTACCCAAGCAGGCCATCCGTGTAAGTATATCAAAAATTCACAATACATGGCTCTATCTTTTGAGCCGGGCCGCCACGCCCCGGCCAATGCCCAGCCCAGGTTAGGCCATGTCCGCAGGCCTGTGTGAATAGCTGTGAAAATAAATCGAGTACTGCAAGGGACGGCCGCGTGGACATGGCGCCATTATATTGATTATAATAATTATTAATATTAGATTCGCTGTGAAAAATATTTGCAAAAAATGTGCAATGTGCTAAACAGCAAGGGCCTTGCCCCGGCTGACGGGTACCTGCCCCTGGACCATTTTCCTGGCTCTCTTTCGGGGGGAGAGAGAGTTCATGCCCCCACGGCGTTGCCCTTGGCCAGGCCTGGCCCTGCTGTCCATGCTTTGGGGCTGCGCCCTGCGGGGCGCCCAGCCGGCGCCACACCATGTCCCTCCGCCCCACGTGTGCGCCCTTGCTCCCGAGGCCTTTTGGGGCCTGTCCAGCGATCAGGGCATGCTCATCGGCGCCTGCCTGGGCTGCCTGCCGGCCCTGGCCCTGCTCTGGCTGGGCGGTCAGCGGTGCCTGGGCCGGCGGGCCAGGCCCAGGCGTCAATCCCCGCCCCTAGCCCTGCTGGCGCGCCTGCGCTTTCTGCGGCGGGATATCAACAAACTCATGGCCCAGGGACGCCGCCAGGCCCAGGTGGTGGAGCTTGGCTCACGGCGCCGCGCTGGCCATCAGCCGCCTCCTGGCCGGGACCAAGGCGGCTTGTAGCTATAAATCGGCTATTTAGGTGGGGCGGCCGCGCAGGCGGGGCTGGATAAGCGGCGCCGCCCGTGTTATAGGTGAAATCCTTACAAGACTTGTCAGGCTATTTCTTACCCAGGCCTGGGACCAAGGCGTCATTAAGGGAGGCGAGCGATGGATTGGCCGGCCAACGACAACCTGCGCGCCCTGGGCGGCATGCGCGAAGAGGCCGTGGCGGGCGGCGGTGGCCAGCGGGTGGCCGAGCAGCACCAAAAGGGTAAGCTCACCGCCCGGGAGCGCCTTGACCTGCTTCTGGACGAGGGCTCCTTCGAGGAGTTCGATCTGCTGAAATCGGGCCGGGGCAACTCCTTGGGGGAGCGCGGCTATCCCGGCGACGGGGTCATAACCGGCCACGGCACCATAGACGGCCGCGAGGTCTACATCTTCAGCCAGGACTTCACGGTGGTGGGCGGCTCCCTGGGCGAGGCCCACTCCCAGAAGATATGCAAGGTGATGGACCACGCGGTGCGCGTGGGGGTGCCCATCATCGGCCTCAACGACTCGGGCGGGGCGCGCATCCAGGAGGGCGTGGACGCGCTCGCCGCCTACGGCGAGATATTCAACCGCAACGTGCTGGCCAGCGGCGTGGTGCCCCAGATCTCCTGCATCATGGGACCCTGCGCCGGTGGGGCGGTTTACAGCCCGGCCATGACCGACTTCGTGTTCATGGTGGATGGCCCTTCCTACATGTTCGTCACCGGCCCCAACGTGGTCAAGACGGTCACTCACCAGGACATCAGTTTCGACGACCTGGGCGGGGCGGGGGTGCACGGCCGCAAAAGCGGCGTGTCCCACTTCATCGTGCCCAACGACATCATCTGCCTGCGCGCGGTGCGCCGGCTGATCAACTACCTGCCCTCCAACAACCGCCAGCACGCCCCCATCCTGGACCTGAGCGACCCCCTGGACCGCACCGACCCGGCCCTGGACTTTCTGGTGCCGCCCAACCCCAACCAGACCTACGACATGAAGATCCTCATCAACAGCATCCTGGACGGGGCCGAGTTTCTGGAGATACAGGCCCACTTCGCGCGCAACATCCTCTGCGGCTTTGGCCGTCTGGGCGGCCAGACCATCGGGCTCATCGCCAACCAGCCCGCCGTGCTGGCCGGGGTGCTGGACATCCACGCCTCGGCCAAGGCCGCCCGCTTCGTGCGCTTCTGCGACGCCTTCAACATCCCCCTGGTGTGCTTGGTGGACGTGCCGGGGTTCATGCCCGGGCCGGAGCAAGAGCACGGCGGCATCATCCGCCACGGGGCCAAGCTGCTCTACGCCTTCGTGGAGGCCACGGTGCCGCGCATCACCGTGATCTTGCGCAAGGCCTACGGCGGGGCCTACGTGGTGATGAACTCCAAGCACATCCGCTGCGACATCAACTTCGCCTGGCCCACGGCCGAGATCGCGGTGATGGGACCCAAGGGCGCCGCCGAGGTGATCTACCGCAACGAGATAAGGAAGTCCCCCGACCCCGAGGCCACCTTGAGTCAACACACCGAGCAGTACCGCCGTACCTTCGCCAACCCCTTCCTGGCGGCCCAGCGGGGCTACATTGACGACGTGATCCAGCCCAGCGAGACCAGGCACCGCCTGATCCGCAGCCTGCAATTTTTGGAGGGCAAGACCATGGAAAAGCCCTTTCGCAAGCACGGCAACATACCGCTGTGAGGACAGGCTGGCCCAGCCAGGAGAGGCCCCAATTTTTTGCGACAAGGCGGTGTGAGCCATGTTTGAAAAGGTGCTGATCGCCAATCGCGGCGAAATAGCGGTGCGCATTATTCAGACTTGCCGGCGCCTGGGTATCGGCAGCGTGGCGGTTTACTCGGAGATAGACGCCCGCTCCCTGCACGTGCGCCAGGCCGACGAGGCGGTGTTCTTGGGGCCGTCGCGTTCCGACCAGTCCTACCTGGTCAAGGAGAAGCTGATTGAGGCGGCCCTGACCACCGGCTGCCAGGCCGTGCACCCGGGCTACGGCTTTTTGTCCGAGAACCCGGGCTTCGCTGACCTGGTGGCCTCGGCCGGGCTTACCTTCGTGGGTCCCAAGGCGGCGGTGATCGCCACCCTGGGCGACAAGATCGCCGCCAAGGAGCTGGCCGTGGCCGCTGGCGTGCCGGTATGCGCGTGGTGTTCAGCGCCGAGGAACTGCCCGGGGCCCTGCGGGCCTGCCAGGAGGAGACACGTAAGGCTTTTGCCGACAACCGCATCTTCATCGAGCGCTACCTGAATAGCCCCCGCCACGTGGAGATACAGATCATCGCCGACCACCACGGCAACGTGCTGCACCTGGGCGAGCGCGAGTGCTCGGTGCAGCGCCGCCACCAGAAGATCATCGAGGAGACGCCCAGCCCGGCCGTGGACGCCGGCCTGCGTGGCCGCATGGGGCAAATGGCCGTGAACCTGGTGCGCAAGGTGGGCTACACCAACGCCGGCACCGTGGAGTTCTTGCTGGACCCGGCGGGGGATTTCTTCTTTTTGGAGATGAACACCCGCTTGCAGGTGGAGCACCCGGTGACCGAGATGGTCAACGACCTGGACCTGGTGGAGTTGCAACTCAAGGTGGCGGCGGGGGAGCCCCTGCCCATCCGTCAGGAGGACCTAAAGCCCCGGGGCTGGGCCATGGAGGCCCGCATCAACGCCGAGGACCCGGGGCGGGGCTTCCTGCCCTCCACGGGCATCATCACTCGCTACGCCAAGCCCCGGGGACGCCACATCCGCCTGGACAGCGGCATCGAGGCCGGCAGCCAGGTGGGCGTGTTCTACGACTCCCTGCTGGCCAAGGTCATCGCCTGGGGCCAGGACCGGCCCGAGGCCATCCAGCAACTGGTGCAGGCCCTGAACCGCTACCATGTCGAGGGCGTGGTCACCAACATGGACTTTGTCAACGCCATCCTCAACCACCCGGCCTTCGCGCGTGGCGAATTGTCCACCGGCTTCGTGGAGGAGCACTTCGAGGGTGGCCAGATGAAGCTGGAGCCAGCCCAGGACAAGCTGCACATCATGGCCATCGCCGCCACCCTGATCTACCACGCCCGGCAGAACCTGGTGCGCGACTCCCTGAAGCCCATGGCCGCCAAGCTGGGTCAGGCCCATGAGCAGAAGGAGCCGCCCCGCTACATGGTCAAGAACGAGAAGTGGGTCTACGGCCTGCGGCTCTTGCAGCGGGACCAGCCGCGGGCCTGGCTTATCTGGGTGGGCGACCGGGCTTATCAAGTCTTGACCCCGGAGTTGGAGTTCTTCCGGCGGCGCCTCAAGCTGACCATTGACGGCCAGGACCACTATCTGCGCCTGCAATACCGCGAGAACTCCATCATCACCGCCTATTGCGGCATCGTCAGCCAGTTCGACATCTACAGCCCCAAGGAATGGCACCTGGCCCATTTCATGCCCCAGGCCAAGGCCGAGGCCAACCTGGACCAGCTCTGCTCGCCCATGCCCGGCCTGGTGGTGGAGGTGCGCGCGAAACCCGGCGAGCGGGTCTACCGGGGTCAGGACCTGGTGATTATCGAGTCCATGAAGATGGAGTGCGGCGTCTCCTCGCCCCGGGACGGCGAGGTGGACCAGGTCCAGGCCCGGGTGGGGCAGGCCGTGGAGACCGACGACGTGCTGCTGACCTTCAAGGGGGCTTGACCCGGGCGGGCGGGCCGGCTACCCTCGGGCCATTCTTGGTGTGTCAGACCTTGTGAGGCCCCCATGCCCGAACACCGCCAGCATCCCGACTGCTTCCGCTGCCGGCACCTGGAGATAACCTGGGAACTGGGGCGGGCCTATGCCTGCCGGGGCATGGGCTTCAAATCCAAGGAGATACCCTGGCGGGTGGTGCTGGCCAACTCGGGCAAGCCTTGCCTGCTGTTTTCCCCCAAGCCGCCGCGGCCAGGCCGGACCGGCGGGTAAGGAGCGGCGGCGGAGGGCGGGACACCAGCTCCGGCCAGGGGGCCAGGGCCTAGGGGCGCGGCGGGTGGGGGCGGCTAGTCGGTGATGAGGGCGCGCTTGTTGGTTTTGCCGCGCTTGCCGGTCTTCTGGGCCTTGGCCTTGGGCTTTAGGGCCTTGGGCTTGGCCCCCAGGGACTTGCCGGCCTGGGGGGCGGTGTAGGCCTGGCCAGTCTTCTTGCCCTTGGTGGCCTTGGCCTGGGAGGTCTTGCCGGCGGCGCCGGGCAACTTGCCGGTTTGGGGGGTGGCCTCGGCGGCGAACCTTTTGCCGCCGCGAGACTTGCTGGTCTTGGCGCTGGGCTTCTTGCCAGTGGCGGCCTGCTTGAGGCCGGCGGAGCGCTTGGCCTTCTTGCCTTTTTTGACCTTGGCCGGGGCGGGGGCCGGGGGGGCCTCGTCGCTGAAGGTCTTCACCGGCCTGGGCTTGGGTGAGTCCTGGTAGGCCGGCGGCTCGCTAGCCATGAGGCCCTGGGCCTCCTCGGCGCCAGCCGGCAGGGGGGCGGCGGCCAGGGACAGGGCGGCGGCGCCGGCGATACTGGCCCAGAGCCAGCGGTTAGGCAACTTCATCCTGCTCGCCTCGCCTGGTCAGCCGGTAGCTTTGTACCTGGATACGCTTGGTGCCGTCGGCCGGCTGGGTGACACGCCCCCGGACCTCCACCTCCTGCTGCACCAGGCCGATCAGTTCGCTGGCCAGAGGGCCGCGCTCCAGGAGGTATTCCTCCTCGTCGTTGGCCGAGATGCCCACCGAGACGATGCGGCCCTCCTGGTCCCAGGCCGTGGGGATGATGACACCGCGAATGGTTTTTTCCCCGCCTGTGGTCATGGAGCAAGCCCCTTGTCTGGCACTCTGCCGGCCGCCGGGTTTTCCGGGTGGTTGATGCCCTGGGGAGCAACATGCAGGCCACATGGTAAACTGTTGTAATATAATTATTACTTGCTGAGCCTCCCTAAAAAAGGAACCTATGGTTCCGCAGGTTTTAAGATGCTTGCCAGGCCCAGCCAAAGGCCATTTGGGTATGCTCTAAAGATAACATATTGAAAAACCGCCACAAATTAAAATAACGGACCTTGTAATTCCTATTACTGGCAACTATGAACTAGTTATTCCGGTTAAGTGAAGCCAAACTGAAAACCCCTGAAGCTTCCAGAGGATATAGCTTTAGCTTTCATGCGAGCCTGGAATGGCCCCCAATAATTACGGAACTGTTTATTCCTAAAAAATGAATTAGTGAATCAGGCGTTCCGTTTTGCTATTTAAGTTTGCAAAGACAAAGTGTTAGCTTGGAAAACCCAGAGGGGCAAGCCCCAGCGGTCCTGGTTGCTGGTAGGCAAATAGCGGAACATATAGTTCTGGATACCCTGAAAACCTGCCCACAATACGCAATACAAACAATATGTTAACTAAATGGCAAGGCCATTGCTGTTGTCGTGGCCAGGAGTGAGGCAAGGCTGACCTGGTCGAGGGGCTAGTGAGCCCTACTGACCGGACGAGGGTGACTGACCCACGGGGGAGAGGGATTCAGACCTCAACCAGAGCCAGCACAGTATTTAAAACCGCTGTTTTTGACCAGGAGGCTTGCAATGAAAAAACTGGTGATCCTTGTGGCCATGGCCTTCGCCCTGAGCTGCGCCCCCTTCGCCTTCGCCGCCGACCAGGCCGCCCCCGCTGACAAGCCGGCCATGGAGAAGGAGACCAAGAAGGTCAAGAAGACCAAGAAGGCCGCCAAGAAGGCCCCCAAGAAGGACAAGAAGGCGGCTGACAAGCCCGCCGAGACCAAGTAGCCTTCTTGCCGCGTGGTTGTCGGCCTTAGCGCCGGCAACTGGGCATGGGCCGCGAGCCATCGCGGCCCATGTTCATTTATTGGGCCCGCCCCCGCCCCCTGAGAGCCCCGCTGACCGGCCGATGCGCGCCAGTTCATTTCCGCCATGAAATTTTATGTAATGGGGGGGTTGACAGCTCATAAAAAATATGTTTTCTCGTACCAGAATACAACGAAGAGGGGACTCATGGCCAACGTATTGAAAATCTCCGATGCCGCCTCCCTGGCCCTGCACACCATGGTGCTCTTGGCAGCCAACCCGGGCAAGATCATGTCCACCAAGGACATCGCCGGGGTGCTCAAGGTCTCCGAGGCCCACCTGGCCAAGGTGCTGCAACGCCTGGGACGGGCCGGACTGGTGGCCTCCCAGCGCGGCCCCAAGGGCGGCTTCAGCCTGGGCCGCGACAGCCGCCAGGTGAGCCTGCTGGAGGTCTACGAGGCCGTGGAAGGCCCCCTGGAGACCAAGACCTGCCTTTTGGGCAAGCCGGTCTGCGGCGGCAAATGCGTCCTGGGCGGCCTGCTGCACAAGGTGGGCAGCGAGGTGACTGACTACTTCACGCAAACCAGGCTTTCTGATCTCACCTTCCCCATGCCAAGCGAGGAATGCCATGCGCAAGCCTAGAAACATCATCCAGATTGACGAAGAGAAGTGCACCGGCTGCGGCCAGTGTATCCTGGACTGCGCCGAGGGGGCCTTGCAATTGGTGGATGGCAAGGCCAAGCTGGTGGGCGAGATCTACGGCGACGGC
>JACQYR010000100.1 GCA_016208115.1 Desulfarculus sp.
GGCCGCCGCCAAGGCCCAGGCCGAAGCCGCCGCCAAGGCCCAGGCCGAGGGCGCCGCCAAGGCCGCCGCCGAGGCCAAGGCCAAGTCCGAGGCGGAAGCCAAGGCCGCCGCCCAAGCCGAGGCCAAGGCCCGCGAGGACAAGAAGGCCAAGGAGCAGGCCGAACTGGACGCCCTGCGCGCCAAGCGCGCCGAGGAGGCCGCCGCCCGCGCCGGCGCCCACGTCTGCGCCCCGGTCCGCAAGGAGGGAGAGGCCTACGGCAAGGACCGCGAGCCCGGCACGGCAGGCCCCGACGCGGCCTTTATCTACGCCAGCCGGGGACGCTGGTCCCTGCGCGGCCCCGGCTATCTGAAGTAGAACCGGCCTAAAGGCCCCGCCATGGCTGACGGGGCCTTTAGCCGCCAACCCGGGGGAAGGGTTGGGTCTGAACCAGGAAAAAACGCCAGTTCCACTGGCGAGCGGTTTAAAAAAAAGAGCGAGAGGGGCAGCGACCACCCCAACAAGAGGAGGAACCTCTGATGTCGGCAGACGAGATCAAGGTCAAGGCTGAGGCCAAAGAGGCCAAGAAGGCCAATCCCAAGGAAGTCACGATTGACATAGCCACCACGCAGATGCTTCAGAAGGCCCAGGCCGATGGTTGCGAGACCATCTTCGACCGGGCCGTGACCATGAAGCCCTGCAACATCGGCGAACAGGGCACCTGCTGCAAAATTTGCGCCCAGGGTCCCTGCCGCCTGCCCCTGACCAAGAAGCAGGCCGAGGGCAGCGACGACCGCAAGGGCCTGTGCGGGGCCACCCCCGAGACCATCGCCGCCCGCAACTTCGTGCGCATGATCGCCGCCGGCACGGCCGCCCACAGCGACCACGGCCGCGGCGTGACCGAGGTCTTCCTGGCGGCGGCCCGCAAGGAGACCAACGACTACCAGATCAAGGACACCGAGAAGCTCCTGGAGATCGCCCCCGACTTCGGCGTGCCCACCACGGTGCTGGTGGACGGCGTGGAGCAGCCGCGCGACATCTACGAGATCGCGGTGGAAGTGGGCGAGGCCGCCATGGCCCAGTGGGGCCAGCAGCACGGCGAGCTGCCCCTGTTCAAGCGCGCCCCCGAGCCCCGCTACGAGCTGTGGAAGAAGCTGGGCGTCATCCCCCGGGGCATTGACCTGTCCGACGGCTGGGCCGGCGCCATGACCGCCACCGACCTGCAGGACGTGCTCTTCGGCACGCCCTACCCCATCCAGGGCGAGATCAACCTGGGCGTCTTGAAAGAGGACCACGTCAACATCATCGTGCACGGCCACGAGCCGCTGCTGTCCGAGATGATCGTGGTGGCCGCCCAGTCGCCCGAGATGATTGACTACGCCAAGACCAAGGGCGCCAAGGGCATCGTGCTGGCCGGCATGTGCTGCACGGCCAACGAGATCCTGGTGCGCCACGGCATGCCCATCGCCGGCAACTACCTGCAGCAGGAGCTGGCCATCGTCACCGGCGCCCTGGACGCCATGGTGGTGGACGTGCAGTGCATCATGGAGAACCTGGCCAACGTGGCCAAGTGCTACCACACCAAGATCATCACCACCAACCCCCGCTGCATGATCGAGTCCGGCGAGACCACCCACATCGAGTTCGACGAGCACCATGCCCTGGAAGACGGCATGAAGATCGTCAAGGCCGCCGTGGACAACTTCCCCAACCGCAAGCCCGGCGCCCAGATGATCCCCAGCGCCAAGGAAAAGATGGTGGTGGGCTTCTCCTACGAGGCCATCAACTACCACCTGGGCGGCACCTTCCGCGGCTCCTTTGTGCCCCTTAACGACAACATCATCAACGGCCGCATCCGCGGCGTGGCCGGCGTGGTGGGCTGCAACAACGCCCGCAGCGTGCACGACTCGGCCCACCTGACGCTCATCAAGGAACTCATCAAGAACGACGTCATCGTGCTGACCACCGGCTGCTCGGCCATGACCTGCGGCAAGTTCGGCCTCTTGACCCCCGAGAGCGCCAAGGTCTACTGCGGCCCCGGCCTGGCCGAGGTCTGCGAGACCGTGGGCATCCCGCCGGTCTTGCACATGGGCTCCTGCGTGGACAACACCCGCATCCTCATGGCCGCCACCCAGGTGGTCAAGGCCGGCGGTCTGGGCAAGGACCTTAGCGACCTGCCGGCGGCCGGCGCCGCTCCCGAGTGGATGAGCGAGAAGGCCATCGCCATCGGCCAGTACTTCGTGGCCTCGGGCGTGTACACCGTCTTCGGCGGCACCCTGCCGGTGACCGGCGCGCCCAAGTTCCAGAAGCACCTGTTCGAGGAGATGGAGGACATGTACGGCGGCAAGTGGGACCTCATCATGGACCCCTACGAGATGGCCGCCAAGATGATCGCCCACATTGACAAGAAGCGTAAGGCCCTGGGCCTGGACAAGGCCAAGGAGCGCGTGCTCATGGACATGGCCGACCGGCAGAAGCTGGACGCCGCCTAATCAAGCGCTGCAAAAACCTCTCTAGAAAGGGGGAGCGAATAAAATGTCTAAAATGGTAGCGTTCGCAGCCATCCAGGGCGCCTACAATATCGTGTCCAAGGCCGAGGGCATCTACAAGCGGGCCCTGGAGCAGTACGGCCCCGAGAAGAAGCTTGAGTTTCCCAACACCGCTTACTACCTGCCCATCATCTATTCGCTGCTGGGCATCCCGATCAAGACCATCGGCGACGCCAAGAAGGCCATGGACGTGGCCCGGCGGCTGCTGCCGCCCCACGTGAAGAACTTCAACCACCTGCCCTACCTGGGCCCCCTGCTGGACTCCGGCATGGCCGCCATCTTCGCCGAGGAGGTGGTCGAGGCCATCCGCTATATTGACGACCCCGACTTCTACTACACCTCCGAGGTCTGCGACCCCGAGAGCGGCAAAATCTGGCTGGGCGCCGCCGAGGACACCGTGTTCCGTAAGCGCGGCGTGGAGTTCGTGGACGGTTCGGCCCCGGGCTTCGCCGCCATCGTGGGCGCCGCCCCCAGCCCCGAGATCGCCAAGCTCATCGCCGAGGAGTACCAGCGGCGCAACCTCTACGTGTTCATGTGCGCCAACCAGGCCGGCACCACCTTCAGCGAGCAGCTGATCGAGGCCGGCGTGCAGATCGGCTGGAACACCCGCTTGGTGCCTTTTGGTCCCGACATCAGCGCGGCCGTCTTCGCCCTGGGCTTCGCCAACCGCGCGGCCATGGCCTTCGGCGGCGTGCGCCCGGGCGACTACAAGAAGATGCTGATCTACAACAAGGACCGCATCTTCGCCTTTGTCAACGCCCTGGGCGAGGTCAACGCCGAGTGGGCGGCCAACGCCGCCGGCTGCGTCAACTGGGGCTTCCCCACCATCGCCGACACCGACATCCCCGAGATCCTGCCCACCGGCGTGTGCACCTACGAGCACGTGGTGGCCAACGTCAAGCACGAGGAGATGGTGCAGCGCTCGGTGGAGGTCCGCGGACTCAAGACCGTGGTCACCAAGGTGGACGTGCCGGTGAGCTACGGCGCGGCCTTCGAGGGTGAGCGCATCCGCAAGGACGACCTGTTCGTGGAGATGGGCGGCGGCAAGACCCAGGCCACGGAGCTGGTCGAGATGGCCGACATGGACGCCATCGAGGACAACAAGATAACCGTGATCGGACCCAGCCTGGCCGACCTGGGCGAAAAGGGCGGCCGGCTGCCGCTGGGCATCTTCGTGCAGGTGGCCGGGCGCAAGATGCAGCCCGACTTCGAGCCCATCCTGGAGCGCCAGATCCACCACCTCATCAACTACGCCCAGGGCGTCATGCACATCGGCCAGCGCGACATCGCCTGGATCCGCATGGGCCGCCCCGCCGTGGACAAGGGCTTCGAGCTCAAGCACATCGGCCAGATCCTGCACGACATGTTCCACAAGGACTTCGGCTCCATCCTGGACAAAGTGCAGGTCACCCTGTTCACCGACAAGGCCGAAGTGGACAAGATGACCGAGAAGGCCCGCGCCATGTACAAGGCCCGCGACAGCCGCGTCGAGAATATGACCGACGAGGCCGTGGAGACCTACTACTCCTGCACCCTGTGCCAGTCCTTCGCCCCCAGCCACGTCTGCGTGGTCAGCCCCGAGCGCACCGGCCTGTGCGGCGCCTACAACTGGATGGACTGCAAGGCCTCCTTTGAGATCAACCCCACCGGCCCCAACCAGCCCATCGAGAAGGGCGAGTGCCTGGACCCGAAGCTGGGCCAGTGGAAGGGCTGCAACGACTTCGTGTTCAAGGCCTCCCGTCAGAAGGTCAGCCACTACAACTTCTACAGCATGATCTATGACCCCATGACCACCTGTGGCTGCTGCGAGTGCATCGCCGCCATGCTGCCCGGTTGCAACGGCATCATGACCGTGCACCGCGACTACACCGGCGAGACCCCCTGCGGCATGAAGTTCACCACCCTGGCCGGCGTAATGGGCGGCGGCGCCTCCTCGCCCGGCTTCGTGGGTCACTCCAAGTACAACATCATCCAGCGCAAGTACGTGGCCGGCGACGGCGGCCTGTTGCGCATGGTCTGGATGCCCAAGAGCCTCAAGGAAGAATTGCGCGAGGGCCTGGAGCGCCGCGGCAAGGAGCTGGGCGTGCCCGACCTGATTGACAAGATCGCCGACGAGACCGTGGGCACCGACGAAGCCAGCGTCATGGAGTACCTGCAGAAGGTCGGTCACCCGGCCATCAGCATGGACCCCATCGTTGGCTAGCTAGAACACACGGGGGCCCCCTCCTGGCCCGGGGGGGCCCCCCAACCTCATGTAGAGATATATCGCGGGTTTTCTGGGAAGGAGTTGAGCATGGCCCTCACCGGCATTCAGATATTTAAACTACTGCCCAAAACCAACTGCGGGGAGTGCGGGGTACCCACCTGTCTGGCCTTTGCCATGAACTTGGCGGCCGGCAAGGCCGAGTTGGATGCTTGCCCCTACGTCTCCGAAGAGGCGCGCGAGCAACTGGCCGAGGCCAGCGCTCCCCCCATCCGTCCCGTGGCCATCGGCAGCGGCGACACCGCCCTCAAGGTGGGCGGCGAGACGGTGCTGTTCCGCCACGAGAAGACCTTCTTCAACCCCTGCGGCTTCGCCGGCACCATCAAGGACACCGACGCCGACATCGCCGCCAAGGCCAAGCGCTGGGCTTCCTTCAAGTGGGAGCGCGTGGGGCTCACCCTGCGGCCCGAGCTGGTCTTCCTGGAGTGCAAGAGCGGCGACGCCGCCAAGTTCCAGGCCGCCGCCCAGGCCGTGGTTGATAATTCCGACCTGTCCCTGATCCTGGCCTGCGAGGACCCGGCGGTGCTCGGCCCGGTGGCCAAGGCCCTCAAGGACAAGAAGCCCCTGCTCTACGCCGCCACCTCGGCCAACGCCGACAAGATGTGCGCAATCGCCGGCGAGACCGGCCTGCCCCTGGTGGTCAAGGGCGTGGACCTGGACGAGGTCATCGAGCTGACCGCCGAGCTTACGGCGGCTGGCCTCAAGGACCTGGTCATTGACTCCGGCGCCCGCGACCTGGCCGGCGTGCTGGAAGACAACGTCGCCACCCGGCGGGCCGCCCTCATGGCCAGCAACCGGGCCCTGGGCTTCCCGCTCATCAGCTTCGCCTGCGCCGCAGGCGGCGACGACCTGGCCGACCAGGTGGCGGCGGCTGCGGTGATGGTGGCCAAGTACTCGGGCATCATCGTGCTGGCCGACCTGACCGCCGAGGCCATCTTCCCGCTTCTGCTGGAGCGCCTGAACATCTACACCGACCCCCAGCGCCCCATGACCGTCACCCAGGGCATCTTCGAGATCGGCGGCCCCGGCCCCGACTCCCCGGTCTGCGTGACCACCAACTTCTCGCTGACCTACTTCATCGTCAGCGGCGAGATCGAGTCCTCCCGGGTGCCCACTTGGTTGCTCATCAAGGACACCGAGGGCCTGTCGGTCATGACCGCCTGGGCCGCCGGCAAGTTCAGCGGCGACGACGTGGGCATGTTCGTCAAAAAGAGCGGCATCGCCGACAAGGTCAACCACAAGAACATCATCATCCCTGGCTACGCCGCGGCCATCGCTGGCGACCTGGAAGAGGAACTCCAAGGCTGGACCGTGAAGATCGGCCCCCGCGAGGCCGCGCACCTGGCCAAGTTCCTGAAGGAGTGGAAGGCGTAAGACGCCTGCCTCATTCCCCCACATTTATGCGAGGGTGACCCATGAAGCTAATCGGTGAAAACCTCAACGTGATCAAGAAAGAGTGCGGCCAGGCCTTCAAGGACCGCAACCCCGAGCCCCTCCAGAAAGTAGCCTTGGCCGAGAAGGCCGCGGGCATGGACTGGATTGACATCAACCTGGGACCGGCGCGCAAGGGCGGCCCCGAGCTGATGGAGTGGGTGGTAAAGACGGTGCAGGAGGTGGTGCCCGACATCCCCCTGGCCCTGGACTCCAGCAACATCGAGGCCATCGAGGCCGGCCTGGCCGTGCACAAGGGCACGGCCCTGGTCAACTCGGTCATGGCCCGCCCCGAGCGCTACACCAAGATGCTGCCCATGGTGGCCAAGTACAAGGCCGACATGGTGGCATTGCTCTGGGGCCCCGAGGGCCTGCCCCGCGACGAGAACGAGCGGGCCAGCCTGTGCGTGGAGCTGTGCTACGCCGCCAACGAGGCCGGCATCCCCAACGAGCAGCTCTTCGTGGACCCCATCATCACCCCGGTGAACATCCAGCAGCCCCAGCTCATGGCCACCATGACCTTCATGCAGATGCTCCAGGACATGGCCCCCGGCGCGCGTAGCACCAACGGTCTGTCCAACATCAGCAACGGCACCCCGTGGCGCGAGCCCCTGAATCAGATCTACATGATAATGCTGGAGCGCTCCGGCATGTACTCCTGCATCGCCGACTACGAGGACCACCTGCTGATTGACATCGCCCGCGGCCGCCGCGACGATCTTGTCCAGGTGGTGCACCAGGTCATGGACGGGGCCATCACCAGCCCCGACCAGGTGGAGGGCGACGAGGCCAAGCTCTTCGTGCGCGGTGCCCGCGTCATCCTGGGCCACACCCTGTACTCCGATTCCTGGATGAACATGTAGCCACCCCCTGGCTCTCCTGACGTATTGGGGGGCCGGACAGCTACGGCGATTCAAGTTCGATTGGCTTATCCAGCGCCCGGCGAGGTCCCCCGCCGGGCGCTGGTTTTTGCCGGCCACGGCGCTCTTGCGGGCCTGGCGGGGCTTTGATATCCTGGTTGATGTACACGCGCGGGGTAGTGCCCGGACCCTGACCAACCAACACCATCCGCATTTGGGAGGCACCCGATGAAAAACGCCTACGGCAAGCTGGGCCTGCTCCTGGCCGTGCTGGCCCTGGTGGCCATGCTGGGCGGCTGCGCCGCCACCGCCACGGCCATTCGCTACAAGGACCTGGACGTGCAGACCAAGATGAGCGCCACCATCTTCTTGGAGCCGGTGGCGCCCCACCAGCGCACCATCTTCATCCAGATCCGCAACACCTCCGACAAGCCCTTCTTCATCGAGCAGGAAGTGGCCGCGGCCATCGCCGCCCGGGGCTACCAGATCGTCTTTGATCCCAACCAGGCCCACTACGTCCTGCAGGCCAACATCCTGGCCGTGGGGCGCACCGACCAGTCGGCCCTGGAGAGCGCCACCGGCCTGGGCTATGGCGGCGTGCTGGCCGGCGCCACCGCCGGCGCCCTCCTGGGCCACGCCACGGGGCACAGTGCTTGGGCGGGCGCGGCCATCGGCGGCCTGGCCATGGGCGCCGCCGAGGTGGTGGCCGGCTCGGCCACCCAGGTGGTGTGGTATGCGGCCATCACCGATATCCAGATATCCGAGCGCACCCGCGCCGCCGTCAGCGAGCAGTTCTCCTCCACCCTGCGCCAGGGCACCGCCCAGACCTATCAGCAGCAGCGCTCGGCCAAGATGACTGACGTCATGAAGTACCAGACCCGCATCTCCAGCAGCGCCCGCAAGGTCAACCTGGAGTTCGGCGAGGCCGAGCCCTACCTGCGCCAAGGCCTGGTGCAGGCCATCTCCGGCCTCTTCTAGGGCCGCGAGCCGCGGCGGGCATAAACGGGTCGAGGGGAACTGTCGCCTCGACCGGCCTTGGCGGCTCCCGTAGGGGGCTCGCGCCGATAAAGGCCAAGAAGGGCGGGGGTAATCCCCGCCCCTACACTAAGAAAAGGCAATTACCTCGTTGCCTTAATGTAGGGGCGGGGATTACCCCCGCCCTCTTATTTTCTCCCCACCAAGGGCACCAGGCACATGGCCGGCCCACCACCAACTCTCCCGCCGGGCGCGGGCGCCTTTTAACAGCCGCAGCCGCCGAAGGGACAGGCCCCGGGGGCCAGCCGGGGGCCGGTGGCCGGGGCCAGGGTCAGCCCCGCCAGGCTGGCCTCCGGGGCCTGGCGCTCTTGCAGCAGGCCTCCCAGCAGGCTGGCGGCGCCGGCCGTGATCTGGGGGCAGCCCGGGGCCTGGCTGTTCTCAACGGCCTGGGCATCCAGCAGGGGGCGGCATTGCAGGCTGCCGAATTTTTCCAGGAAGCCCAGCTTGAATTCCTTGATGGCCCGGGCGCACTCCTTCAGCTCCAGGCCGGGCTCGCCGCGCCCCAGCAGGCTGCCCAGGGCGATCACCCCGCCGGTGAAGGCCCCGCACAGCTCCTGGGTGCTACCGGCGATACCGCCCCCGAAGCCCGAGGCGGCCCGCACCGCCGGCCGGGGGTCCTCCTGGCCAAAGGCCTCCAGGACGGTGAGCGCCACGGCCTCGGCGCAGTGCAGGCCGGCGCGCATATGGTTCAGGCATTGGCTGTACAGGGCGTCGTCTTCCATGTTGGGGTCTCCTTCCCGGCCTCCCGAAGAGGCCTTTCGATAGTTAGACACGTTTCGAAGTATCAAGCCAAAAAAATTTAGCCCTTTAGGAACTGGGCCAGTTGGGCCAGGGCCTCCTGGTTGAGGCGGCACTCACTCTTCTGTCCCTTGCGCCGCACGCTTATCAGCCCGGCCTGACGTAGCTCCTTAAGGTGGTGGGAGACCGTGGAGGGGCTGATGGTCAGGTCCTGGCTGACCTCGCCCACGCAGCAGTTGGCCTCCTCGCCGGGCAGCAGGATGCGCCCCGGGCCGCAGCAGGCGCGTAGGCGCAAAAAGATGCGCAGGCGGCTGGGGTTGGACAGGGCCTTGAAGATGGCGGCCAGGCGCTCCAGGTCTTGTTCATCGTAGTTCGACATATTTCGAATAATCGAAGGAGCGGGGCGTCCTGTCAAGGCTTTTTTGTTCACCCCGCCAAGGGCTGGATTAAGAACTTATCCGTAAATGGACGGAGCATAACCCTGGTGCGCGAGGGCTTTCGCGCCTAGCCTCGCGACGGCGAGCGAGAGGCGGTTTTCTTGGGCCAAGCCAAGACGGGCGGGGATAAACCCCGCCCCTACATTAAGGCAGCGTAAAAATTGTCTTTTCTTGATGTGGGACGGCGCCTAGTCCCGCCGGCGGTCCAGCACCTCGCGCACCGTGGCCAACAGGTCCACGCGCTTGAAGGGCTTGGCCACGTAGGCCAGGGCGCCCCCTTGCAGGGACTGGCGCACCAGGCCGTTGGCCGAGTAGCCGCTGGCGATCATCACCCGGGCCTGGGGGTTCTGGGCCAGTATCTCGCGCAGGCACTGGTGGCCGCCCATGCCCGGCATGCCCAGGTCCAGGACCACCAAGTCCACCTCTTGGCCCTGGGCGCGGTAGATATCCAGGGCCTCCTCGCCGCTGCCGGCGGTCAGGGTGCGGTAGCCCATCTCCTCCAGGGCCACGGCCCCCATCTCGCGTAGGGACTCCTCGTCATCAACCAGCAGGATGGTTTCATGTCCGCCCAGAAGCTCTTCGGGCAGGGGTGGCGGCGGGGCCGGGGCCTGGGCGGCGCTGGTGAAGGCCGGCAGGTAGATCTTGAAGGTGGTGCCCAGACCGGGCTCGCTGTAGGCGAAGATGTGGCCGCCCAGGGCCTTGACGATGCCGTGCACCGTGGACAGCCCCAGGCCGGTGCCCCGGCCCACCTCCTTGGTGGTGAAGAAGGGATCGAAGGCCTGCTCCAGGGTGCGGCTATCCATGCCCGAGCCGGTGTCGGAGACCATCAGGAGCACATGGGGGCCGGGGCTCACCTCCAGGTGCCGGCGGCAGTACTCCCGGTCCAGGGTGACATTGACCGTCTCGATCACCAGGCGCCCGCCCTGGGGCATGGCGTCCACGGCGTTGGTGGCCAGGTTGATGATGATCTGCTGCATCTGGCTGGAGTCACCGGTGACCGGCAGCAGGTCGGCGGCCAGGTGGGTCTCGATGGCGATCATCTTGGGGATGGCGTGCTTTAGCATCTGCACCGCCTGGCGCACGTCCTGGTTCAGGTCCAGGGTGACCAGGCTCACCTCCATCTTGCGGCTGAAGGCCAGGATGCGCCTGATGAGGTCGCGGGCGCGCTCGGAGGCCTCCAATATTTTGGCCAACAGGGGCGAGACGTCCTGGCCCTGGCGGCAGAGCTTCTGGCCCTGCTCGGCGTGGCCCATGACCGCGGCCAGGATGTTGTTGAAGTCGTGGGCGATGCCCCCGGCCAGGGTGCCCACGGCCTCCATCTTCTGGGCCTGGCGCAGTTGTCCCTCCAGTTGGCGCCGCGCCTCCTCGGCGGCCACGCGGTCGCCGATGTCCAGGGCCACGGTCAGGCGCACCAGGCGGCCGTCCAGCCAGCGGATGGCGCGGTCGTGCAGGGCCTGCCAGCGTCCGCTGTGGGGGTCGCGCAGCTCCCAGAGATAAGGCTCGGCCAGGGGCTGGCCCTCCAGGTCCACCAGCAGGTAGTTGGTGCAGAAGTCGCAGGGGCCTTCTTGGCCCTGGTGCAGGGTTTGCCAGCAGGGCCGGCCCTGGGGGTCCTGGCCGATGTCCTGGCGCAGCTTGCGGTTGGCGAAGAGCACCTCGTGGGTTTCCAGGTCGGCCACGTATACCCAGGCGTCCAGGGAGTCCAGCACCGCCCGCAGGCGCTCCTGGGACTGGAACAGGGCCTCCTGGGTGGCGCGGCGGGTCTGGACCTCCTGGGACAGGCGCCGGTTGACCTCGGACAATTCGACGCGCTGGCTGTCCAGGTCCTCCTTGGCCTGGCGTTCGGCCTGCACCGTGGATTGCAACCCATGCACCAGGGAGGCCACCCCCGCCGAGGCCAGGGCGCTGAAGAGCAGGTAGTTGCCGGCCAACACCACCAGACGGCTGGGCGTTGTCATCCAAAGGGCGGGGTCCAAGCCCCCCTGGTGCAGGTGGATCAAGAGGCCGCTCCAGGTGAGGGCCGCGGCCAGCCAGGTGAGTAGGGCGCCCCGGCGTCCGAAGAGCATGGCCCCCACCACGTTGAAACACAAAAGGACCGGCAGGCCATTGGATATGGGCCCCAGGCGCAGCAGCAGGGACAGGCCCAGGCCATAGCAGACCGCCAACACCGCTCCGGCCCGCAGGCCAAAGGGCATGCGGTGCCCCCAGATTAGAACCGCCCAGCTCCAAGCCACGATTGAGGAGGTCTGAATGCCTATGTAGGCCTGGCCCCGGGGCAGCCAGTACCATAGATCCAGGCCGATGCTTACCAGTCCGCCCAAGGCTCCAAAGAGGTAGAGGTAGAAAAGAACCCGCTCCCGCCAGTAGCGCAGGCTGTCGCCTGGCTCCAGCGGGCCAGTGAAGAACTGCCCCCGCAAGAAGCGCGAGAGCAAGGGAGCCTGGGAGGCGGGTGTCTGGTCCACAGGGGTCAAGGCAACCTTATTCCGCGCCCAGGAAGGGCGGCAGGGGCCAAGGAAACGCACCCCGCCCCAGGTGGAGGCCAAGTCTGGCCGCCTCCACCATGTGCAGCGTGAGCCAATACCTTGGGCTTGGTTGGCGGCGCCCCCCGCATGCCCTCCGTGGCCCGCGGCTAGGGAATGCTACCTCTATTGGAAGGGCCAGTCAATCTTAGTCCCCAGGGCCGCCGTGGGGACGCGGCTACCTCTTGGTCAGCAGGTCGGCGTAGTAGATTTCCTGGCACTGATCGCAGACGGTGTGGGTGAACTGGGCCCGGGTGTGGGCCTTGACGTAGGCCTCCAGGGGCCACCAGCGGCCATCCGTGTCGCGTATGCGCTTGCAGCCGGCGCAGATGGGCAACAGGCCCCGCAGTATCTTGTTCTCCTTGAGCAGGGCCTCCTTTTCGGCCAGGGCCTTGCCCAGGTCCTTGATGAGGGCCTCGCGCTCCCGCTCGGCCCGCTTGCGGTTGGCGATGTCCTTGCTCACCCCCACCACCTTGAGCTGGCCATTGTCGTCCTTGAAGAAGCGGGCAATGATCTCGATCCAGTAGGTGTGCCCCTGCTGGTGGATCATCTCCAGCTCCATGGTGCACTTGCGGTTTATGCCCTGCTCGAACAGGCGCCGCTCGTCGGCCAGGGTCTGGCGCAGGGCCTCGTAGGAGGAGGGGCTCATGCGCTGTCTGATGTCCATGCCGGTATAGTCCCCGGGCGCGAAACCGCTGAGCTTCTCCACCGAGGGGGTTATGAACTCCATGGCCATGCTGTCGGCGTCCAGCACCCAGATGGCATCCACCAAGTTGTCGGCGATGAGCTTGTAGCGTTCCTCCAACTCTTCCACGCGGCTGGGCAGGCTCTTGGCCATGATGAACGGCTCCCGCTATGGTGTGGGGCAGGCCCGGCGGGAAAGGCCCGGCGCCGGGGGGTTACTTACATTATTGGGCAGGCCCCGGCGGCCAGCAAGGACCAAAACCGGGCCGGCGGGCGCCCGCGGACGAAAACAAGGAGTCCCCGGCGGCTTTTGCTGGCCAGGACCGGCCTGAATCCTTATCATCTATCCATTGTGCGTTGCCTGCCCGGCCCGGGACCCACCCAGGGCCGGCGAAGCTGATCTTGGCCACGCGGGTCGTCAACGGCGAGGGGGCCAGATGCACGCCATGGTTTTTTCCATGCAGGGCTACACCTTCAACCCCCATGCCCTGCCCATGGCCTTGGCGGCCCTGGGCCTCTTGTTTTTGGGGCTCAGCACCCTGTGGCGCGACCGTCACTCCACCCCCAGCCAGATGTTCTTCTGGTTCATCCTGGCCCTGGCCGACTACTTCGCCTGCTTCGCCCTGGCCTACCTGAGCCAGGACGGGAGCACGGCCCTGTTCTGGGTGCGCCTGGCCTACCTGGGGGTGCCCCTGGTGCCGGTGCTTTTGTTTTCCTTCGTGGGCTCGCTGCAAGACCGGCAGCCCGGCATGCGGGCGCTGCTGGTCCTGGGCTGGGGTCTGGGGGGCCTGTTCGTGCTGGCCGCCCTGACCACCGACTGGCTCATCGCCGGCGTGGACCAGCGCTGGTGGGGCTTCTACAAGCGCTACGGGGTCCTGGGGGCGCCCTTTTTGGCCTATGCCCTGGCCTACGGGGTGCTGTGCGACAACTTCTACCGCCGCCTGCTCAGGACCACCAGCCAGGGCTCCCGTGCCCGCCTGCGCCTCAAGCTGCACATGCGCGCCCTGGTGGTGGGCTGCCTCATCGCCGTGGACTTTTTGCCCGGCTTCGGCTGGCCGTTGTACCCCTTCGGTTATATGCCGGCCCTGGCGGTGGTGGTCATGCTGCTGACGGCCATGCGGCGCTACGGCCCGGTCTTCTTCACCCCCGTGCTGGCCTCGGCCCTGGTGCTGGAGACCATGGGCGAGGCCCTGTTCATGGTGGACGAGGACGGCGTGGTGCGCAAGGCCAACCACGCGGCCGAAAACCTCCTGGGCCGCCCCCGCCAGGCCCTGCTGGGCCAGCCCCTGGCCAAGCTCCTGCCCGCCGAGCCCTTCCAGAAGGACCTGCTGGGGCTCTTCGCTCCCGGGGCCTCCCAGAGCCTGGAAACCAGCTTCGACGACCAGGAGGGACACACCCGCTACCTGAACATCTCCGGCAGTTGCCTGGCCAACAGCCTGGGCGAGCCCCTGGCCACCCTGTGCATCGTGCGCGACGTCACCCAGGAGCGCCAGGCCCAACTGGCCCTGCGCCGCGCCCACGACCAACTGGAGAACAAGGTCCAGGAGCGCACCCAGGACCTCCTGGCCTCCAACCAGGCCCTGGCGGCCGAGAACCAGGAGCGCCGGCGCACCGAGACCCTGCTGCGCCAGTCCGAGGAAAAGTACCGCCTCTTGGTGGACAATGCCCAGGAGGCCATCTTCATCTGCCAGGAGGGGCTGATCCGCTTCTGCAACGCGCACACCCAGGAGATCTTCGGCCACGGCCCCGAGCAGTTGATCGGCCGGCCCTTCCTGGACCTCCTGCACCCCCAGGACCGCCCCCTGTGGCCCCCGGCCCCCGAGGACGCCGCCCCTCAGAAGCCGGCCTCCGCCTCCCGGGTGCGCACCTGGCGGGCCGTGACCAAGACCGGCCGCGCCATCGCCGTGCAGGCCCAGGCCGTGGCCATCACCTGGGAGGGCCGGCCCGCTCGCCTCTACTTCCTGCACGACGTCACCGCCCGCCAGGAGATGGAGGCCCAACTGGCCCACGCCAGCAAGCTTCAGGCCCTGGGCACCTTGGCCAGCGGCATCGCCCACGACTTCAACAACCTCTTGCAGGCCATAAGTGGCTACGCCCACCTGCTGCGCCAAGGCCTGCCCCCCCGCTCTGAACCCCGGCGCTACCTGGAGGAGATCGAGCAGGCCGTGGAGCGGGGCAGCCAACTGGTCCGCAGCCTCTTGAGCCACGGCCGCCAACTGCCCGCCAGCAGCCAGGCCGTGGACATCAACCAGACCGTGGAGCGGGCCGCCGAACTCTTGGGGCGCACCATACCCAAGATGATCGATATACGCCTGGACCTGGCCCCGGCCCTGCCCCTGATCCTGGGCGACCAGGCCCAACTGGAGCAGGTGCTCCTTAATCTGGGGGCCAACGCCCGCGACGCCATGCCCGGCGGCGGCCTCATCGCCATCGCCACCAGCCAGGTGACCCTGCCGGACGGCGCCGCCCCCGAGGGCCAGGACCTGCCCCCCGGACCCTACGTGCTTATCTCCTTCGCCGACAGCGGCCAGGGCATGGACCAGGCCATCCTGGCCCGGGCCTTCGAGCCCTTCTTCACCACCAAGGAGGTCGGTCAGGGCAGCGGCCTGGGGCTCTTCCTGGCCTACGGCGTGGTGCGGCGCCACGGCGGCCAGATCTCCTGCCACAGCCGCCCCGGCCGGGGCGCCTCCTTCCACATCCACCTGCCCGTGCCCCCCCAGGGTCCGGCCCTGGCCCAGCCCCTTCCCCTGCCGCCGCCCCCGCCCCGGGGCAGCGAGGCCATTCTCCTGGTGGACGACGAGACCCAGGTGCTGGAACCGGCCAGCGAGGCCCTGAGCCTGGCCGGCTACCGGGTGCACCTGGCCCACAGCGGCGAGGCCGCCCTGGAGATCGTGCGCAAGGCCCAGCCCCTTCCGGACCTGGTGGTGCTGGACCTGGGCATGCCCGGCATGGGCGGCCTGGAAGGCCTGCGGCAACTAAAAATGGCCGCCCCCCAACTCAAGGTGATCGTGGCCAGCGGCTACGACCTTCAGGAAACCCGCCAGCAGGTGGCCGGCCTGGGGGCCTGGGGCTTCCTGCCCAAACCCTACAGCCTGCGCGACCTGGTGGCCCTGGTCCGCCAAGCCCTCGACAGCGGGGAGCCCCCCGCCGGGCAGCCGGGTGCCCCCGGCGGGGCATAAACGGGTCGGGCCGCGAGCCGCGGCGGGCATAAACGGGTCGGTTGAGGCAGTGATTGTGGCCCAGGCTGGCGGCTCCCGCTGTTGACTTGCGGGGTGACTGTCAACTACGCCCCTAGCGGGACGAGCTCCTCTTGCCCCCTCTCCCCCACTGGGGGAGAGGGACGGGGTGAGGGGGCCTTGCCGCCTGCCACCCTCAGGACGAGGGCCAGGTCACGTTGGTGCGGGTGTCCTGGCAGCAGTCGTAGTCGCGGCAGGCGCTGGGCCGCCGCTCATAGATGGAGCAGCGCTCGTCCAGCAGGTACGCGCAGGCCCCGTCGGCCCGGCGGGCCAGGATGCGCTGGCCGCCCACGGCCTTGGCCGCCAGGCGGTAGAGGTTCGAGAGGGCGTCGGCATCGCTCAAGGGCACGTACAACTGCCGGCAGCAGTGGGCCGGCCGGCAACCCAGGCACGGCCCTCCCGCCCCGCCACCTGGCCCCATCCCGCCCCGCTTGGCCAGGGCCAAGGCCCGCAGGCTGTCGTGGGTGCCCCACATGGCCAGGCTGGCGTCCAGCTTGGCCGAAAGCCAACCCAGGGGACCGCTCATGGCCACCTCCCTTGCGTCCAGGCCAACCCAGGCCGCCGGCGGACCACGCCGTCCGCCACCCACAAGGGACGTTGTCTCGCCAATGCTGAAGGGGGGTTGGGCCAGGAAACCGCGGAGAGCAGCTAGGGGCGCCCGCGCCGGAGGTGGAGTAACATCACCCCGCCGGTCAATGTCACCTGTTTAGAGCATATACCCCCCGGGTCCGGTGGGGCAATGGGCAATTGGCGGGCTGGGCCGCGCCTAGGGCAGGATCATGTCCCGAATCACCCCGATGCCCGTGGCCAACTGCACCAGGGCCAGGGCCACCAGCACCAGGTTGCCCAGGCCGTGGGCCAAGGGCAGCACCCGGCGCCGGGCCTTCTGCCGGTCCATGACCAGGCCCGAGACCAGGCCGAAGACCATCAGGGGCACCATGGCCAGGCCCACCTGGTAGTGGCCATCGGTTATGAAGACCACCTTCCAGGTCCACCAGGACGCGCCCAAGCCCAGGACTAGGCCGCCCAGCCACAGCGCGAAGGTAAGCCGGCCCAGGCTGACGTGCCGCTTCCAGGCGAAGGTCAGGCCCGCGCGCGCCAGATGGAGCGTGCCGAAACGCCGCCAGCCCAGCATAAGCACGTACAGCGACAGTAAAAGGCCGATGACCTCCACAACCGGATGTATCCACGCCATGGGCCAGAAACCCCTCGCCGCGCGGACGGGCCGAAATGGCCGCCCGGGCCTCTAGGGCCATTGGCCAGCATTCTAAGCCAGGCGCCCCGCCAATTGAACAAAAAAGGCCCGGTGCCCGGGCTGGCAAATCGGGCCGGGTGAGGGGGCGGCCCCGCCGCCCCTTCACTTTTTCGCAAGCCGGGCGCCACTTGCCGCTTCCCGGGCAGATGGTTTGGGGTAACATAATGTTAGGCTTGCTTAACAGGGAGTCAGCCTGGGAGTGAAACAAGAGGGGTCCACAAGCGGCGGCCCGTTCCTGGAGGAACTGGAGCGCCTGCGGCGGGAATTGGCCCAGGCCAGGGAGGCCGCCGCCCGGCAGCGCCAGACCGAGGAGGCCCTGCGCGACAGCGAGGCCCGCTACCGCCTCTTGTTCGAGTCCTCGCCGGACGCGATGGTGCTCTACGACTCTGAGGGCCGGGTGTTGTACGTCAACCAGGCCTTCGTGGACACCTACGGCTGGTCACGGGAGGAATGGCTGGGCCGGCGGGTGGACTTCGTGCCCTCCGCGGAGCGCGAGAAGACCACCCAGGTCATCGCCAATACCCTGGACGGCCGCAAATCCGAGTTCGAGACCCGGCGCCTGACCAAGGACGGCCGCCGCCTGGACGTGCTGCTCACCGTGGCCCCCTTCAACGATCCCCGAGGCGAGATCACCGGCATCTACGTCATCCACCGCGACATCACCGCCAAGAAGCGGGCCGAGGCCGCCCTGGCCGAGAGCGAGGCCCGCTACCGCCAGCTCCTGGACGCCTCGCCCAACCCCATCGCGGTCTACGACCGCCAGGGCCGGGTAAACTACCTCAACCCCGCCTTCGAGCAGCTCTACGGCTGGTCCCTGGAGGAGCTCCGGGGCCGCCGCATCGAGAACTTCGTGCCCCCGGACCAGGCCGGCCTGACCGCCCAGGCCTGGGAGCGCACCTTGGCCGGCGAGAAGGTCAGCCTGGAGACCAAGCGCCTGACCAAGGACGGCCGAATCCTGGACGTGCTGCTCCAGACCTCCATAGTCCAGGGCGGCGACGGCCAGTTGCTGGCCAGCATCGTCACCCACCAGGACCTGACCGAGCACAAGCGGGCCGAGGCCGCCCTGGTGGAGAGCCAGCGCCGCTACCGCCAGCTCCTGGACGCCTCGCCCGACCCCATCACGGTCTACGACCACCAGGGCAAGGTGACCTATATCAACCCGGCCTTTCAGCAGGCCTTCGGCTGGTCCCTGGAGGAGCTGGCCGGCCGGGGCATAGACTTCGTGCCCCTCCACGAGCAGGAGCGCACCAGGGACGCGGTGCTGCGCACCCTGGAGGGCGAGAACGTGCTCCTGGAGAGCCAGCGCCTGACCAAGGACGGCCGCCTGCTGGACATCCAGCTCAAGACCGCCATCTTCACCGGCCCCGACGGCCAACTGGCCGGCGACATCGTCATCTACCGCGACATCAGTGAGCGCAAGAAGGCCGAGGAGGAGCTCAAGCGCCACCGCGACCACCTGGAGGAGTTGGTGGCCGATGGCACCCAGGAGCTGCGGCAGGCCAACCAGAAGCTCAGGCAGGAGATCGCGGAGCACCGCCGCACCAGCCAGGCCCTGCGCGCCGCCGAGGCCAGCTACCGCCTGCTCTACGAGGAGTCCCGCCGGGTGGGGGCGCTCTACCGGTCGCTGTTCAACAGTAGCGCCGACGCCATCATCGTCTACGACCTGGAGGGCCGGGTGCAGTTCCTCAACCAGGCCTTCACCCAGGTCTTCGGCTGGACCCAGGAGGAGCTGGCCGGCCGCTCCCTGGGCTTCGTGCCCGAGGCCGAGGCCGAGACCACCCGCCAGCGGGTGCGCGAGGTGGTGGACCTGGGCCAGGCGCAACGGGGGGTCCAGACCAGGCGCTACACCAAGGATGGCCGCCTGCTGGAGGTGGAGATAAGCGCCTCGCGCTTCGAGGACCACCTGGACCGCCCGGCGGGCATGGTGGTCATCATCCGGGACACCACCGAGCGGGTGCGCGCCCAGCAAGAGAAGGAACGCCTGGAAGGCCAGCTCAGCCAGGCCCTCAAGATGGAGGCCGTGGGGGTGCTGGCCAGCGGCATCGCCCACGACTTCAACAACATCCTCCAAGTGGTCAGCGGCTATCTGCAACTGATGATGATGGCCAAGGAGCGCGGTCTGGACCACTTCCTGCCCCAGCTCCGGCAGATGGACCGCCTGGTCAACCGGGGGGCCGAGCTGGTGCGCGGGCTCTTGACCTTCGGGCGCAAGGTGCGGCCGCGCCTGGCCCCCTTGAGCCTCAACCAGGTGATCGGCCAGATCGTGGCGGTCTTGAGGCGCACCATACCCCCCATGATTAGCATGGAGACCCGCCTGGCCCCGGACCTCTGGGAAATCGCCGGCGACGCCAATCAACTGGAGCACCTGCTGGTCAATCTGGCCGGCAACGCCCGCGACGCCATGCCCCAGGGGGGCCGCCTGCTCATCGAGACCGGCAACCAGTCCTGGGACGAGCTGTCGGCCAAGAACCATCCCGAGATGACCCCCGGCGACTACGTGCTGTTCAGGGTCTCCGACAGCGGCCAGGGCATGGACCAGGCCATCCTGCCCCACATCTTCGAGCCCTTCTTCACCACCAAGGAGGTGGGCCAGGGCACCGGCCTGGGCCTGTCCACGGTCTACGGCATCGTCAAGGGCCATGGCGGCTACATCTCCTGCTACAGCTCCCCGGCCCAGGGCACCAGCTTCAGCATCTACCTGCCGGTGCCGGCGGCCCCGCGCGCCCTGGCCGGCGACGCGCCCCCGGCCCCCCAGGCCGCGCCGATGGGCCGGGAGACCATATTGCTGGTGGACGACGAGCCGGCCATCGTGGAGGTGGCCCGGGAGATGCTGGAGAGGCACGGCTACCGGGTGCTGGAGGCCACCAGCGGCGAGCAGGCCCTTGAGGCCTATGCCCAGGACGGCCCAGGCGTGGACCTGGTCATCCTGGACCTGGGCATGCCGGGCATGGGCGGCCAGCGCGCCCTGGAGGAGATCATGGCCCTAAACCCCCGAGCCAAGGTCATCGTGGCCAGCGGTTATACCGACAACCCCCAGATCGAGCGCTGCCGCGCCAGCGGCGCCGCCGAGTTCATCGCCAAGCCCTACCGCCTGCTGGACATGCTGCAAACCGTCCGCCAGGTGCTGGACCGCCCGGCCTGAGCGGGGGCGGGCACCCAAGGCCCCGGCGGTTTATCGTCCCAATCCCCATTTCATATGTGCGCAAAATGAGGGCCTCCGCCGCGAACCCCAAAAACATATTGAGAAACTCGGGTCCATGTGGGAACCTTTACCAAGGAACCACAGCTTGTGAAAGGGGCGGCGCTGGGCCGCCTTTCCTTGTAGCCGTCCGCCGCGCCCGCCTGGCCGCGCGGCGTGGTGGAGCGCATCTTGCCCGCAGAACTTATTCTCCTGGTGGAAGACGACGAGTCTTCCCGGGCCTTGATGGTCCGCTTCCTGGAATCCTTGGACTATCCCCCGCCGCTGGAGGCCCTCGACGCCCGGCAGGCCTTGGGCCTGGCCCAGGACCGCCGGCCCGACCTGGTGTTGATGGACATCGGGCTGCCGGGGGACATGGATGGCGTGGAGGCCGCCCAGCGCATCAGGGCGGAGCTGGGCATTCCCATCATCTTCGTCACCGGCCACGGCGACCCTCCCACCCTGGAGAGGGTGGCCCAGGCGCAGCCCGTGGGTTATCTGGTCAAGCCGGTCAACCGCCTGGGGCTGTACGGGGCCATCAAGACCGGCCTGGAGCGCCACCGCCTGGAGCGGGAGTTGGCCGCGGTCAACGAGCAGCTCAGGCGGCGCCAGGCCGACCTGGAGCTGCAAAACCTGGCGCTCAGGCAGGCCGAGCAGGCCATCCAGGAAGGGCACGAGCGCTACCGGCAACTTTTCGAGACCAACCAGGCCATCAAGCTGGTGGTGGACCCCGAGGACGGCTCCATCGTGGACGCCAACCAGGCGGCCTGCGACTTTTACGGCTATTCACGCCGGGAGATCGTCACCAAGAAGGTCTTCGACATCAACCCGGCCCCGCCCGAGAAGATCCAGGACGCCATGGCCGGGGCCTTGGCCGGGGGCAGGCTGGCCTTTGAGTTCCAGCACCGGCTGGCCTCGGGCGAGCTGCGTGACGTGGAGGTCTACACCGGCCCCATGAACTGGGGCGGGCGCCGGCTCTTGCACTCCATAATCCACGACGTCTCGCAACGCCGGCGGGCCGAGGAGGCCCTGCGCGAGAGCCAGCGGCAGGCCTCGTTTTTGGCCGATCTTCTGGACCACTCCTCCCAGCCCTTTGCCGTGGCCTATCCCGACGGCAGCCTGGGCAGGTGCAACCAGGCCTTCCTGGACCTGGTGGGCTACAGCGCCCAGGAGCTGACCCAGATCAATTGGACCCGCGACCTCACCCCACCCCGCTGGCGGGAAGGTCAGGA